>JBBSAT010000020.1:0-47947 GCA_038252025.1 Polyangiales bacterium | reverse complement strand
GCGCAGCGAGCGCCGTCGCGTGGGCCCCGGCGTCGTCCGGGAACGAGGAGGCGAGCGAGAGCATCGCGAGACGCTCGCGCGGGTCGATGGGCTTCGTCTCGAAGCGTGCGCGGCCGACGAGCCGCTTGCCCCGGTTCCAGCCCTTGAGCCCGCGGGCCTGCCGTGAGACGTCGACGCTGACGAAGCCTCGCGCGTCTGCCGAGACGAAGAACGCGAGACGGGTCGGGTCTGGGGATGGGGGCCGTGCGAGCGTCGCGCTCACGGAGTCGAGCATGCGCGTCCATGCCGGGACCTCGAGCGCGGCGGCCAGCCGCTCGTGCATGGGGTGCGCAGGATCGTGCGCGATGTCGAGCGCCCACCGAGCCAGCGAGAGCACTGCGGCCGGCCGCGCCGAGGAGGGCAGCAGCAGGACGATTCCCTCTTCGTGCCGCGAGAGGTCGAGCGTCACGTTCGCTGGATGTGGCGGAGCATCGAGATCCGTCGCGAAGAGCGTGAGCGCGTCCGGATCGAGAACGAGGTCGCTGAGGTCCGCGCCGAAGCGTGCACGGCCCGCGAGGCTCCGCTCGGCGGGGAGCAGCGCGCGAGCCAGCTGGGCGAGCACGGCGCGCTCGGGTGTCCGGGCCCAGCGCGCCTCACGTGCCGCGGCTGCGCGTGACTCGGCGGCGGCTCGCTCGAGGTAAGCCCGCGCGGCCAGGAGCTGCTCGCGCGGGGCGAACCCGGAGACCCTCGCTTCGCCGCTGGCAGCGTGACGCACGGTGATGCGGCCGTAGTGGCGAAGCACGTCGCCGAACCAGTGGCCCTTGCCCGCGAAGTCCCCTAGCGCGGCGATCGGTGCGTCGAGCTCGTTCTCCACACCGTTCTCGCGCGCCCACACGACGAGCTCCGGCTCGACCGACGCGGCCGCCGGAGAGGACGCCACGTCGAGCGCCCCTCGCAGCTCGCGCTCTTCCTCCATCCAGCGGATGAGCCCGTCGAGAAGATCGATCTGCGCCTCTCGCCCCATCGTCACGTAGACGTTGTGTATGGCGCGGTCATCGAGCAGCGCTCCGATCTGGCGGCGCGCGGAGAAGGTCGTCAGGAAGCGGAGCCAGCGGCTCGCCTTGGCCGAGAGCTCGGGCTCGATCTCGTCGGTGCTCTCACGCTCCAGGCCGGCCAGCTCGAGGCGGCGACGGACGGAATCGATCTCGACGGAACGCACGGCCGCGGTTGTGACGCGGCGGCGAGCACGACGCCAGCGCGGCCCGACACGGCCGGCTGGGGAGCCCCCGCGACCGAAGAAGTCGTCTCGGCGACCGTCCGACCGCAGAACTGGCGGAATGCTACGCTCCGCCCGTGCCCTCGACACTGCAGCGCACGGACACGCGCGACGACGCGACGGGCATCTTCGACGACCTTCCGGCGTCCGTTCGGGCGCAGCTCGCATGGTTTCCGGTCGAGCTGCGGAGACACGTCGTCGAGCCTCTGCGCCAGGCTTCCGACGCGGGGCTGAGCGAAGCCGTCGAGCGGGCGATCCACGCGGCCGTTCCGTTGCTGTTTCGGCTCTCGCGCGCCGTGGTTCCGCTGATCGCGGACGAGCGAGTCGTCGACGCGCTGGCGTCCTTCGACGGATCGGAGTCGAAGATCCACGCACGCGTCCGCGAGCGCCTGGAGCCAGTCGATCCGATCGCCGCAGATCAGCTGCGCGAGGCTTGGGAGTGGCTGGGCGCGATCCTTCAGGCCTTCGTGCGCGAGATGCCACAGCTCTTCTCGAGCGCGGCGCTGACCATGGAGCCGACGCCCGAAGCGATACGCGACGAGCTGCGCGGACCATCCGGCGCGCTCATTCGAGGCATGGTGCTCACGATGGCGGCGGTCGAGGCCGTGCTCGACGCGCGCGAGCTGCCCGAGACGCTCGCTCGGCTGTGCGAGCTCGGGTCGCGCGAGATCCAGGCCGCCGCCAACATCCTGCGAGCGCACGGGGTGGGTGTGCCGACCGCAGTGATCGTTCCAGGAGTCACCCAGTCCGCGTGGCAGCAGAGGTGGCAACGCCACGCTGGCCACTTCCGCCCGCCCACCCTGCCGACAGCTGCCACCGAGGTCCTCGCCACGCTTGCGCCCGAAGAGGTGTGGCTGTTCGGAAGCCGCGCGCGCGGTACCCACTCGCCACGCAGCGATTGGGACCTGCTCGCGGTCGTTGCGGACGAAGCGCACGTGCCCACTCCCGGCGCGCTTCCGGCGCTGCGGCGGCGGGGTGTGGATCTCTGGGTGGTGACGCGCTCGCAGTTCGAAGAGGGCAAGCCCCTGCCGGGTACTCTCGCCAACATCGCTGTGACTCAGGGCTACCGTGTCGACGCCCTCTGAGCGCGTCGTCCGTGCGTACCTCGCCAAGGCGAGAGAGGACCTCGATGCCGCCGTCCTGCTCTCGGAGCGAGGCAACGCCACGAGCGCGTTTCATCTCCAGCAGGCTGCCGAGAAGTTGATGAAGGCAGTGCGGCTGCATCGAGGCCTGCTCGTGACCGCGGAGCACGACCTCGAGTCTCAGATCGAGGGCAGCCACAAGGGTCTCGTCAAGCTCCCTCCGGGAGATGCCTGGCGCGAACGGCTCCTGCCTCTCGTCCCTCTCTCCGTGTTCGCCACGGCGTACCGCTACCCGAGCCCGACCGGCAACGTGAAGCCCGGCCCTCCGCGCGGGGAGATCGACCGATGGGCGAGCATGCTCGCCGACTTGTTGACGAGAGCCGACGAAGAGCTGGTGAGCTGACTGCCGGAACTCGCGCGTAGCGGCGCTCAGTGCGCGATGCGCGTGAGGAACACCGTGATCCGCATCGCGCGCGTCGTCTAAATAGTACCTCGACGCAGAGAGCGGAAGAGGGTTGAGCCCCGAGGAGAGCCTCGGAATTGCGCCGCTGACCATCAACTCGCTCTCACGCCCACGAAGCGTTCCTCTCCGCGGCGCACGGGCGCTCAGCCGCCGTCGCCCGATTCTGTCATCGAGCAGATCGGCACACACGCCGCCGTGCTCGCGCCTTCGAGCGTCACGCAGAGCGCGAGTGAGCCGCAGCCGCCGAGAAGCAGCCGGTCGCCACACATGCAGAAGTCGGGGGCGCCCCGGTGTGTCGCCGTACACGTCTCCGCCGACTCGCACACGGTTCCGAAGCAGACCGCGTGCAACGTCCCGCTCTCGGCCCAAGGTGCGAACGCAGCGAGGCAGTCCGCGTTGGTCGCACAGCGCACGCTCCCCGGAACGAACGGACCGGGCGGCATGCACGCCGCATCGATCGAGGCGTCGACGTCGGCGCGCCCACCGAAGAACCTCTCTTCGCCGGGCGTGCACGAACACGAGCTCGCGCTCAGCGCGAGGATCACGCACAGGCAGGATGCATCGAGGTGGCTCATCGCTTCATTCTCCGGCCGCAGCGCTGTGCGTTGCCCGGTCGGGTCGCGGCGGGGGTGGCTGGTCGGTGAAAGGGGGCATCGAGCACGAAGATCGAGGATCGAAGAGCCCATCCGGACCGTCAAGCGCGGCATCGAGCCAGCTCTCGGAAGCTCCCGAAGGGCGCGAAAGCGGAGACGCCCGCGCGAAGGGGTGCTGCGCACGCTCGAGCGCGGAGCAGCGTTGAGGCTGGCGGCCTCGAGTGAGGTCGGAGCGCGCGCTCCGATGTGCGCGCGTTCCGGGTCGCTGTCCGTAGAGACGCGCGGACCCGGGGGGAGACTGGGTTGCGGTCGCGGCGCTCGGCCCTACACCCGGCCTCATGCTTGGACCGACCCGAACCAACACGTGGCTCCTCGTCGCTTGCGGCCTGGCCCTCTCGTCGTCGTCCGTGCTGGCACAAGACGCGACGAGCGGGGTCGGTGCGGCCGCGACCGAGCCCGTGGAAGCGACGACCACGGAAGACCTGGCCGACGCGAGCGCCCCGTCCGTGGAGACCTCCCACGCCGCGCCGGAGGCAGCTCCGCCCGAGGACGCACCCGAGGCTGCCTCCGTCGACGGCGTCGAGCCCGCTCCGGTCGACGACGATGAGCCCGTTGCGCCAAGCCCCCCTGCGGACGACGAGTTCGGGATCCGCGCGACCGTCGAGCTCGGCTTCCTCGCGGTCCTCGCCCACGAGATCCAGCTCGGGCTCGACGGGACGCGCCTCGACTATCCGAGCGATTTCTCGCAGTCGAACCTCTACCTCTTCACGCGTATCTCGGCGGACGTCGACATCTGGCGACAGCACATCCTCACGTTCGTCTACCAGCCGATCGATCTCGAGACGCGGTCTTCGGTGCCCCGTGACGTGCGGATCGATGGCCTCGACTTCGCGCGAGGCACCGCCGTGCGAGCTCGCTACGGCTTCCCGTTCTATCGCTTCGGGTGGGCTTTCGACGTGCTCCCCGCGGCCAACGAGGAGCTCGCCTTCGGCATCGGTCTCCAGATCCGCAACGCCGCGATCGAGTTCCAGAGCGGCGACGGAACGCTCTATCGAGCGCGCAACGACGTGGGCCCCGTGCCGCTGCTTCGCGCGCGCGGTCGATTCGCACTGCCCTCCTCCTGGTTCTTCGCCTTCGACGTCGACGGCTTCTACGCCTTCATCCCAGGCATCAACGGATCGGACAACAACGTCGAGGGCGCCATCCTCGATCTCAGCCTTCGCCTCGGCTGGCGCTTCATGCCGCACGTCGACGCGTTCTTCAGCGCTCGATACATCGGCGGCGGCGCCGCGGGTCAGGGCGACGCGACTGCGACGAGCGATGGCTTCCAGCGCAACTGGCTGCACTTCCTCTCGCTCTCGCTCGGCGTGACGCTCGACAGCCGACGCTAGAGCATCGATCAAATGAATCGGTGCTCCAGCTCTAGCGCTTCGGCTTCGCGAAGGCGCTGGGCTTGGGGACCACGACCCTCGGCTTCGGGACCACGACAGCCTTCGCCTTCGCCGTGGGCGTCGTGATCGGCTTCGCCTTCGCAGCGGGCTTCGCGATCGCCTTGGCCTTGGGCGTTTCGATCGCCTTCGTGACCGCCTTCCCCTTGGGCGTGGCGATCGGCGTCGCCTTCGGCGTCCTGATCGACTTCACCTTCGAGCTCGCCCTGGGCGTCGGCTTCGGCGGGGGCCGGGACGCGGTCATCTCTCGCAGCATCGCGCGCGCCTTGGCCTTCGCCGTCGATCTCGGGGTCGGGACGGCCGGGGCCGCCTTCGTCTTGGCGATCTCACGCAACATCGCCCGGACCTTGGTCTTCGTCTTGGCCTTCCGCGCGGGGCTCGGGGCCGCCTTCGTCTCGGCCATGTCGCGCAACATCGCCCGTACCTTGCTCTTCGCGGAGAGCCTCGGGACTGCGCCCGCAGAAGGCTTCGCTCTGGCGAGGGGCCTCCGAGTCGCGCGCACGGCGGCGTGCGCTTCGCGCGCCCACACTCCGAGCTTCTCTTCGTCGTCGTGAAACGTCTCCGGCACGAGGACCCAGCCCCGCATCGGCTTGCCCGATGGCGCCCATGCCTTGGCACCAGGCGCGCTGAGCCGATGGGCGGCTGCCTGAGGGTCCACGAACTTCAGCCCGATCCTGCCCTCTTTCCAGATGAGCCCGAAGATCGCGTCGTCCACGAAGAGCGCGTCGCAGCCGAAGAGGCGCTTCTTCGTGACGCCGGCAAGCCGCTCGGTCGCCCGCTCGAGCAGCTCGATCAAGAACTCCAGATGTCCGGTGTGCATCCGGACTTTGTACATTCAAAGACGCTCAGGGCAGGAGTGGAATCGAGTCCCTCGCCGAGAGAGGGCCGCTGACCGAGCCGACTCGCTACGCGCCGCCATCGAGGGGAACGGAACGCCGCTGTCGATCACCAACCAGCGTGAGCGAGGATCGCGCGCTCCCAGAGGGTGGCTACGCCGCCCTGATCAGCTCGCCGTAGCCCTCCCGAAACGTCGGGTAGCGAAAGCGGTAGCCGGCCCGGCGCAGGAGGCCGCCGTCGATGCGCTTGCGTGCGCCGCGGCCGCGCTCGTCCGGCGAGTCGCTCTCGGGCGGCGGCGGGAGGCCGAGCTCCTTCGCCATCCATCGATACACCTCACAGAGCTCGACCGGCGCCTCGTCGACGCCCACGTAGAGAGGCGCCGGAGCGGCGAGCGACAACAGATGCGCGATGGCCCCCGCGCAGTCCTCGCGGTGGATGCGATTGCCGATCGGCGGCGGATGCGAACAGCGCGCGCTGCCCTCCCGCACCATCCGCACCAGCCGCTCGCGCCCCGGCCCGTAGATGCCGGCGAGACGCAGCACCACCCCGCGATCGCCGAGCCGAGATGCGAGCACCTCCTCGGCCTCGATCAGGAAGCGCGCGTTGCCCTTCGGCGTCACCACCGAACGCTCGTCGACGGTCTCGCCCTCGTCCTGCGCGTACACGGCCGTGCTCGAGGTGAACACCGCGCGCGTGAGCCGAGCGCCCGCGCGATCGAGCGCATCGAGCACGGCAGAGAGGCCCTCGAAATACGCCCGCCGGTAGGCCTCTTCGGTGCTCCCGCCGGCCCCGACCGCGTACACGAGCCGGTCGACCGCAGAGGGCAGCACCAGATCGGGAGCGTGGAGATCGGCCGCGATCGCGACGACCCCAGGGGTAGGCGTCACGACGGAACGCCGCAGCGTGACGACCGGCTCGCCGCGATCGGCGAGCAGCCTCGCGAGCACCGAGCCGACGTAGCCCGCACCTGCGACGAGAGTGGTCACGCGTCCGAGGCGGAGTCGCTCGAAGCAGCCTTCTTGGTGGCCTTCTTCTTCGCGGCCTTCGGCTTGGCAGCCTTGGGCGCCTTCACGGCCTTCGTAGCCTTGGCGGCCTTGGCCTTCGGCGCCTTGGCAGACTTGGCCTTCGCGACCGGAGCGCGACGCCGACCCTTCCCGCGCTTGCCGACCTGTCCGCTGGCCTCGCGATCGCGTCGCTCGGCGAGGAGCTCCTGCGCGCGCTCGGGCGTGATCGACTCGGGCGAGTCGCCCTTGCGGAGCGTCGCGTTCGTGTCGCCGTCGGTGACGTAGTTCCCGAAGCGACCCTCCTTCAGGACGATCTTCTTCTTGCTCACCGGATCGTCGCCGAGCTCCTTCAGCGGCCCGGCGGCCTGCGCGCCCGCGCGGCGGCGGCCTCGCTCCTTCGGCTGCGCCAGCAGCGCGAGCGCCTCGGGGAGCGTGATGGAGAAGATCTGGTCCTCGCTCGCGAGGCTTCGGCTGTCCGTGCCCTTCGAGATGTAGGGACCGAAGCGACCGTTCTGGACCGTGATGGCCACGTCATCGGCCGGGTCCGCGCCGATCGTGCGCGGCAACGAGAGCAGCTTCTGCGCTTCTTCGAGGGTGATCGTTCCGTGCGACATCGAGGCGAAGAGGGAGGCCGTCTTGGGCTTCTCGCCCTTCCCTCCCGCCGCAGCCTCGCCGAGCTGCACGTACGCGCCGAAGCGACCCGCGCGCGCGAAGACCTTCAGGCCCGTCGCCTCGTCCACGCCGATCTCGCGGTCCCCGCTGGGCTGCGCGAGCATGGCGAGCGACTTCTCCACCGTGAGCTCGTCGGGCGCCATGTCCTCCGGGATGCTGACCGTGTCCTCGCCGCGCGAGAGGTACGGCCCGTAGCGTCCGACGCGCGCGACGATGTCGACGCCTTCGGGATCCTTGCCGATCGGGATCGAGTTCACCGCGCGCGCGTCGATCTCGCCGAGGTTGGTGTTCACGAGCGCGCGGAGGCCGAGCTCGAGCGGCGAGTCGTTCGCCGCGGGCTGACCGAAGTAGAAGCGGCGGAGCCACGGGATCGACTCGGCGGTGCCGCTCGCGATCGCGTCGAGGTCGTCCTCCATCTTCGCCGTGAACGCGTAGTCGACGAGCCGCGGAAAGTGCTTCTCCAGCAGCGAGACGACGGCGAACGCCGTGAACGACGGCACCATCGCGTTGCCCTTGCGGATGACGTAGCCGCGATCCTGGATCGTGCCGATCGTCGAGGCGTACGTGGAAGGCCTTCCCACGCCGAGCTCCTCGAGACGGCGAACGAGCGAGGCCTCCGTGTAGCGCGCAGGCGGCTGCGTCTCGTGCCGGTCGGCGCGGAACGAGCGCGCGGCGAGCGGGTCACGCTCGCTCAAGGGCGGCAGGTGCTTCTCGCGGTTCTCGAGCTCCGCGTCCGGATCATCCGAGCCCTCGACGTACGCGCGGAAGAAGCCTGGGAAGGTGATCGTGAGGCCGGCCGTGGTGAGCTCGACCGCTCGACCCTCACGGCTCGCGCCCGCGATGCGGACCGAGACGGTCTCGCCGACGGCGTCCTTCATCTGCGAGGCGACGGTGCGCTTCCAGACGAGCTCGTAGACCTTCGCCTGATCGGGCTCGATCGCGCGGCTGACGTCGTCGGGCGTGCGCCAGCTGTCGCCCGCAGGACGGATGGCCTCGTGGGCCTCCTGCGCGTTCTTCACCTTGTTCGCGTACGTGCGCGGCTGCGCCGGTACGTGCTCGGCGCCGTAGAGCTCGCCGATCGTTCGACGCGCGGCGGTCAGCGCGGTCTCGCTGAGCGTGGTCGAGTCGGTACGCATGTACGTGATGTAGCCGCCCTCGTAGAGCCGCTGCGCAGCCTTCATCGTGCGCTGAGCGCTGAAGCGGAGCTTGCGGCTCGCCTCCTGCTGGAGCGTCGAGGTCATGAACGGAGGCGACGGCTGCCGCTTGTAGGGCTTCTTCTCGATGCTCGAGACGTGCAGGGTCCGTCCCTCGAGACCGGCGACCAGCGCGTTCGCCGCCGGCTCGTCGAGGACGAGCGCGTCGGGCCGCGTGAGCTTGCCGGCCGTGTCGAAGTCCTTGCCCGTCGCGAGCCGCTTCCCGTCCACGGTCACGAGCGTGGCGGTGAGCTCCGTACCCGTCGCGGTGGCGACCGTGGCCTCGAGATCCCAGTAAACCGCGGGCCGGAACTTCATGCGCTCGCGCTCGCGCTCCACGAGGATCCGCGTGGCGACGCTCTGCACGCGACCCGCGGAGAGGCGCGGGAGCACCTTCTTCCACAGGACAGGCGAGACCTCGTAGCCGTAGAGCCGGTCGAGGATCCGTCGCGCTTCCTGCGCGTTCACGAGCCGCCGATCGATCTCGCGCGGCGAGGCGATCGCAGCCTCGATCGCCTTCTTCGTGATCTCGTGGAAGACCATCCGCTTGATCGGCACCTTCGGCTGGAGGACCTCGACGAGGTGCCAGGCGATGCTCTCCCCTTCGCGATCTTCGTCGGTCGCGAGGTAGAGGAGGTCGGCGTCCTTCAGGAGCGCCTTCAAGTGCGCGACGTGTTGCTTCTTGTCGGCGTCGACGACGTAGAGGGGCTTGAAGTCGTTGTCGACGTCGACGCCGAGCTTCGCCCAGGCGGTCTTCTTGAGGGCGAGCGGGATGTCGTCGGCGCTCTTCGGCAGATCCCGCACGTGGCCGATCGAAGACTCGACCACGAAGTCCTTGCCCAGAAAGCCCGCGATGGTTCGCGCCTTCGCGGGAGACTCCACGATGACCAGGGCGGTTCCGTTGCTGCTCATTCTGCGCTCAGCTCTCGACGAATGGGGGCCATCGCCCCCGATGGCAAGGGGCGGCAACGTGGCATGCCTTGGGCGAGGCGTCGAGAACGCTCCGAAAACCCCGGTCCTGACGTCGACACGGTTTCCACGACGAGCGCCAACGGGGTGCTAGACCCGGCCCTCGGGCGAGGCGGGGTCCGGAGCCGCGGGAACATGCCCGCAGAACCGAGTGTCAGCGTCGCGAAACCTGCCCCACAGGAGAACTCGGTCCGAATGAATCGCGCGAGCCCTCTTCTCTTGATCAGCTGGAGCGTCACCACCGTCGCGCTCGCGATCACCGCAGCCGCCGTCTACGTCCACCTCACTGATGACCCGGACGTCGCCGCGAGGTCCCAGCACGCCGCCGACGATCGACCACCGACGTCGGCGAGCCCTGCGACTCCGCCGCCCGCGCCCCTCCCGAGCGCCGACCTCGGGGCCGAAGGTGACGCTTCTTTGGCCGACGTCGTCGCGCGCGTGCTCCCGAGCGTCGTGAACATCGCGACGACGATCGGTGGGGGGCCGAGCCGCTCGCCGTTCGGCGGGCCCGAGGGGCCGCGCGGACAGAGCCTCGGCTCGGGTGTGGTCGTGAGCGAGGACGGGCTCATCGTGACCAACAACCACGTGGTCGAGGGCGCGACGCAGATCCGTGTTCACTTCTCCGATGGGCACGAGTACCCCGCGACCGTCGTGGGCACGGACGAGCTGACGGATGTCGCGCTGGTCCGACTGACGCCGACGCCGGGCGAGACGCTGCACCTGACACCGCTGGCGTACGGGGACTCCAGCGCGCTGCGCCTCGGCGACGTGGTGCTCGCGATCGGAAACCCGTTCGGAGTCGGCCAGACCGTGACGATGGGGATCGTATCGGCGGTCGGCCGCGCCGACATGGGCATCGCCGAGTACGAGGACTTCATCCAGACCGACGCGTCGATCAACCCCGGCAACTCGGGCGGTGCGCTCATCTCGATGCGAGGTGAGCTCATCGGGATCAACACGGCGATCCTGAGCGGCGGTGGCGGAGGGCGCGGAGGGAGCGTCGGCATCGGCTTCGCGATCCCGACGAACATGGTGCAGCCGATCGTCGACGCCTTGCTCGCCCGCGGAAGCGTCGTGCGCGGCTGGCTCGGTGTGAGCATCCAGGATCTGGACCCGGCGCTCGCGGCGGCCATGCGGGCGCCGACGACGCAGGGCGTGCTGGTGACGGATCTCGAGCCTGGCTCTCCCGGCGCCGATGCTGGGCTCGTTCGCGGCGACATCATCGAGCGCTTCGGGTCGGAGCGGATCACGACGAGCCAGCAGCTGCGAAACGTCGTCGCGACGCGCGGCGCGCGCGCGGTCGTCGAGCTCGCGATCGTGCGCGAGGGCGAGCGTCGAACGCTCCCGGTGACGCTCGGCGTGCGGCCGACCACGCAGGTGGCGCGGGCGCCGACCAGTCCGCGCGCGATCGATCCGCGCTTCCCCAACGGGCCGGTTCCGCCGACGCCGCCGGGCTTCGGTGTTCCGGGCGCGCCTCTCTTCCCACCAGGCTGGGACATCCCTCAGCCCACCGCGCCCGCGCTTCCGCCGTCGGCGCCCGCGATGGCGACGGTCGAGGTCGGAGGGCTCTCGCTGGCGACGCTCGACACGGCGACGCGGGGCGCGTTCCGTGTTCCGACGGCGATCCGCAGCGGGGCCGTCATCGTCGCCATCGCACGGGGCTCTAGCGGCGAGGAGACGGGCGCGAGCGTGGGCGACGTGATCGTCGAGGTGAACCGGACGCCCGTGACCAGCGCTGCCGACGTTCAGCGCGCGTACTCGGCCGGTGGCTCGACCGTGCTGCTGCTTCGGCGTGGGCCGGGGAGCACGTACGTGTTGATGCGCTAGGAGACTGGTGTTTTTCAACACCGGTCTCCTATCTGCGCTCACCCGAGAGAGAAGCGCTTCAGTCGCTCGTTGAGCGTCGTGCGGCTGATGTCGAGCTCGCGCGCGAGCTGGCTTCGGTTGCCCTTCGTGCGCTCGAGCCCGCGCTCGAGGATCGCGCGCTCGAGCGACTCGATCGCAGCAGCCAGGGTGCCGGTGCCCGCGATCGCGTCCGCCGCGGCGATGCCGCCGAGAGCGGTCTTCTCGGAGAAGCCGCCTGCGTCACGGATCGCGGGAGAGAGGTGCTCGGGGAGGATCTCGCTCTCGCCGGCCGCGACGACCCCCCAGCGCGCCACCTCGGCCGCAAGCTCACGCACGTTGCCGGGCCACTCGTAGCGATCGAGACATCGCCGAGCCGCCGCCGAGACGATGCCCGGCGTTCCCTCCGCGTCCACGAGGAAGTGATCGAGCAAGAGCCCCAGGTCGCCGACGCGATCTCGGAGCGGCGGCAGCCTCAGCGCGAGGACGTGCAGGCGATAGAACAGGTCCTGACGAAACTCTCCGCGCTGCACCATCCCGGCGAGATCACGGTGGGTCGCCGCCACGACGCGAACGTCCGCCTTGCGAGGCGTCGTCGCACCGACCGGCAAGTACGATCCGTCCGAGAGAACGCGCAGCAGCTTCACCTGCATCGCGCTCGACATCTCGGCGACCTCGTCGAGGAGCAGAGTCCCGCCGTTCGCCGCGCCGAAGAGGCCGTCGTTGCCGCGTAGCGCGCCGGAGAACGCCCCGCGGACGTGCCCGAAGAGAGAGGACTCGAGCAGCTCGTCGGACACGGCGGCGCAGCTCTGCGCCACGAAAGGGCCCTTCCGACGCGCGCCGTTCTCGTGGATCGCGCGCGCGACCATCTCTTTGCCGGTCCTGCTCTCGCCGACGATGAGCACCGACGCTTCGCTCCCCGCGACGCGGCGCACGAGCTCGAACACCTCACGCATCGCAGGCGAGGCGCCGATGATCCCGAACGCCCCGGGCGCGCTCGTGTCTCTCCCCCGGGTGCGCTTGCGCTCCGCGGTCTCGGCGTCCGTGATCTCTTCGGCGGCGATGCGGAGGATCGCGCGGGCGATCTCGAGCCGGTCGCCGCGGATCGAAGGAAGCTTGCGAATCAGCCCGCCGACGTCGATGAGGCTCGGGTCGAGCGTCGCCAGCTCGCGCGCGATCTGAGCCGGATCCGGCGGCGGCACGCTCGACATCGCCGTGGCGACGAAGCCGCTCGCCACGACGGCGCAGAGCACGTGCCCGTCCACCGTCACCGGCTGAGAGAGCGCACCGAGCCCAAGGTGGCAGGCGAGCCCCGCCTCGTCCGAGCGCACACCGAGCGAGCGATAGAACGTGTCGCAGCGCGCGAAGCCCTCGCGCGAGAAGAGCACGCTGCGGCAGCAGTCGTTCGATGCCGTCATCACGCCGCCGCGCGTGTGCGCGAGCGGCCCCTCCGGACCGACGATCATCAGCTCGAGCTTGAACGACGCCTTCAGGATCGCGCGGGCCACCGCCACGCCAGGCAGACGTTCGAAGCGATCGAGAGAGCTCTCGTTCATTCGCCCGGAGGATACCGGAAAGGACGGCGGCTGGGCTCGCTGGTCGGCGCGCGGAGCGGACCGCTCCCGTACGTGCTCGCCGCGAGCACTCCCGTTCGCGGACCGCTCCGCGAGCACTCGTGCAGCGACTACTTTCCGATCGTGCTGCGACCGATCACGAGCCGCTGGATCTCGCTCGTGCCCTCGTAGATGCGCGTCACGCGCACGTCGCGGAGGTAACGCTCGACGGCGTACTCCTTCACGTAGCCGTAGCCGCCGTGGATCTGGACGGCGCGGTCGCAGACCTTCCAGGCGTGCTCGGACGCGAAGAGCTTCGCCATCGCGGCCTCGCGCGAGAACGACTGCTTCGTCTCCTTCAGATAGGCCGCGCGATGCGTCAGGAGCCGAGCTGCGTCGAGCTCGGTGCGGCTGTCGGCGATCATCCACTGGATGGCTTGGTGATCCGCGATGGCCTTGCCGAAGGTCTTTCGCTCCTTCGCGTACGCGACGCTGGCGTCGAGCGCCGCCTCGCCGATGCCGAGCGCCTGCGACGCGATTCCGATCCGCCCGCCATCGAGCGCCATCATCGCGATGCGGAACCCGGCGCCGAGACCGCCGAGGAGCGCGCCTTCGGGCACGCGACATCCCTCGAGGTGGAGCGCCGTCGTGCTCGAGCCGCGGAGGCCCATCTTGTCCTCGTGGTGGCCGATGCCGAGGCCCGGCGTCCCCTTCTCCACGAGGAAGCAGGAGATGCCCTTCGTCCCGGGCCCGCCGGTCCGCGCCCAGACGACGAACACGCCGGCGAAGTCGCCGCTGGTGATCCACTGCTTGTTGCCGTCGAGGATCCAGTCGGTGCCGTCGCGGCGCGCGGTCGTGCGCATCGCGCCCGGGTCGCTGCCTGCCTCCGGCTCCGAGAGGCCGAACGCGCCCGCGACCAACGAGCCGTCGCAGAGTCGGGGGCAATAGCTCTGTCTCTGCGCATCGTCGCCGAACGTCGCGATGACCTCGCCGACCATGTTCGTCACGGCCATCGTGACGGCAGTGGAGGCGCAGGCGCGCGCGATCTCGGTCATCGCGAGCGAGTACGAGACCACCCCAGCTTCGGAGCCGCCGAGCGCCTCCGGGACGTTCACGCCGAGGAGGCCGAGCTTCGCCAGCGCCGACAAATTCTCGCGCGCGATGCGACCGTCGCGATCGGCCGCGGCAGCACGCGGCGCGATCTCGCTCGTCGCGAGGCCGCGCGCCGCATCGCGGATCATCTTCTGCTCGGCCGTCAGCTCGAGATCCATGTGCTTCGCTTTCTCGGTGTCTCGGCAGCGCTACTAGAGCGTGAAGCTGACCTTGCCTGCGTAGCTTCCCGGATCCGGAAAGCGCCAGGCACGAACCGCCGTCACGACGCAGTCGAGGTTCGCCCCGGCGTCCGACGAGTCCGCCGCGACACCGACCGAGAGCGGCGTGCCCCCCGGCGAGACGTACGCGGTGATCTGGTAGCGACCCGGCCCGCACTGTCCTCGGACGGCGGCGCCCGCGGTCGCGACGAGCGAGTCGACGCCTCCCGAGGCGAGCGAGACCGGTGCGCGAACGTCGCCCGGCGGGTCGAGCGCGAAGCCCCAGCTGAACTCGGCCTCGCCTCCGCGCGGGCGCGGGAAGTGCGCGCGCGACGCGACGCTCATCGCGCACGCCTCCACGTCGCGGTCGCCGAGCGTGCTGCGGCTGGGATAGACCCAGAGCACGGTCCCGTCGGTGTTGATGCGGAACGAGAGCCTGATCTCGCCGCCGAGGAAGCGGACGGCGGGCAAGCGCTGCTCGAAGCAGTGCATGAAGGCGTCCATGCGGGGCTCGAGCGTGTTCCGCACCTGGTCCTGGCGGATCGTGCCCATGAGGCCGGTGATCTGCGAGCCGTCGTCGCGCTCTTCCTCGCGCGGACGGGTCGACGTCTCGGGCGTCGTCGTCGTGTCGGCCGCCTCCGTGCCGCCTCCACATCCGGAGATCGCAAGCGCGAGGCCTGCCACACACGAGATCGCCCAGCTCGCTCGGTACTGCATGTGTCTCACCCCTTGATCGTGTTGGCCGCGATCACGATGCGCTGGATCTCGCTGGTCCCCTCGTAGATCTCCGTGATGCGCGCATCGCGATAGTGCCGCTCGACGTCGTACTCCGTGGAGTAGCCGTAGCCGCCGTGGATCTGGAGAGCCTTGTGCGTGATGCGGGTCGCTGCCTCGCTCGCGTAGAGCTTGGCCATCGCGGACTCTCGCGTGTGACGCACGCCCTGATCCTTCATCCACGCGGCGCGGAGCGTCAGCAGACGGGCAGCGTCGAGCTCCGTCGCCATGTCCGCGATCATGAACTGGATGGCCTGCTTGTTCGCGATCGGCTCTCCGAACGCCTTGCGCTCCTTCGCGTACGCCACGGCCTTCTCGAGCGCCGCGCGCGCGATGCCGAGCGCCTGCGATGCGATGCCGATGCGACCACCGTCGAGCGTGCTCATCGCGATCTTGAAGCCCATGCCGGGATCGCCGAGCTGGTTCTCCTTCGGGACGCGGACGTTCTCGAAGAACACGGTGCATGAGTGGGCCGCGTGGATGCCGAGCTTGTGGTCGCGCGGGTTCAGCGTGAAGCCGGGCGTGCCCTTCTCGATCACCAGCGCGCTCGTTCCCTTCGCACCCAGCGATCGATCGCTCGCGACGAAGAGCAGGATGAGGTCGGCGTGCGGGCCGTTCGTGATCCAGTTCTTCGCGCCGTTCACGATCCAGTGGTCGCCCTTGTCCTCGGCGACCGTCTCCATGTGCGACGCGTCCGACCCCGACGCCGGCTCCGTCAGCCCGAAGCATCCGAGCTTCTCGCCGCTCGCGAGCGGCGCGAGGAAGCGCTTCTTCTGGTCTGCGTTGCCGAACTTTTCGAGCGGATCGCAGACGAGCGAGTTGTTCACGCTCATGATGACGCCGGTGGAGGCACAGGCGCGGCTGATCTCCTCCATCGCCAGCGCGTAGCTGACCGCGTCGGAGCCGGCGCCGCCGTGCTCTTCGGGGACGGCGACGCCCATGAGGCCCAGCGCGCCCATTCGTTTCACCAGCTCGGTCGGCCACTCGCCGTTCTTGTCGAGCTCGCGTGCGCGGGGCTCGACCTCGCGGACCGCAAAGTCGCGCGCGACGCCCTGGATCATCTTCTGCTCTTCGGTCAGCTCGAGCTTCATGGCCGCGCAATGTAGAAGCGCGCCTCATGTGGGAGCAAGGCGCTTCCGCGCAGCCCCCGTTGCGACTACGATCAATCCCCAGGGCATGGGGGTGAACGTCAAAGGAAGCGCCGTCACGGCGCGCCTTCGGTTCGTGCGCGAGCTGTACGGCGAGCCCGGCGTGCGTCGCGTGAAGGAGGCCCTCACCGAAGCGCATCGCGCCCTGATCGAAAAGCGCGTGCTGCCGCACGACTGGGTCCCGTTCGAGCTCTTCGTCGACCTCTCGGTCGAGATCGATCGGATCTACGGCAAGGGCGACCTCGAGCTCTGCCGCGAGATGGGCCGCTACGCGTCCAAGGTGAACCTTCCGACCCTCTACCGGATCTTCTACGCGCTCGGCTCGCCAGCTTTCATCATCGGTCGCGCCGTGCGGGTCTGGGACGTGCACTACAGCTCGGGCCGGATCACTGCCGAGATCGAGCGCTCCGGGCCCACCGAGCGCGCGACGCTGACGCTACGGGACTTCGCGACGCCTCACCGAGCGCATTGCCTGAGCGTCCTCGGGTGGGCCGAGCGTTCCGTCGAGCTCTCCGGTGGCCGCGTGGTCGAGGCCGAGGAGCGCACGTGCCGGACGCGCGGCGACGACGCGTGCCGGTTCGTCGTCGCGTGGGCTGGCTGAGCCTCAGCGGCGTCGCGCACGCCGCGCGAGGGCCAGCGCAACGCCAAGGGCGAGCAAGGCAGCCGGTGACCCATGCGGGCGCGCGGCGTGACAGCCGCAGCCAGCGGAGGCGATCGAGGGTGGAGCAGGCGGGCTCGGCGGCGCGCAGTACGCCCCGACCCCATCGTCGCTGCGCGCACAGAGCAGGCCCGCCGGACAGCCGGCACCGACCTCTCCGCAAGCGCGCGCACACGTTCCGTCGACGCACTCGCCCATCGCGCAGTCGCTCGCGACCGCGCAAGGCTCACCGCGCACCGCGTCATCGGGCACGCAGTAGCTGCTCTCGTCGATCATCACGCACTGCCCGGTCGCGCAGTTGCCGCCCGTCGGGCACGCGTGCGCGCAGAACCGTGCTCCGGGAGGCGAGGAGCTCCGCGCGACGCACGAGCCCGAGCTGCCGCAGTCGGCGTCGATGGTGCACGGGTCGCCGTTTCGGCCGGCCGCCCCTGGGACGCAGTGATCGAACGCGCATCGAAAGTCGGGACCGCACTGCGTGTTCATCACGCAAGCGAGAGAGCACAGCCCATCTGCGCACGCGCCGCTCGCGCACTCGCTCGCGAGCGCACAAGGCTCGCCGCGCCCGCGCCCGCTGGGACGCGCTGCCTCGGCCGCACAGACCCCGCACGCTGCCGCGTCGGCGAGGCAGACCTCGGTGCCCGGACAGACGCCGCGATCGCCCATGCACGGCGTCCGGCAGGCCCCTGCCTCACAGCGCGCGGACGCGCACTCTCCGTCGGCGCCGCACTCCGCTCCCTCCGCGAGGCGCTCGCCGGTGTCGCGCACGCAGAGCCCTTCGCAGCCCTCCGCACGCCCGCACACCCAGCCGACGAGCTCGGTGACATCCGAACGGAACGGATGCGCGATCGAGAGGCAGCTGGTGTGAGGGCGGAGCGCGTCGCACGAGAGCGCGCACACGCTGGCGCCGTCGATCGAGAGGCACTCCACGGAGCGCCCGGAGTACTCGCCGGCGAGATCGGCGGGTAGCGGGCCGAGCGCGCAGTCCAGGTCGACGGCGCACGCTTCACCGAGCGCCGCGCAGGTCTCGTCGACGGCGCCGTCACAGTCGTCGTCGAGCGCGTTGCAGGTCTCGTCCGTGCTCGTGACGCACGCGCCGCTCCGGACGAGCGCTCGGTCGATGAGCTCCATCTGCACGTCGACGCGGTTCCAGTAGTCGTGCTCCGCGGGGCACGGAGGCTCGGTGAGCAGCGAAGAGAACACGCCGAAGGACGCCACGCCGAAGACCTCGCGCGCTGCGCCCGTACCGATCAGGATCGGCCCGCCAGAGTCGCCCTGACAGATCGTGTCGACCGCCTCCACGAGCACCGGCGTGATGTTGGTGACGGTGGTGGTGACCTGGTTCTTCTGCCCGCCGCCACCCGTCCGCGTCCGCCCGTAGCCGATCGCCGTCGCCGTCGCGCCGACGAGCCCCGTCGGATCGCCGCGGTGCACAGAGATCGGCGTGACGCCGACGACCGCCTCGGTCAGCACGAGGAGCGCGATGTCGGTGCCCGTGGCGCCCGTCACGGGGTTCGGCGGCGTCGAGATGTTGAGCGGGCCTGGGGTCGTGAGGATCGCCTCGACGCGATAGCTCGCCGTCGTGACGAACCACTCGGGGCCTATCCCGACGCGAGCACCGGTGGCCGCGATCGGGCCGGGAGCGCCCTCGGGGACGACGCAGTGCTTCGCCGTCAGCACGAGCCGGGGCGCGATGAGCGTGCCCGAACAGAAGCCCACGGCGATGACCGAGACGACCGCATCGTCATCGGGCGCCGGCGTCCCGTCCACGATCGGCGCGCTCGTGAGAGAGGCGTGAGGCGCCGCGCAGCCTGCGAGGAACAAGAGCACCAGCGATCCGCGCTTCGACATCGGGGCAGAGCGTACCGGAGGCCTCGCGCGAGCATCACGCGATCCGCTCGGCCCCCGTGTGAAGCGTCACGACGCTCTCTCGAGCCCGCACCTCAAGGGGCGCACTGCCCGTCGGGGCGACAGCGCAGGCTCGGATCGATCATCGCGCAGGCAGCGTTGCCGCCGATCGTCTGGCAGCGCGGCGCGCATGCGCCGAACGTCGTCCAGCACACGTCGGCGTCGGGGCCGGTGCACTCCGCACGCGTCGTGCAGAGGCAGCCGAACTCGTCGATGAGGCCGTTCCCGTTGTCGTCGATGCCATTGCAGCACTCGCCGACCGCGGCGCGGAAAGGCGAGCACTGGTCGTCGGCGCAGTCGATCGGACCGTCGCAGTCGTCGTCCTGCCCGTTCGTGCACGCCGCCACCGTCTGCTCGCTCGCGGCGCAGGTCATGCACTCCGGTCGCATGCGGCAGATCGGGTCCGCGCAGTCGGTCAGACCGTTGCAGTCGTCGTCGCGGCCGTTCCCGCAGATCTCGAGCCGGCTCGTCGGAACGCAGCACGCCGGGCTCGCGCCGCAGACGGGGTCCGCGCAGTCGGTGAGCCCGTTGCAGTCGTCGTCGACGCCATCGAAGCAGTCTTCCGGCCCGATGAAGAAGCAGCACTCCGGGCGACCCGCGCAGTCACTGTCGCTGCAGTCGAACTGCTGATCGCAGTCGTCGTCCTGCCCGTTCGAGCACTGCTCCGGCCCGGTCGCGATGCAGCAGAGCGGGTCGAACTGGCAGTCCGGGTCCGCGCAGTCCGTGCGCCCGTCACAGTCGTCGTCGAAGGCGTTGCTGCACTGGAGCTCGCTCGGCTGGCAGACGCCGCAGATCGGGTCGAACTGGCAGTCGGTGTCGTCGCAGTCGATGAGCCCGTCGCAGTCCTCGTCGAAGCCGCTGTTGCAGAGCTCGAACGGGAGACAGATCCGGCAGAGCGGGTTGCCGGTGCAGTCGCTGTCCGCACAGTCGGTGAGCCCGTCGCAGTCGTTGTCGCGGCCGTCGCGGCAGGCCGAGCGCTCGTTCGGCAAGCAACCGGGCGCGCACGAGGGATCGGCCGCGCACGCTGGGTCGGCGCAGTTGGTGAGGCCGTTGCAGTCGTCGTCGATGCTCGTCGCGCAGATCTCGAAGGGCAGACAGAACGTGCAGAGCGGCGTGCCCATGCACTCGGGATCGGCGCAGTCGACCAGGCCGTCGCAGTCGTTGTCCCGTCCGTCGCGGCAGACCTCGCCGGCCGCACACACGATGCACGCGGGGCTCCGGGCGCAGTCACTGTCGGCGCAGTCCACGAGCATGTCGCAGTCGTCGTCTCGACCGTTGCTGCAGGCCTCGAGGGTGCACGTACGACAGAACGGGTCGAAGGCGCAGTCCGGGTCCGAGCAATCCGTCCGGCCGTCGCAGTCGTCGTCCGCGCCGTTGGCGCAGAGCTCGGGAACGCACACGCGGCAGGCGGGATCGAGCGCGCAGTCCATGTCCGCGCAGTCGACGATCCGGTCGCAGTCGTTGTCGACCCCGTCGAAGCAGATCTCCGGACGAGGCACGCACATCATGCAGATCGGGCTCGCGAAGCAGTCGGGATCGCCGCAGTCGCGGAGGCCGTCGCAGTCGTCGTCGACGTTCCCGGTGCAGACCTCGGGGACCGGCGTGCAGATGACGCAGCGCGGATCGCGGAAGCAGTCGGGGTCGGCGCAGTCCGCCAGCCCATCGCAGTCGTCGTCGACGAGGTCGCTGCAGACCTCGGGGAAGCACATCGCGCACGCCGGGTCCCGGCCGCAGCTCGGAACGTCGGAGCAGTCCGTCGTGCCGTCGCAGTCGTTGTCGATGCCGTCGTTACAGACCTCCCGGCTCGGCACGCAGCAGAGCGGGCTCGCCGTGCAGTCCGGGTCGACGCAGTCGAGGCGTCCGTCGCAGTCGTTGTCGATGCCGTCGGCGCACATCTCCGGCCCCGTGCGGGTGCAACAGAGCGGGCTCGCGGCGCAGTCGCTGTCCGCGCAGTTCGTGGCGCCGTCGCAGTCCTCGTCTCGCCCGTCGCTACAGAAGCGCTCGAACCGGTCGCACATGATGCAGCGCGGGTCGGCTGCGCAGTCGGGATCGCCGCAGTCGGCCGCGCCGTCGCAGTCGTCGTCGGCCCCGTTCCCGCACAGGCCGACCTCGCTCGGGGCGCAGACGATGCACGCCGGGTCCGCGAAGCAGTCCGCGTCGGCGCAGTCGATCATGCCGTCGCAGTCGTCTTCCCGGCCGTCGTCGCAGACGCTCTCGCGCACGGCGCACACCATGCACGACGGGCTCGTGAAGCAGTCGCGATCGTTGCAGTCCCGCTGACCGTCGCAGTCGTCGTCGACACCGTTCGTGCAGCTGGTCTCGAAGGGATCACACATGGTGATGCACACCGGGTCGCGCACACAGTCGGGATCCAGGCAGTCGACGAGGGTGTCGCAGTCCTCGTCGAAGCCGCCCACGCAGAGCTCCGGCGTGCACGTGCTGCAGCGCGGATCGATCGCGCAGGCGGGATCGCTGCAGTCCGCGAGCCCGTTGCAGTCGTTGTCGGCTCCGTCGCTGCAGAGCTCGGGGACCCCCGGGTGGATCAGCGGGTCGGTGTCGTCACAGTCTCCGCCACCGCAGGCCTGCGCGACGACCGAGTCCATGTCCTGATCGCGCTGGAAGAACACGCACATGCGTGTCCGCTCGTCGCACGCGTCGCTCGTGCAGAGATCCATGTCGTCGCAGACGATCGGCGAGCCGGGGCTGCAGCCCATCGCCGAACAGACCTCGGTCCCGTTGCAGAAGCGGCCGTCGTTGCAGCGGAAGTCGAGCGGCGTCGTCGTGCAGCCGCCCGCGGCCTCCGTGCACTCGTCGAGCGTGCAGTCGATCCCGTCGTCGCACGCGGGCGGCGTCCCGCCGGTGCACCGCTCACCCACGCAGCGCTCGAGCCCGTCGCAGAAGAGCCCGTCATCGCACTGCGCGTCGGTCGTGCAGTCGCGGACGACGCAGCCGCCCGAGAGCGGATCGCAGACCCCTCCCGGGCAGCGCGTGGGGTCCGGCACCGCCTCGCACGCGCGGGTGGCCTCGAGGCAGCGGTCGGTCGTGCAGTCGATCCCATCGTCGCAGACCGGCGGCCGCCCGCGCGCGCAGGCGCCATCGACGCACACCTCGGGACCGTCGCAGAAGAGCCCGTTCTCGCACTCGGCATCGGTGACGCAGTCGATCGATCCGCCGTCGTGCCCGCCATCGCGTCCGCCGTCTCCGCCGTCACCGAAGCCGCCGTCCGAGCGGGCTGCGTCGTGCGGGGCACCGTCGCGGAAGTCGTCGAGCGCCGTTCGACCGCAGCCGGCGACCGAAGCGAGAAGCAGCGCAGCGAGGACGACCATGCGGCCGGAGCGGAGCGAGCGAAGGTTCATCGAGAGGCCTCGGAAGCGAGCGCGACGGCGCGACGAAGAGACAAAGCGGAGAGACGCGGAAGACGCGTGCAGAAGGAGAGACGCGGAAGACGCGTGCAGAAGCAGTGTACCGGTGCGCCGCCTCGGGGTGGCATTCGCGACACGGCTGCGACGCAAGGTCCGTTCCCGTGCCAGCCTCTGCCATTCGCGCCGGTTCCTGGACGCGGGCGGAGCCGACCAGGAACGATCCGCAGATGCGCATGCATCGAGCCTTCGCTCCCGCGCTCGCGACCCTCGTCCTCGGGATCGTCCCGGTCGCGAGGGCTCAGCCCGCGGTGACCCACGGAGACGACCTCCCGTGGGATCTGGTGGACGAGGACTGCGGCGTGCTGCCGGAGGGCGGCGCGCCCGAGCCCCGGCGCGTGTCGGACACCACGGGGACCCCCGTCGACACGATCGCGATCCCCTCGCGGCCGCCGACGCCGGAGCCGAGCCGAGCGAGCGCGCCGATGGCACGCGCGACGTCGCCGACTCCGGGCCCCGAGCGGTCGACCCCGCCCGTTGCGAGCCATGACGGCACGCTCCCGCGCGGGAGGGCCGTCGGTGGACTGGCGCCTCAGGCCTGCGAGGCCGTCCTCCGCGCCGAAGGTGTCCCTTTCGAGCGAGCCTCGAGCGGGGGCGCGAGCCCGGCGATCGCGCAGCCCATCCGTCTCGGCGGGCCGCTCCGTGGGGTCACCATCCGAGCCCACGGCGGGGACGACTCGTCGATCCACTCGATCATCGACTGTCGTCTCGCCGTCGCGCTCCTCGGCTGGGCGGACGAGCTGCACGCGGCTGGCTTCGTCGCCATCGAGCACGTCTCGATCTTCAGGCCCGGAGCGCGCGTCGCCGGGACGCACCGCCCGAGCGGCCACTCGCACGCGCTCGCCCTCGACGCCCTCCGCTTCGTGCGAGAGGACGGCACGTTCTTCTCCGTCCTCGACGACTGGTCCGCGCGCGTCCGCGGCACCGACCCGTGCGCGACCTACGACGAGCCCGCGGCGAGCGCCTCCGTCCGCGCCCTCGTGTGCAGCGCGGTCGCGAGCGAGACGTTCCAGGTCGTCATCACGCCGCACCACGACGACGCGCACGCGAACCACGTCCACCTCGAGATCGTCCCCGGCGTGGACTGGACGGTGGCGCGGTGAGCGTCGCGCGCTCGTGAACGACGACGCGGCCCGCGCACGCGCGCGAATCCGGCGCAAGGAGCTGACGACCTGGCTCGTCGGCTTCTGCTGGCCAGCGCTGCGCGTCTACTTGCTCGGCACGGTGCTGACGCTCGCGCTCGTGCTCGTCCTGTGGAGCACGATCCAGCCGCGCGGTGAGGCCGCACCCGAGAGCGACGTTCTCCTCTTCGCGCTCGGCTACGGCCTCCTCACGTGGACGGGGCCCGCGATCTGGGCCGGTCTCTCCGAGCTCGCGTGGAAGCTCACGCGCTTCTGGGCGCTCGTGCCGGCGATCGGCATCCCGGTCTCGGTGGGTCTCTCTCTCTACGTGTTCCAGGGCGTGCTGCGGTCGCGCGCGGACGACGTGGTCCACGCTGTCTCGGCCTGTCTCGATGCGCGGAGCCTCGAGATGCTCTCGGATCCGTTCGCGGGGACCGACGCGATGCCGGGGCCGTTGACACTTCCGACGATGCTGGCCGAGGCCGGGCAAGCGTTCTTCGATCCGCCGGCGCGCCACGCGCTCGACGCCTTTCGAGGCGAGCTGCTCTCCGCCATCGTCATCGGGCTCGTCCCTTCGGTCGCGGTCTCGCTGCTCGCCCTCTTCGTGGGCTACCGAGCGGGGTACGCAGCGCGCCACGAGGCCGACCTCGAGCGCGTGCGACGCGCAGAGGGCTCTCCGGGCGAAGGCGCGTCGTGACGTTCGACGTACCCTGTTTGCCGCTCTTGACTGGCGCGCAGCGCCGACTATTGTCCGGCCCCGCTCGCGACCTGTGAGCTATCCCACCGCGTTCTCGGCTCCTTCTGGGCCGACCAGCGTTGGGCGGGTCGCTGAACATGCGGCGGTCTTTCCTATGAGGCATCCATGAGCGAAGTGATGATCGAGGCCCGCGGCCTGACCAAGCGGTACGGGCCGCACCGCGCCCTCGACGACGCCACGTTCGACATCTCGCGCGGCGAGATCGTCGGCTTCCTCGGCCCGAACGGCGCCGGCAAGTCCACGACGATGAAGATCTTGACCTGCTTCATCGCCCCCACGGAGGGCACAGCCAAGGTCAACGGCTGCGACATCTGGGCGGACTCGCTCGGCGCGCGCGCCGCGATCGGGTACCTCCCGGAGTCCACGCCGCTCTACACCGAGATGCTCGTCGCCGAGTACCTCGAGTTCATCGGCGAGATGCGCGGCCTCAGGGGCCCGAAGCTCCACGCCCGCGTGAAGAAGGTCGTGGAGGAGACCTCCCTCGGCGACAAGTTCGCGAGCGAGATCCACACGCTCTCGAAGGGCTTCAAGCAGCGCGTCGGCCTCGCCCAGGCGCTGATCCACGAGCCGCCGATCCTCATCCTCGACGAGCCGCTGAGCGGCCTCGACCCGAACCAGGCCGTCGAGATCCGCGACCTCATCCGGGACATCGGCAAGGAGCGGACGGTCATCCTCTCCACGCACAACCTCCCGGAGGTGCAGGTCACCTGCCAGCGCGTGCTCATCATCTCGAACGGCAAGATCGTCGCTGACGACACGCCCGCCGCGCTGACCAGCCGAGGGACGAACCGCTACACGCTCACCGTCCGGCGCACCGACGGCAAGAGCCCGCGGGATGCGTTCTCGAAGATCAAGGGCGTCGACGTCGTCCGCGAGCTGGGCGCGAAGGCCGACGAGATCAGCTTCGAGGTGCTTCCGAGCTCGAACGACGATCTCCGCGGGGAGATCTTCCAGGCCGCCGTCGGCGCGGGCCTCGTGCTCCTCGAGCTGCGCACCCACAAGCAGAACCTCGAGACGATCTTCCGCGAGCTCACGATGGCGGAGCTGCCGAACCCCACGGCGAGCGACGACGAAGACGACGAAGACGAAGACGAAGACGAAGACGAGGACGAGTGATCATGCAGAACACCCTCACGATCGCCTCGCGTCAGTTCAGGGGCTACTTCAACGGCCCCGTCGCTTACATCGTCGTCTGCGTCGTGCTGGCGATCCTCGGGCCGATCTTCTGGCAGCCCTTCTTCCTGATGGGGCACGCCTCGGTCCGGCAGATGTTCAGCTTCCTCGGCCCGCTGCTCGCGTTCGCCGCGCCCGCGATGAGCATGGGGCTCATCGCCGAAGAGCGCCGGAGCGGCACGCTCGAGCTCCTCATCACGATGCCGGTGCGCGAGTCCGAGGTGATCCTCGGCAAGTACCTCGCAGCCCTCGGGCTTCTCGCGGTGCTCCTCGTCTGCACCGTCCCCTACCCGATCAGCGTCTCGATGCTCGGTAACCTCGACTGGGGCCCCGTCCTCACCGGTTACCTCGGCATCTTCCTCCAGGGCGGAGCGATGCTGGCGATCGGCATCGCGGCGTCGAGCTTCACCGAGAGCCAGATCATCGCGTTCTTCGTGAGCGTGACCATCTGCCTGACGCTCGCGTTCCTCGTCGGCTGGTTCCTTCCGTTCATCCCCGCCAGCCTCACGACGCTGGTTCAGTGGTTCTCCTTCGATCATCACGTGGAGGGGATGAGCCGCGGCGTGATCGACTCGCGTGACGTGATCTACTTCCTCTCGATCTCGGGGTTCGCGCTGATGCTCGCGTTCCGGGCTCTCGAGAGCCGGCGGTGGAGCTGAAGATGGCTGACAAGAAGAAGCCCACGGGCGGCAAGTCCGACAAGGGCAGCGCCGAGCGCTCGTCCACGAAGCCCCGTTCGAGCGCGGGAACCGTGACGAACATGCCGGGACGCCAGCGCGCCGAGTCGATCAGCTTCCTCGCCATCGCGGCGGGCATCCTGATCGCGCTCAACGTCATCGGCGTGTTCCTCTTCTTCCGCATCGATGCGACGCAGAACGAGGCCTACTCGCTCTCGGACGGCTCGCGGCGGGCGGTCGCGGACCTCGACGAGAACCTGTCGATCACGGCCTACTTCACGTCCGATCTTCCGGCGCCGTTCAACGCCACCGAGCGCTACGTGCGCGACATCCTCGCGGAGTACCAGTCCGCCTCGCACGGTCACGTGACCGTCCGCTTCGTGTCGCCCGACACCGACGAGGAGCGCGAGGAAGCGGACCACATGGGCGTCCAGCTCGTGCAGCACCAGCACATCGAGAACGACGCGGTCAGCGTCGTCGAGGGCTACCGCGGCGTCGTCTTCGAGTACCTCGGGAACCACCAGACCATCGCGGTCATCCAGCCGGACACCCAGGGCCTCGAGTACTCCATCACGATGGCCATCAAGCAGCTGACGGGCGACGAGCTCCCGATCGGCGTGCTCGGCGGCCACGAAGGCCCGTCGCTCACCAAGGGGCTCACGACCTTCCGCCGGATGCTGCCGACCTACGAGGTCACCGAGGTCAGCGCCACCGCAGCGATCGACACGAACCTTCGCGCGCTCCTCATCGTCGATCCTCGCACCGAGATCTCCGAGGCGGAGCTGCGCAACATCGACGCGTACGTCATGCAGGGCGGAAGCCTCGGCGTGTTCGGTGGCTCGATGACGGTCGACATCGAAGCGGGCCCCGACCTCACGGCGGAGGCCAGCCACAGCGGGGTCAACCGCCTCCTCGAGCGCTGGGGCGTCTCCATCGGCGAGAACATCGTCGCCGACGCGCAGTGCGGCCGCGTGCCGATGCGGACCCCGATCGGTATCCCGATCCCGGTCGCGTACCCGCTCGCGCCCATCGTGACCTTCACGGACGAGCAACGGCAGACGCCGATCCTCTTCCGTCTCGAGTCGACGCCGCTGTTCTTCGTGTCGTCGGTCGAGACCACGGAGGTCTTCCGGAATCTCCACGGCGAGATCCTCATGCGCAGCTCTGGCCAGGACCAGGCGACCGGCGAGGCGCTCAGCTGGATCCTCGCGGGCTCGACCATCTCGCTGCGCATCCGCGACCCGCGAGAGTGGCGCTCGACGATGGGCGGAGAGAGCGGCCCGTTCGCGCTCGCTGCCTCCATCAACGCCCAGCTGCCGAGCGCGTTCGGAAGCGCGGGCGCAACGTCCGCCGACGGCGACGACGGAGCGGGCCCGGCCGGGGCCGAGCACTCGGACGGCGCGCGGCGCGTGCTGGTCGTGGGCACCTCGACTCCGATGCGCGACGAGTTCCTCCCGCAGGGCGGGCAGGTCTCCGACGCAGAGCTGGCGAGCGCGATGGCCTTCGTGCTGAACTCGGTCGACTGGCTCGCCCAGGACGACGATCTCATCGCGATCCGCGCGAAGTCGATCGAGGAGCCGGCGCTCGCGGTGCCGCAGGGCGTCACGGACGCGACGGCGGCCGCGCTCGAAGAGGCCCAGGCGGGCGACGAAGCGGCGATGCAGGAAGCCCTCGAGACGCGGACGGCCGCCCTCGATGCGTGGGAGTCCCGCAAGTCGAGGTACCGCTGGGGCAACACGATCCTGATCCCGCTCGCGTTCGCGGGTTTTGGGCTCATCCGCTGGCAGATGCGCGCACGCAAGAAGGCCTCTCTCAAGGCTTGAGGCGCGAGACCGCCGGCAGCGCCGGCCGTTGTTCGAGGGGATCCCGCATGGATTGGCAGCAGAATCGTCTCTTCATCGCCGGCGCCGTCTTGCTCATCGCAGGCGCGCTCGCGTTCTACATGGTTCGATCGCGCACCGGCGACACCGTCGTCGGCACGACCGAACGCCCTACCCTCCCGGACATCGACGAGGACGATGTCACCGCGCTCGACCTGACGCGTCCCGCGTCCGAGACGGGCCCGGCCGAGCACGTCCGGCTCGAGCGCCACGACGGCGTCTGGCACGTGGTCGATCCGATCCAGGCCCTCGCCGACCCGAGCGCGATCGACACCGCGCTCGACAAGCTGGACGAGCTGGAGATCGCCGGCATCGCGGCGTCTCACGCGAGCCACCACGAGGAGCTCGAGGTCGACGATGCGCACGGCGTGCACGTCGTGGTGCACGGCGCGGACGACGCGGTCATCGCGGACCTGATCGTCGGCGCCTTCCGCGGCGGCAACACGATGGTCCGCGTGTCCGATCAGGATCAGGTCGTCACGGTGCGCGGCTCGATCCGCTTCGCCTTCAGCCGAGACCTCAAGGACTGGCGAAACCGGTCGGTCCTCGATCTGGAGGCCGACGAGGTCCGCGAGATCGCGTTCACCGGCCCGAACGGCACGTTCCGCTACACGCGCCCCACCACGGCGCCCGCGCCGATCGGCGAGGACGAAGAGGCCCCCACACATGCGGCGCTGGGCGACTGGCAGCAGACGGAGATCAGCTACGTGCCCGCTCCGGCCACCGATGCGGACGCCGGCCCGGCCCGCGCGCCGGCCGCACCGCTGACGGCGATCGAGCACTTCACCCCGTCGCGCGTCCGCTCCATCGTCTCGAGCCTGGCGCACATGCGAGCGTCGGACTTCGCGGAGCCTGGCGTGACCCTCGAAGGGGCAGGCTTCTCCGGGCTCAGCCCTCGCGTGACGCTCACGCTCGGCGAGGGCGCGGAGGCGCAGCACCACACGGTCACCCTCGGCGGGGAGACCCCCGGCGAGAGCCACAACTTCTATGCGATGCGCGACGGGGACGACACGATCTTCGTGATCTCCCGATTCCTGTCCGAGAAGATCAACCCGACGGCGGCTGCGTTCGAAGAGAGCGCTACCCCCACGCCGGCGCCCTCCGACGGCGACGGCGAGGGCGAGATGCCCGAGATGCCGGGCGGTCCGGGCGGGCAGATCCCTCCCGAGCTGATGGAGCAGATCCAGCGGCAGCTGCAGGCACAGGGCATGGGCGGTCCGTAGTCGCGAGCGGTTCGCGGGACGTCTTCTGGCGAAGGCCGGCAGCAATCGCTGTCGGCCTTCCGCGTTCGTGGGCGGCTGGACGCGCCGCTGCGAGGCTCCATAGAAGTCCCGAGGCGAGCGCGATGTCATCCTCCGACACTCTGATCGAGATCTTCTTCGACGGTGCCTGTCCGCTCTGCGCGAGGGAGATCGCGGTCGTCCGAGCGCTCGATCGGCGCAAGCGCATCCGCTTCACCGACATCGCTCAGGAGGGCTTCGACGCACGCTCGGTCGGCACGACACAGGCGGCGCTGATGGACCGTATCCAGGCGCGCCTTCCCGATGGGACCTGGATCGAGGGCGTCGAGGTGTTCCGCCGCATGTACGCCGCGATCGGCCTGGGCGTCGTCGTTCCGCTGACGCGGCTTCCTGGGATCTCTCACGTGCTGGAGCTCGGCTACGAGCGGTTCGCGAAGAACCGGCTCCGCTGGACGGGACGCTGCGCAGACGGCGTCTGCTCGGTCCCCGCGAGCGCCTCGCCCGCGAGGGAGGCGGAGGCGTGAGCGGCGCCGGAATCTATCCGATGCGGGTCGTCACGCGGCTCACGGGGCTGACCTCCGACACCATCCGCGCCTGGGAGCGCCGCTACCGCGCGATCGAGCCCGATCGCACGGACGGCAACGCTCGGCGCTACCGCGACGCGGACATCCGGCGCCTCACGCAGCTCGCAGCCCTCACGGCGGAGGGGCACTCCATCTCGACGCTCGCGCCGTTGAGCGACGACGCGCTCCACGCGCTCGCGCTCTCCATCGGGGCTTCCCCTCGGGCCGAAGCGAGGAGCGCGAGAGGGCGAGAGAGGCAGGCGATCGACCAGTACCTCGAGGCAGTGCACGACTTCGAGCCGCAGGTCGCGGAGGAGCGGCTGATGCGCGCGGCGTCGCTCCTGTCCGCTCGCGAAGTCGCGATGGACCTCGTCGCGCCGATCATGCGTGAGGTCGGTGAGCGCTGGTCCCGGGGCGAGCTCACCGTCGGACAGGAGCACCTCGCATCGGCTCACGCGCACGGGCTCCTCGGCGCGCTCCTCCGGACGCACTCCGTCCCGAAGGGCGCGGCGCGCATCGTCACGGCCGCGCCGCCCGGTCACTCGCACGCCATCGGGGCGATGATCGCCGCGATCCTGTGCGCGAGCCGCGGCGTGATCCCGATCTACCTCGGTGCTGACGTCCCCTACGCAGATCTCCAGCGCGCGGCGCGCGACGCGGGCGCGAGCGTGGTCGCCCTGTCGGTCACGCGCGACGTCGACGACGACGAGCTCAGGATGGCGACGACCGAGCTTCCGCGGTTGGGCTCACACGCCGAGGTCTGGGTCGGCGCGCCCGCTGGGCACCCGCTCTCGAGCCTTGCGGGCGTCCGCGCGTTCGACTCCTTCGAGTCCTTCGACGCGGCCGTCGTGCACCGATTTCCGGGCGGCTGACCCGTACGCGCGAGAACTCTTGCTGGGTTGATCGGCTCGCTGCGCCCAGCGCTGCCGTCCGTGCTCTTCGAGCACTCCCGTTCGCGCTGGGCTCCGCGAGCACTCTTGCGGTTACTGGGAGCGGCCGAGGCGCCAGAAGAGCTGCGTGTTGTGAACCGCGCCGCGATCGATGACGAGCTGCTGATAGCCCTCGCTCATGTGAACGTCGCTCGCGTGCTCGCCCCACTGTGACCACATGTAGTGCGTCAGCTCGCCGACCGTCGTGACGCTGTCGTGCGGATCGCTGTCGGCCCCGCCCTGGATGCCCAGGCGGAGGAAGTGCGAGAGATAGCCGCCCGCCTGGAACTGCGACGCCACACCGCTCGTGACGTCCTCCTCGGACGAGAACATGCCGATGACACCCGGCCGGTGAACGACGTCCTTCGAGAAGCCGCCCGCGTAGCAGGAGTCGAGCGAGAACAACGTGAGCGCGTGGACCTGATCGATCTGCGTCGCCATGTCGTCGTCCATGATCTGCCCGTCGTAGACGAAGATGTACTCGTCCACGCCGTCGAGCTCGTCCGGGTCGTCCGTGTGCGTCGTGCTCTGGCCGCCGTGACCGGAGTAGAAGAACACGAACGTGTCGTTCGGTTGGATCTGCCGAGCGACCGCGGCGATCGCCTGGCGGATGCCGGCTGTGGTGGCCGCCGAGTCCACGAGCAGGAACTCGCGCTCGGTGCTCGAGAGGCCCTGGTTGTGGAACGCCTCGACGATCTTGCGCGCGTCGTTCGCGCACTCGGGCAGGTCGTTCCCGGTGCCCGGGTAGTCGCTGATGCCGACCGATACGACCCAGACGTGCGTGCCGCCCGTCGTGGGCACGGGCGCGCCCGGCGTCGTCGGAGCCGTCGGGCTCGTGGACGGCGGTGAGCTCGGCGCGGCGCCGTGGCCGCCCGAGACGGAGAGCACGTACGGCCCCGTCTCGCCCGGTCGATAGCTGGTGACCGTCACTCGGTACTCGCCCGCTTCGGCAGCCGGGATGTCGAGCCCCGAGTTGAGGTTGCCGGGCTGGAGGTCGTCGTTGTCGTCCTGGCGCCCGCTCGGCGACCGGACGATCACGTACGTGTCGAACGCCGTCGAGCTGACGCGGATCGACACGGGCTCGCCCGGCGTGAAGCGATAGGTGTAGGCGTCCATGAACTCTCCCGAGGTGAGCTGCGCGTCGCCCGCGCGAAGCTCGCCGCGCTGGTCTCCAGCCGCCGTCGGGGCCACGGTCGGCGCCGGGCTCGGCCGGGGCGCGCCCGGCGCCGTCGGAGCCGGTCCACCCCCCGCGGCGCGAACCTCGAGCTCGTACTGCCCAGTCATCCCGGGCGCGTAGCTCGTCACGAGCACGCGGTAGTGGCCCCCCTCGCGCGCGACGAAGTCCATCGCAGCGTTGAGCACGCCCGGAGCCTGATCGTCGTTGTCGTCCTGCTCCCCGCTCGGCGCGCGGAGGATGAGATAGGTGTCGAACTGGTTGGACCGCGCCTCGAGGTGCACGGGCGTGCCCGCTGGCCAGTCGTACTCGTACGTGTCGAAGTACTCCCCGGAGCTCAGCTGCTCGTCACCGCCCTGGAGCTCACCGTGCTCGGCGACCTCGCCCGGCGGGGTCGACGGGGTCGTCGGCGGCGTCGGCGGCGCCACCGCGCCCGGCGTGGTGGGCGCGGTGGCCACACGCGGGTCACGGGCCCCGTCGAGCACTTTCAGCTCGTAAGGGCCGGTCTCGCCGGCGCGGTAGCTCGTTGCCACGACGCGATAGTCTCCAGGTTGCATGACGTTCAGCTCGAGCGATGCGTCGCGGGATCCGCCGCTGTCGTCGTTCTCGAGCCGCTCGCCGCTCGGCGTCGTCACGACGAGGAAGCTATCGAGACGGCTCGACTCCATCTGGATCGTGAACGTCCCGGGCCGCTCGATGTGGAGCGCGTAGTAGTCCGCGAGCTCGCCCGACGGAAGTGTCGAGTCACCTACCGCGAGCGTCGCCTGGAGTCGATCGCCGACGCGGATCGGCAATGCGGTCGGCTCGGCGCCGGGGGCGCTCGGAGTGGCCGACGCGACGTACGACCGGAACGCGGGAGGCAGCTGATGGAAGCGAGGCGGCGCCGACGCGACCGCTGGGCTCGGCGGCGTGGCCCCCACGATGCGCTCCACGTGCACGTGATAGGGCCCGGTCGACCCCGCGGCGTACGTGGTCACCCCGACCTTGAGGTCGCCCGCGGCAGCGACGACGAGCTCGAGCTCCGAGCGCGTGCGATCACCACCCGCGTCGTCGTTCGTGAGCATGCCCGCGCCGGGCGCCTGGATCTGCAGGACGGGATCGAAGGCGGCGGACGTGACCGTCACTCGGATGCGGTCGCCCGCCGCGACAGGGACCGTGTAGCGATCGACGTGCGCGCGTGCGACCTGCGTGTCGCTCGGCGCGAGCGACCCGTCGCTGTCCATGATCACGTTCCCCGAAGCACCGGGAAGCAGCACGACCGGAGAGACGGCCGTCGGCGACGGAGGGGCCGGGGCATCGCTGCTCGAGCCGCACCCGATGGCGAGGGTCACCGCGATCACCGAGAGCGAGTGCGACGAGACCGACCGGGAGCGCGCACGCGAGGACGTCTGCATGACGCATCGTACGCGTCACGGGCGGTTTTGTTCACCCTTCGGGGCGGGAGCCGAGGCTCCTCGGGTCAGCCCGCGGGCTTGGGGGCATCAGTCGTGCTGGGATCGTCGGCCGGCTTCGGGCCCTCGGCCGGCTGCACGTCCTCGTGCATCCACTTCTTCACGAAGGGCGTGAGCACCATCAGCACGACCGCGGCGACGAACGAGGCGACCGCGATCTTCGCGAACACGTCCGCGTAGAGGTGAAGCGTCTCGATCGGCGGCGGAATGACCTGCGGGCCTGTCGCGCCCTCCTCGTGAACACCGGTCAGCATGGCGATCAGGCCGGCGAGGTACTGCGAGAACGCGGTCGCGAGGTACCACGCGCCCATCATCGTCGCGACCATCCGTGCGGGCGCCATCTTGCTGACCATCGAGAGGCCGACCGGCGACAGACAGAGCTCTCCGGTCGTGTGGAGCATGTAGGCGAGGAGCAGCCAGCTCATGCCGACCATGCCCCGCGCATCCGCGTAGTGCGCGCCGAGCCAGAGCGCGCCGAAGCCCAGCCCGAGCTGGATCAGGGCGAACACGAACTTCGTCGGCGTCGAAGGCTCGATGTTGCGCTTGTAGAGAAATCCCCAGAGCGCCGTGAACACGAGCCCGAAGATCAGGATGAACACCGGGTTGGTCGCCTGGAACACCGAGGCAGGGACCTCGTCGCCGTTGATGCCCATGCCGACGTGCTCGGGCCGGATCGTCCAGGTCGCGTGCGCCGACGTCTCGCCCGCCTCCTGCGCCGCCGTGCGCGCCGCGTTGAGCTGGTCGAGAGCGAAGAGCACGCCGTCGCCGTCCACGTAGCCGAGCTGCTCCTGGTTGAGCTCGAGGTCGACGGAGCCGCCGACGTCCGCCTCCGTGATGTGCCGCGCCTCGGAGACCCGGTCGACGTTGCGGTCCGTGAAGTTGTTGATCGAGCTGCCGGCCTGCTCGAAGAACGCCCAGAAGAGCATCGAGAAGACGCACATGATCAGGATCACGAAGAGGCGGTCGCGCTCGATCTTCGTCACACGGAACGCTTCGATCAGCACGTAGACGAGCGCGACGATCCCGACGACGTAGAGCACGTAGCCCGCGATCGTCGGGTTCGAGGTGAGCCAGGCGAAGAGCGGGATGACGACCGAGATCACGCCGAGGACCATCGCGAGGTTCCGGCCGTAGTTCTTCATGCTCTTGGCCGCGCCAGCCTCCTTCGGCAGGGCGCCGTTCTGGAGAGCCCACAGAGCGAACACCATCGCGACGACGAGAGCGACGGCGACGAAGATGTTCACGCCGAGCACCCAGATGGTCTGCTGGGCGCCCGAGTAGACGAGCGCGAAGGCCGCGCCGGCCGCGCCGCAGCCGATGAGCACCTGGGTGACGATCGTCGGTGCGATGAAGATCGCGAGACCGATCATCATGCCGATCGTCGCCAGGCCGAAGCCGTAGTGCCAGCCGTAGGTCTCGCCGACGTAGCCACAGAGCAGCGGCGCCATCGCGGCGCCGAGGTTCACGCCCATGTAGAAGATCGTGAAGCCGCCGTCCCGCTTCCCGGTGAGGCGCGGGACGCTGTAGAGCGAGCCGAGGATCGTCCCGATGTTCGGCTTGAAGAAGCCGTTGCCGACGATGAGGAGCGCGAGCGCGACGAAGAACGAGTACTGGTTCTGGATGGTCATCACGAGATGACCGAGCGCCATGAGCGAGCCCCCGATGATGACGGCGGCGCGCTGACCGAGCAGGCGATCGGCGACGAGCCCGCCGACGAAGGGCGTCATGTAGACGAGCGCGGTGTAGGCGCCGTAGACGCCGTAGCTGCGCGTGTCGTCGTAGTGGAGGAAGCCGCGCGTCATGTAGAAGACGAGCAGTGCGCGCATGCCGTAGTAGGAGAAGCGCTCCCACATCTCGGCGAAGAACAGCGCGAAGAGCGCGGGGTGGTGCCCGACCCGCTTCTCGAACGGCGTGATGGGACTGTCGACGGAAGCGCCGTCCGATACGTTGGCCGCGGTCACATGAACCTCCGAGGGGGGTCGAGTATCCCGGCCCGGGAAAGCGCACAAGCCCCACGTGCCGGACGGACGGAAAGAAGGCGCCACCCCTCGGTGGCGCCCTCATCTCGCACATGGAGACGGTGTGGTGAGGTCAGCTCGGCGGGGCCGGGGCTTCGTCCTCTTCCTCGTCTTCGTCTTCCTCGTCTTCCTCGTCGTCTTCCTCGTCCTCTTCGTCCTCGTCCTCGTCCTCGTCCTCCTCTTCGGCGACGGGCTCGGGCTCCTTCACGGGCTCCGGGACCTTGACGGGCTCGGCGGCCGGCTTGGCCTTCTTCTTCTTCTTGGCCTTCGGCTCGTCGCTCTTGACGGGCTTGGCCTCCTCGGCCTCGCCGATGCGCATTCCGTAGAACGAGCGGTGGACGAAGTAGGCGCTGACCGCGAAGAACGCGACCGAGATGACCATGCGGAAGGCCACGCCGGAGTCGGCCTGGAGGATCTCCGCGAGCTCGACGGCCAGGAGGCCGAAGAGGGTCGTGAACTTGATGATCGGGTTCATCGCGACGCTCGAGGTGTCCTTGAAGGGATCACCGACGGTGTCGCCGACGACGCACGCGTCGTGGAGGGGCGTGCCCTTGGCCTTGAGCTCGGTCTCGACGACCTTCTTCGCGTTGTCCCAGGCGCCGCCCGCGTTCGCGAGATAGAGCGCCTGGAAGAGACCGAAGAGCGCGATCGCGATGAGGTAGCCGATGAAGAAGTAGCTCTCGAGGAACGCGAACCCGAGCGTTCCGAAGAACACCGCGAGGAAGATGTTGAACATCCCCTTCTGCGCGTACTCGGTGCAGATCTGGACGACCTTCTTCGAGTCCTCGATCGAGGCCTTCTCGACGCCCTCGAGCTTGATGTTCGCCTTGATGAACTCGACCGCGCGGTAGGCGCCCGTCGAGACGGCCTGCGTGCTGGCGCCCGTGAACCAGTAGATCATCGAGCCGCCGGCGATCATGCCGAGCAGGAACGGCGGGTGGAGGATCGAGAGGAAGAGCAGCGAGCCGCCCTCGAGGCCGTGCGTCAGAACGACGATGACCGAGAAGATCATCGTGGTGGCGCCGACGACGGCGGTTCCGATGAGCACCGGCTTCGCGGTCGCCTTGAACGTGTTGCCTGCGCCGTCGTTCTCCTCGAGCAGTTCCTTCGCGATCTCGAAGTTCGCGTCGAACTTGAACTGCTTCTTGATGACGTTCTTGATGTCCTTCTCGTTCTCGATGAGCGAGAGCTCGTAGACGCTCTGGGCGTTGTCGGTGACGGGGCCGTAGCTGTCGACGGCGATGGTCACGGGGCCCATGCCGAGGAAGCCGAACGCCACGAGGCCGAACGCGAAGACCGGCGCCACGTCGATGCCGTTCAGCGTCATCATCTGGCCGATCGCCAGCGTCGTTCCGCCGTCGATGAGCGTCACGCCGTACGCGACGCCCATGAGCAGCACGAACGTCATGCCGAGCCAGTAGCCGCTGAAGTTACCCGCCGTGAGGCCGGCGAGGACGTTCAGCGAGGCGCCGCCTTCCTTCGAGGCCTGGACGACCTCGCGGACGTGAGCGGAGTTCGTCGAGGTGAACGCCTTGACGATCTCGGGGATGACCGCGCCGGCGAGCGTGCCGCAGCTGACGATCACGGAGAGCTTCCACCAGAGCGTCGTGTTGCCGCCGATCTCCGGGATCAGCAGGTAGCTGACGATGAACGTGGCCGCGATCGAGATGATCGACGTGAGCCAGACGAGCACCGTGAGGGGGTGCTCGAAGTCGAACTTCACGGCGTCCTTGTACTTGTTGAACATGTACGCGTCGTTGATGAAGTACGAGGCGACGCTCGTGATCACCATGACGATGCGGATCATGAAGATCCACACGAGGAGCTGGACGCGGAACTGCTCGTCGACCGCGAGGAGGATGAACGAGATGAGCGCGACGCCGGTGACGCCGTAGGTCTCGAAGCCGTCGGCCGAGGGACCGACCGAGTCGCCCGCGTTGTCGCCCACGCAGTCGGCGATGACGCCAGGGTTACGCGCGTCGTCTTCCTTGATCTTGAAGACGATCTTCATGAGATCGGAGCCGATGTCGGCGATCTTCGTGAAGATGCCGCCCGCGATCCGGAGCGCGGAAGCGCCGAGCGACTCGCCGATGGCGAAGCCGATGAAGCACGGGCCCGCCCAGTCCGCCGGGACGAAGACGAGGATGCAGATCATCAGGAAGAGCTCGACCGAGATCAGCAGCATGCCGATGCTCATGCCGGCCTTGAGCGGGATCGCGAAGACCGGGTGGCCCTTGCCGCGAAGCGCCGCGAAGGCCGTCCGCGAGTTCGCGAACGTGTTCACGCGGATGCCGAACCAGGCGACGCCGTAGCTGCCCGCGATGCCGACCAGCGCGAAGGTGAGGATGGTCGCGACCTTCGCGATCCGCATGCCCATCTCGAGGTCGGCGAAGGCGAAGACGCCGTAGTAGATGGCCATGACGCCGCCGATGAAGGCGAAGAGCACCATGATGAAGCGGCCCTGCGTCTGCAGGTACGTCTGGCACGTCGCGTAGATGAGCTCGGAGACGTCGAGCATCGACTTGTGCGCCGGCAGATCCTTCAGCTGGTTGTAGGTCACCATCGCGAAGATCAGACCCGCTGCACAGACCACGAGGCCCGTCATCAGGAGGTACCGCCCGTTCAGGCCGAGCGGCGAGATGTACTCTTCGAAGTGCGGGAGGATGAGGTTCGCCTCACCGCCCGCGTGGTGCGCGGCATGTCCCTCGGGGGGGAGCAGGTCGAGCGCGTAGGCAGGGAGCGCAAGCGCGGAGGCCGCGAGGCCGGCGAGCGCCGCGAGAACGCCGGACATCTTGTCCAACGCTCGCGAGACCATGGGGACGAAGGACCGGTTCGACATGGGGAAACGCCTCTCCTCGAGCTACGCCGCCGGCCCCGCAGAGCGGAGCCGGGAAAGCGTGTGACTGGTGCCCCTAGCGAGCGCGAGCCGCCCCCCGCCGTTCGCGGGAAATCGGGGCGGCCCCTTTGGGGCGCGGCCTATTAGCAGCGGCGCTCGCGCGTGTCGAGGAGGAGGGTTCCTGTCTGCCCGCGATCGGGCCCGGGGCGCCTCAAAGAGGCGAGACCGCGATCGCGATGGACCAGGCGCTCGACAGGCTCCGGGCGACGTACCACCAGCCGCACGGGAGATAGAGGACGTCTCCCTCGGTCAGGGCGCAGCGGGAGAGAGACGAGCGCTGGCTCTCGAGCGACCCCAAGCCGAACGGGCCGCGCGCGCGCGAGCCCTGAGGGTCGTGGCGGAACGAGTACTCGGCCTCGCCGCGCGTCTGGACGACGAGGAGATCGTCGACCTCGCCGGGCCAGCCGTGGATGTGACCTCGCGGAGGCGTGACGCGTAGCTCGACCCGGGCGATCCCACCGAGCACGGTCATCGCTTCGTCCGCGAGCGCGCCCAGGCATGCGCCAGAGCGCGCGGCGTCGCGGACGACGAGGCTCTCGCCCGACGCGATCGCCGCCTCGATCTCGGCGCCGGCGAGGGCTCGGCCCGCCCTGTTCGAGGACGCGAGGGCGAGCGCGAGCGTATCGACGTCGAACAGCGCTCGCGCGTCCGGAAGGGCGCCCGGAACGGCCTCGGCGCTGTGGGCCAGGCGCGCGCGTGTGAGGGCTGGGCCCGTGAGGGCCGCCGAGAGAGAACCGAGCGGTGGGACGCGGCGGGGCCCGGACGCAGCCGCCCCCGCCGTGGCTTCCACGGTCCTCAAAACGAACGCCGGAGCGCACGAAGGCGGTCGAGGTGCCCTTGCTCGGTCTCGACCGCCTGGGCGAACTGCGCCGCCAGACCCTCGAGGCCGCGCGAATCCACCATCTCCTCGAGACGTTCCCAGTTCTCGTTGTCCGCGAGCTCCGCGCTCAGGAGGGCGTCGATGCCGTGGAGGACCGTCGTCCGCGGATCGAGCAGCACCCTCGGGAGCCCGGACCAGAGCATCAGGGACACGTCGGCCGAGGGCGTGAGGCACGAGGGGTCACCTCCCACCTCCTGGATGGCCTTCGAAAGGAGCAGATAGTGCTCGTGCTCGTCGAGACACATCCGCGCGAGGGCCGTGCGCTGGTCGCGCGTGACGCTCTTCGTCCCCGGCGGCGGTGGTGTACTGGTATCCGGCCGCGACGATCTCCGACGGTGACCTGGAGACGCTCAGCGCGTCGCGACGCTCGCCGGAGCGGGCGGGCTCCGGGTCGTCACGGGCGAAGTCGGGCGCGACGGCTCGCTCGCGCAGTCGTTCGAGGGCCCCGCGCACGTAGGCGCGCTGGCTCTCGAACGCGATCGGAGTCGGGAGCGTGGTGGGCAGGATCTCGTGGGGATCGCGCCCACCCACCGTCCGCGCGAGGTCGATCACCGCGTGCAGCTGACCGAGCTCGTACGACACGAAGCGCTCGTAGACGCTCCGGATCCGCAGGTTCGTCTCCGCGGCGGCGCAGCTCCAGTAGACCCAGACCTCGGTGACCTCGTGGAGGAGCCACTTCTCCAGCCAGCTCTCGTCGGGATCGATGATCGACTCGTACTGCGTGACGTGCTGTTCCTCGATCGACGCGATCTCGGCGTACAGCTGTCCTGCGAGCGGATCGGCGAACATCGGTCCGACCGTCCGGTAGTAGTCGTGTTTGTTCTGCTCGGCGGCCATGACGGCGAGCGCATGGATCTTGGTGAGCGGGGCGGCCGTCGCCAGGTCTCGCCATGCAGAGATCTGCTCTCCGACGGGAGTGCCTTTCTCGTGGAAGATGTCGAGCGTCATGATCGCCTCCTCCGAGAGGCGCCCTGGCGATCGCAACGCACGTGCCGGAGCTGCGGCCGCGCCCGACCTCTAGAGCACCGCTCGAAGCACTGCCTCGAGCGCCTCGATGCCGGCTGGCTTGATGAGGTGACCGTCGAAGCCTGCGGCCTTCGTGCGCTCCAGGTCCTCCGGAGCGCCCCACCCCGTGAGCGCGATGAGGCGAACCGTCGCGAGCGCGGGGTCGGCGCGAAACGTCCGTGCGAGCGCGAACCCGTCGGTCCCGGGCATGCCGAGATCGAGGAACGCCACCTCCGGCAGATTCGCGCGCGCTGTTCGCTCTGCCTCCGCAGCGCTGTATGCGACCTCGACCTCGTAGCCGCGCATCCGAAGCAGGATCGCGGCGAGGTCGGCCGCATCGCGGTTGTCGTCGACGAGGAGCAGGCGGCGTCCTGACGTAGCCGGCCGCCCGTCGTGCTCGGCGAGCGCTTCGTCCTTTCGGTCCTCGATCACGACCGGTCGTCCCCCGTTCGAGCCTCGCAGTCTCGTTAGCATCGGCCGTCGCGCCCGCCACGCCGACGGTCCAATCGATCGACTCTGCGAGCCTCATGCCTCTCGAAGACGGTGATTCGCGAAACCGCATCCCGCGCGCGTGACTTTTCGCCTCACGCCGCCCTCGCGGAGAGCCCTTTGGGTGGCTTGTTCTTGCGAGCCGGCGTCGATCCGTGTTCTCTGGGACGAGTGGGGCATCGATCTCTCGAGACGAGAGGGGGCATCGAGACGTGCCAGTAGAAGCCAACCTCGCGGTGGCAATTGGAACGGCCGGCGGCGACGTTCGCGCTCTCCAAGCGGTGCTCGCTGGTCTGACGACGACGCATCCGCTCGCCGTCGTCGTCATCGCGCCGAACAGCGTCGTCGCCGCGACCGACCTCGACGGTGCATCGATGCCTGTCGTGACGGCGCACGATGGAATCGAGATCGAGGCAGGGAGGATCCATCTGGTCCCCGCCGACTGCGAAGCCGAGGTGCGCGACGGCCAGCTCCACCTCCGCCCGCTGGGCCGCGACTGCGCCCCGATCGATCGCTGCTTCAAGTCGATCGCGACTGCGTACGGAGCTTCGTCCGCCTGCGTGGTCCTGTCGGGACCGGGCGCGGATGGCGCGCGCGGGCTGAAGTCGATCAAGGAGGCTGGAGGTCTGACCATCGCGCAAGCACCAAGCGAAGCCGGCTCGGACGGTATGCCGCGAGCGGCGATCGCGACGGGCCTCGTCGACCTCGTCCTCCACGCCCGAGACATCGGCGCCCGCGTGGGGCCGACCGACGAGACCGCGCTCGAGGACGAGGGGAGCTCACGCGAACGAAACCGCGAGTCCCTCCGAGAGATACTGACGCTCGTGCGCATCCGCTCCGGGCACGACTTCGCCCACTACAAGCGCGCCACGCTCCTCAGGCGGGTCGCGCGACGAATGCAGATCTCCGAGAGCGAGACCTTGGCCGTCTACCTCAGGCACCTCCGCGAGGATCCGGACGAGATCCGCGGCCTCCTGCGCGACTTCATGATCAGCGTCACGAGCTTCTTTCGGGACGCGGACGCTTTCGCCGCGCTCGAGCGGAGCGTGCTGCCCGGCCTCTTCACCGTCACGGAGCCGCCTCGGCAGGTCCGCATCTGGGTCCCCGGATGTGCGACCGGCGAGGAGGCGTACTCGATGGCCATTCTCTGCGCGGAGGCCGCGGCGCGCATGCACGTCCCCGCCTCCGTGCAGATCTTCGCGACCGACATCGATCAGGAAGCGCTCGACCGCGCTCGTCTCGGACGCTACCCGTCCACGATCCGCGCCGACGTCTCCGACGAGCGTCTCGATCGGTTCTTCGACGAGGAGCCCGACGGCTCGCTTCGAGTGAAGAAGGAGATCCGCGAGAGGGTGCTCTTCTCGCCGCACAACGTCCTTCGGGACCCACCCTTCTCGAAGCTCGACGTCGTCAGCTGCCGGAACCTCCTCATCTATCTCGATCGAGAGGCGCAGGACCGCGTCCTCTCCGTCGTTCACTTCGGCCTCAGGGCGAACGGTCGTCTCTTCCTCGGCTCGTCGGAGGCCGCCGAGACGGCCTCGATGCTCTTCAGCCCGTTCGACGCGACGCACCGCATCTTCGCTCGACGTTCGGTGGCGGCGCCCGCGGCTTTCGCCAGGTCGTTCGCGACGACGGGCTGGCCCGTGCCGAGCCTGCCGACGCCGCCGATCGGGACCGACCGGAGCTCGTCGTTCGGCGACCTCCATCACCGCTTGGTGGAGCAGTACGCAGCCCCGAGCCTGCTCGTGAACGACGACCTCGACGTCGTGCACGTGAGCGAGCGAGCAGGGCGCTACCTCACGATGATCGGCGGCGAGCCGTCCCGCAATTTGATCCGGCTCATCCACGAATCGCTTCGCCTCGACGTCCGCGCGGTGATCCACGGTGCGCGCCACGCGCCGGGGACCTCGCACCGGCGGACCATCTCGCTCACCCTGGAGGGTGAGGTGTGTGTGGTGACGCTCGTGGCCCGAGCGGTGGACCTCCCACAGCCCGCGAATCGAATGCTCCTCTTGATGTTCGAGGAGCGCCCCGTGACGGGCGACATCGCTCTCGCGCCGACGCTCGGGGCTGACGCCATCGGGATCGAGCCCGTGGTTCACCAGCTCGAGGAGGAGCTCCACGATGCGCGAGATCAGCTGCGGACGACCATCGAGCAGTACGAGACCCTGGTCGAGGAGCTCAAGGCATCGAACCAGGAGCTCCACGCCATCAACGAGGAGCTTCGCTCCGCCAGCGAAGAGCTGGAGACCGGGAGGGTCGAGCTCCAGTCGGTGAACGAGGAGCTGAAGACGGTCAACGGCGAGCTCGAGGCCAAGATCGACGAGCTCAGCCGTGCGAACGGCGACCTCCAGAACCTGATGTCGTCCACCGAGATCGGCGTCGTCTTCCTCGACCGCAGCCTTCGCATTCAACGCTTCACGCCGCGCGCGCAGGACGTCTTCAACGTGATCCCGAGCGACATCGGGCGCCCGCTCGCGCACATCACTCATGGCCTCGACGTGGACCTCACGGTGGACGCCGCCACCGTGCTGCGAGACCTGTGAACGCTGGAGCGAGAGGTGCGCGCGAAGGATGGGCGCCACTACCTCGCGCGCCTCCACCTCTATCGCTCGCTCGAGGATCGCGTCGATGGCGTCGTCGTGACGCTGCTGCACGTCACGGAGCTGAAGCAGGCCGAGGAAGCCCTACGGGTGCGCGACCGCATGCTCCGTCTGGCAGAGAGGGCCGCCGACGCTGGCTTCTGGGACATCGATCGCGTCACCCGGTGCTTCCGCCTCTCGGAGGAGTACCAGCGCCTCATCGGGCTCGAGAGCGCCACGACGGAGATCTCGGTCGATGAGTGGCTGACGCGGGTGCATGCGGCCGATCGCGAGCGCGCGAGTGCGCTCCTCGAGAGGGCGTTCGCCGGCGACGAGCTCGACCTGCGGGTTCGAATGGTCGACCCCTGCCGGGGCGACCGCTGGCTCTGGCACACGGGTCGGCTCGAGGACGAAGACGGTCCGGCGCGACGCCTCTCCGGCATCGCGATCGACGTGACGTGCCGGCGTTCGACCGAAGCGGCTCTGCTCGTGAGCGAAGAACGGTTCCGCTCCGCGCTGAAGACCGCGCCGGTCATCATCCTCAACCAGGATCGCGATCTTCGGTACACGTGGGGATATGGCTTCGGCGCGGAGATGGACGTCGTCGGGAAGACGGACGCCGCGCTCTTCGCGCCGGAGGAAGCCGAGGTCTTCCGTAGGTTCAAGGCCGAGGTGATCGACTCCGGAGTCGGCGCAGCAATGGATCTGAGCCTCAGCTTCGGAGGCGTGCGCCGGATGTACGAGGTGACCGCCGACCTGATCGTCGAGGAAGGCACCGCGGTCGGCGTGACCTGCACGGCGGTCGACGTGACGGCGAGCCGCACGGCCGAGCTCGCGCTGCGCGATGCGGATCGCCGAAAGGACGAGTTCCTCGCGACGCTCGCACACGAGCTACGCAATCCGCTCGCGCCCATCCGAGCCGCGCTCGACATCCAGAAGCTGGCGGGCGACGACCGCGAGCTCATCGCGCGGACGTGGGAGAAGATGGACCGCCAGCTCGTGCAGATCGTGCGGTTGGTCGATGACCTGATGGACGTCGGGCGGATCACGTCCGGGCGAATTCCGCTGCGCCTCGAGGTGTTCCCCATCTCGTCGGCCGTGGAGGCCGCCGTCGAGAGCACCCGTCCGCTCTTCGAGCGACTCGAGCGGCAGCTCGTCGCCGACGTTCGCCACGAGGAGGTGCTGCTCCACGCGGACCATGCGCGCGTGACCCAGGTGATCACCAACCTGCTGCAGAACGCTGCGAAGTTCACGCGTACCGGGGGTCGGGTCGATCTCGTCGTTCGCGCGCTGCCGCTGGAAGGTCGTGTCGAGATCCGCGTGCGGGACGACGGCGTGGGCATCGATGCCGAGATGCTGCCCCTCGTGTTCGATCTGTACGCCCAGAGCCCGACGACGCTCGATCGCGCGCACGGAGGCCTCGGGATCGGTCTCTCGCTCGTGAAGAGGCTGGTCGAGCTTCATGGTGGGACGGTGATCGGGCGTAGCGCGGGGCGTGGGCGGGGCGCCGAGTTCGTCGTGTCCCTTCCGTGGACGGGACGGGTGAGCGCGCCTTCTCACCCTCTCGCGTCCGTCGTTCCCGGAAGAGACGCGCTGTCGAGGCGCATGCTCATCGTCGACGACAATCCGGACGTGACCGACATGCTCGCAGAGGTCTTGCGGCTGGTGGGGCACGAGGCCTCGAGGGCTCACGACGGGGCGAGCGCGCTTCGGCTCGTCGAGGAGTGGGCGCCGCAGATCGTGATCCTCGACATCGGTCTGCCTGACATGGATGGCTACGAGACCGGACGACGTATCCGGGCGACTCCGAACGGGAGCGAGATCGTGCTGATCGCGATGACCGGTTGGGATGGGGCCTCGCTCGCCGACGACCCCGGGCAGCGCGTGTTCGATCACTACCTGACCAAGCCCGCAGACCTCATGGAGCTACGGCGTCTGGTGCAGACAGCGCGCCCGCGGAGCTGAGCCGCCCGGCCTTCAGCACCGAGCAGCGCAAGGCACGCCGACTACAAGCTCCGCCGTCGAGGAGACTGCCATTCGTGGCAAAAGGGTGCCTGTTCGGAGTCTATCGGCGTCCGGCACGGGGCACGGGACAGAGGGCCTGACCGCATAGAGCCCGACGCAAGCGGGTATGCCTCGGGGCGAACCGTCGCGAGGCGTGACCGGTCGCCACATCTAGCGATGGGGCTCGGACGGAAAAGCCCGCAAACACGGCCGGCACGGGCGCTGCAGGCTGTCCCGCCCACGGCCATGACGACGCCGAGGTCAGCGCGAGTGACGATGCCGAGCAACGACGCGATCGCGTTGCTGGAGGCCGATCACGCGGCCGCGCGCGAGCTCCTGGCGATGCTGCTGCGCATGCCCGGCGCCGGGCGCAACAAGGAGCGTGTGCTCGAGGTCCTCGCAGAGGATCTCTGGATCCACATGCAGATCGAGGAGGAGATCTTCTATCCAGCGCTCGGCCCCAGCGTCGGGGCAGCTCGTGACGACGCGGCTCGCCTGGCCACCAAGGAGGCTCTCTCGATGCTCGAGCGATGCCCGCCGGCTTCGCCCGCGTTCGCGACGCTCACGCGGCAACTACTCGATCTGCACGAGGCCGAGACGCTGGAACAGCAATCGAAGCTCTTCGAGCGCGCGCGGCACGTCCTGAGCCGCGACGTCCTCGGGCTCCTCGGAAAGCGCCTCCGTGCGCGGCGCCAGGAGCTGCGGGAGTCGGGCGCGGCGCGCCGTGAGTGGACGCCGGTCGAGGTACACGCGGCCCCGCTCGGGACCTGACCCGCCTCGGTCTGTGCTTGGCGGGCCAGGGGTTCGGGAACAGGATGCACCTCGATGCGCCGTGCCCTACCGATCGTGGCGTCGAGACGCGCGCGTCCGCTCGATGCGCCGCCACGGCCGGACGACGTCGATCCGTGGGGGCCGCTCGTGGACACGCGGGGACGGCGTTACGTCTACGCCCGGTTGAGCGTCACCGATCGCTGCGACATGGCCTGCGTCTACTGCATGCCCCGGGGCGGCGAGGTCGAGCACGGGGAGCGAGCCGAGCTCCTGGCGATGGAGGAGAGCGTTCGGCTCGCCGGGGTGCTCGCGCGGATCGGCGTGCGCCGCGTGCGCATCACGGGGGGGGAGCCGCTGGTGCGCCGCGGCGTGGTCGAGCTGGTCGCACGCTTGCGGGAAGCCGGCATCGCCGAGGTGGTCCTCACGACGAACGCCTCGCTCCTGGCGCGCCACGCCGAAGCGCTCGCGGAGGCTGGGCTTTCGTGCGTGAACGTCTCGATCGACAGCCTCGACCCGGCGCGCTTCGGCGCGATCACGCGGGGCGGCTCGCTCGCCGACGTCCTGGCTGGGATCGATGCCGCCCAGCGCGCTGGGATCGCGGTGAAGACGAACACCGTGGCGCTCGGCGGGGTCAACGACGACGAGCTGGGCGCGATCGTGGACTGGGCGCGAGCGCGCGGCATCACGCCGCGCTTCATCGAGCTCATGCCGATCGGCGAGGGCGCTCGGCTTCCGAGCGAGCGCTTCATGAGCGCGAGCCAGATCGTCGAGTCGCTCGGCGCACGCGTCGGACCGGGCCGCGGCGAGAGCACGAGCGGCGCGGGGCCGGCCCGCTATCTGGATGCCCCGGAAGGCTCGACGGGGCGGGTCGGGCTGATCACCGCGGTGAGCGACGACTTCTGCGACGACTGCAACCGGCTGCGCGTGACGGCGCACGGTGAAGTGCGCGCTTGCCTCGCCGATCGCGCGTCGGTATCCCTCCGCGACGCCATGCGCAGCGGAGCGAGCGACGAGGATCTCGCGTGGCTGTTCCGCTGGGCGCTCGGCGCGAAGGGGGAGGGGCACCGCTTCACCGACGAAGACGCGCGAGAGCACGAGGGCGTCGGCATGAGCCTCATCGGCGGCTGAGGCCTCGGTCAGCGCGTCACGACGACGAAGCGGCTCTCCTCGCCACGACGACCGCGCACGACGGGCGCGATGCGGTGATGGCCCGGGACCAGGCGCCAGGAGGCGGTCGCGAGCCGTACGCCATCGAGCTCGAAAGAGACGTCCTCGATCGGCACGTCTCCGTCGACGGCGCGCAGCGGGATGGTGGGCGCATCCGCCAGCGAGGTCGTGAGAAGCGTCGCGCCGTCGCGCGGGTAGGCGACACGCACGATGGCCGTCTCGCGCGCGGGCTCGCTCTCGAGCGCTACCCCCGGAGGGCGCGCGCGACGGATCCAGTCGGCGTAGCGCGCCGGCAGGAGGAGCGCGCCGGTCTCGTCGTGCGCTTCACAGCGCGCGGACGGGAGGGCGTCCGACGCAAAACGCTCGCGGACCACGTGATGGCAGCGCGGTCCGGGCAGTCGGCCCGTGAGCGCGCAGACCTCGACCGTGGCCAGGGCGACCGAAGGCTCCGTCGAGGTCGGCGCGACGAGCGCGCCCCTCTGCCTGCGCGCGGCGGAGAGGATGCGGGCGGCGAGCGGGGCCGCGCCACCGAACCCGGTGACCTCGTCCATGGGCTCGCCCGACGGATCGCCCAGCCAGACGACGACGGTGAAGTCCTCGTCGTAGGCCGCCGTCCAGACGTCGTGGAAGCCCGACGACGTGCCGGTCTTCATCGCGAACGGCGCGTCGCCCGCCTCGCGCTCGAGGTCCCGGCCGAAGCCCGCGCGCCTGGCCGCGGCGTCGGTCAGCACGTCGGTCACGAGGCGTGCAGCCGACTCCGAGATCACGCGCGAGCCGTGCTGGGGCTCGGGACTGCGCCACATCGTCAGCGGGATCGCCTCTCCGCCGCGCGCGAGCGTGACGTAGGCGCGGGCGAGCTCCATCGCCGTCACGTCGAGCCCCCCGAGGACCACCGCGGCGCTCTCGCGATCCGCATCGGCCGCGTGGGAGAAGCCCAGCTCGGTCAGCTGACCGACGAAGCGATCGGGACCGACGCGCGTGACGACGTCGAGCGCGGCGAGGTTCAGCGAGCTCGCGAGCGCGTGGCGCGCCGAGACCGGTCCG
>JBBSAT010000019.1:0-47970 GCA_038252025.1 Polyangiales bacterium | reverse complement strand
CGCGCGACGGCGGTCGAGGTGATGTACTTCAGCGAGTCGCGCGCCAACAGGCTCCTCGTGGGAGAGATCGTGCACGTGCGCTTCGATCCAAGCAGATCAAACGGTGGTGCTCGTGCGTGTGGACCCGAGGCAGGCGGCAGAGGATCGCGAAGCGGAGCGCCGCGCGAAGGAAGAGGCGCTCCTGCGCGGACCCTGAGCGCGCCGCTCAGCGCTCTCCGCCGCTCCACGCCGGCAGCGCCACCCGAGCGACCGTGCCGCCTTCGGGCCCGCGCTCGAGCGTCGCCTTTCCACCGAGCGTCTCGGACGCGTGGAGGACGAGCGCGAGCCCGAGCCCGGTCCCGAGGGTCTCTGCGCGCGCCGTATCGCCCCGGTAGAACGGCTCGAACGCGCGCGCGGTGTCCGACTCGCCGATGCCGGGACCGAGGTCCTTCACGTCGAGCGTCACCTCTCCCTCCAGGCTCTTCACGATCACCTCGCTGGGCCCTGCGGAGAACTTCAGCGCGTTGTCGATCAGGTTCGCGATGACGAGCTCGACGAGCGCCGGGTCCGCGCGGACCAGCGCCTCCTCATCCCCGCTCACGACGACGCGCACCGCGAGCGAAGCGTCTCGAGCCGCGACGTCTTCGACGACGCGCCGCACCGAGTCCCTCACGTCCACGGCGATCCCGACGGGCGTCTCGGAGCGGGCGAGGGCGAGCAGCGACTCGGTGTCCCGGATGAGGCGCGCGCAGGTCGAGGACGCCCGGGCGAGGCGCGCGAGCAGCTCCGGGTCCGCGGTCTCTTGCACCGCGAGCTCGAGCTCTGCCCGCAGGCGCGCCAGCGGCGAGCGCAGCTCGTGCGAGGCGTCCATCAGGAAGCGGCGCTCGCGCTCGCGCGCCGTCGCGATCCGCGAGAGCAGGCCCTCGAACGCCGAGGCGAGCGTCTCGATCTCCACCACGTCCCACGCCACGTCGAGCGCCGGTCCCTCCGCGGTCGCCGCCGCGACCTTCGACGTGAGCTCCGAAAGAGGCCCGAGCGCCCGCGCCACGGCACGTCGGCTGAGCGCGGCACCCAGCAGGGTGACGAAGAGCGCCGTCAACGCCATCGCTCCGATCGCGAACGCCACGGGCCTGAGCGCCAGCGCGAAGGGCTCGGCCGTCACGATCACCAGATCGCGAGCACGGACCGCGCACACGCGATGAAGGCGTTCGCCGACGTGCTGGAACGCGCAGGTGCCCGAGGTCGGCATCGCCTCGCCGAGCCCCGTCTCGCGTGGCGAGCTGCCGAGGAGCTCGCTCCCTCGCCGCACCTCGATCAGCCCGCGAAACGCCGCCTGCTCGTCGAGCTCGTCGAGGACCGCCTGGCGCTGCTCGCCGGGCGAGTCTTCCTCGAGCTCGGCGGCGAACACGTGGGCGATCTGGAGCATCGCCGTGTCCTCTCGCTTGGTCGCATCGAGCGCTGCGAACGCCCCGCCGAGGACCACGAGCAAGAGCGCAGACGCTGCGAGCGCTCGCTGCTGCGCTCTCACCGCGCGACCGACCACCGTGTCCGTCGCTCTGGCGTGCTCGGGCGGCGGCGTCACGTCGCGACCGCGAGCGCGTAGCCGTGTCCGCGCACCGTGCGGATGAGGCTCTCGCGGCCGGGCGCGTCGACCTTCCGACGGATGCGGCCGATGATCACCTCGAGGCTGTTGCGCGCGCCTTCGGAGCTGTCGCCCCAGGCGCGCTCGAGCAGATCGTCGAAGGAGAGCACGCGCCCTCCGTGCGCCGCGAGGGCTGCGAGCACGTCCCACTCGCGGGCCGTGAGCGGGATCTCGCGCTCGCCCCGGAACGCTCGTCGCGCGGCGAGATCGATCCGGAGGCCGTCGCGCTCGATCGTGCCGTCGGTGCGCGCCGGCCCGCGTCGTCCGAGGGCGCGCACGCGCAGGAGCAGCTCGCGCAGCGCGAAGGGCTTGGCGAGGTAGTCGTCCGCCCCGGCCTCGAGCCCGTCCACGCGCGCAGACACCGCGCCGCGCGCGCTCAGGAAGAGGATGGGCGTCGCGACGCCGTCGGCGCGGAGGCGCTTGCATACGTCGAGGCCCGTGCCGTCGGGGAACATCACGTCGAGGACGAGCACGTCGAAGCGCTCCTGGCGCGCGAGCTCGAGCGCGAGGCCCGCAGTGCCCGCCTGGATCGTCTCGTGCCCCTCGCGCCCGAGCGCCGTGAGCACGAGGGCGCGCAGCTCGTCGTCGTCATCGGCTACCAGGACGCGCACGGCCCGAAGCTAGCGCAAATGGATCGCGCTCGCCGCGGCGGCCGGCGGAGCGAGTAGCTTCGAACGCGGGGCGCGCGGCGCCGGAGGGGGCCTAGGTCGATGGGGAATGCGCCCCCGCCCAGACCCTCACCAGCAGGACCCGCATCATGGCAACCGCGAGAACCATCACCGATCGTGAACAGCGCGAGGTCGGCCGGGCGAACGTGTCGGACCGCACGCCCGTCGTCTTCGTCCATGGTCTCTGGCTGCACGCCAGCAGCTGGGATCCATGGCGGAAATTCTTCGAGGACGCTGGCTATGCGACGCTCGCGCCGGGCTGGCCGGGCGATCCCGAGACGGTGGCCGACGCGAGACGGCGACCGGAGGCCTTCGCGGGGATCGGCGTCAACGATGCGACCACGCACTATGCCGCGATCATCCGCCAGCTGAACCGCCCGCCGATCATCGTCGGCCACTCGTTCGGAGGCCTCATCGCCCAGAAGCTCCTCGGGCTCGGCCTCGGCGTCGGAGGCGTGGCGATCGATCCGGCGCCCTTCCGTGGCGTGCTCCCGCTTCCGCTGTCCGCGCTCAAGGCAGGACTTCCGGTCCTGCGAAATCCGGCGAATCGGCGGCGCGCCGTGTCGCTGACGCGCGAGCAGTTCCGCTACGCGTTCGGGAACACGCTCTCGACCGAGCATGCCGATGCGCTCTACGAGGCCTTCGCGATCCCGGCCCCGGGACGACCGCTCTTCCAGGCAGCGACGGCGAACATCGACCCCGAGACCGAAGCGAGCGTCGACACGCACAATACGGAGCGTGGGCCTCTGCTCCTGATCTCGGGCGACGAAGATCACACCGTTCCTTTCGCGATGACCCGGGCGTCGTACGAGAGACAGAAGAGAACAGGTGCAGTCACCGAGCTCGAGACGTTTCGCCATCGAGGTCACTCGCTGACGATCGATGATGGTTGGCGCGAGATCGCCGAGCGATCGGTCGCCTTTCTTCATCGCAACTCGCTCTGAGGAGGATCGGATGTGGCCCGACATTCCCTATGCCGCCTGGCGGGACACCTGTTCGGCGTTGCATCTCTATTCCCAGATCGTGGGGAAGTATCGCCTCGCGCGAACACCGTGGCTGAACCACTCCTGGCACTCGACGTTCTATGTCGATGCGCGAGGTCTCACGACGTCGCTCATCCCCGATGGTCCGGGTGGGATCGAGATCGGGTTCGATCTCATCGATCATGCGGTCGTCGGCGCCGCCTCCGACGGTCGAGCGAGGTCCTTCGATCTCTGCCCCATGTCGGTGGCGGAGTTCGACGTGAACGTGCGTGAGATGGTGCGCGACCTCGGCGGTGATCCGGAGTTCGATGGGCATCCCAACGAGATCCGGGGGGCGCTGCCGTTCGCGCACGATCGGGCCGAGCGCCCGTACGACGCGGACGCGGTCAACCGCTACTTCGGCGCTCTCGTCAGCGTCGATCGAACGCTGAAGCTCTTCCGCACTTCGTTCGTCGGAAAGGCGAGCCCGGTGCACCTCTTCTGGGGCAGCTTCGACCTCGCGGTGACGCGATTCAGCGGACGCGCCGCGCCGCTTCACCCAGGAGGCATCCCCGCGCTGCCCGACGCAGTCACGCGCGAGGCGTACAGCGACGAGGTCTCCTCCGCGGGCTTCTGGCCCGGCGGGGCCGGGGTCGACGACGCTTCGTTCTATTCGTACGCGTATCCCCCGCCGCCTGGGCTCAGCCGCGCGCGCGTCGAGCCGAGCGACGCTCGCTTCGACGAGACCCTCGGCGAGTTCGTGCTCCCCTACGATGCGGTGCGCCGCGCCCGCGATCCCGAGGCGACGCTCATGGCCTTCCTCGCGAGCACCTACGACGCGGCCGCCGACCTCGGAAGGTGGGATCGAGCCGCGCTCGAGTGCCCGCTGGGTGTGCCGCTGCGCCCGAGGCCGCTCGGACGGAAGGTCACCGTCCCGGTTGACGATGCGCGACCGCGATGAGACGGTGCGGCATGCTTCATCGTTTGGTCTTCTTGGTTTGTGTGCTCTTGCTGGCCGCGTGTGGCGGAAGTCCGACGCCTACGGATGCCAGCGCGGGATCGGACGGCGGAGGCGGGACCGACGCAGCGGCGGGCGACGACTCGGGCTCGGTCGTCGATGCGGGCGTGGAGGTCGACGCGGCGGTGGCGGTCGACGCGGCCGGGGGCACGATGTGCGGGGCGGCGACCTGCGCGACCGGAGAAGTCTGTTGCGCTGCGACGGGCCCGGCCGGTGATCTCTGCATGGCAGCGAGCGCGTGTGCGCAGGTGAGATGCGCGGGCCCGGAGGACTGCACCGGCGGCACGCTCTGCTGCACCGACGGGATCCAGTCCGTGTGCTCGCAGGCCGATCTCTGTGCGGAGCGCTCGTGTCGAACGATGGCGGACTGTGCGAGCGGAGAGGCTTGCTGTCCCTTCGGTGACGGCCAGCAAGCCTGCCGGCCGAGCTGCTGAGCGCCGGGCGGATTCGCGACCTGCGCGCCTCGCGATCAGGCGCGCGGCTTCGCGAAGAAGCTCCTCACCAGATCGCCTAGCGTCTCCTCCTTCCAGTCACGGAGCTCGCCGGCGTCGAAGAACGTGCCGTTGCAGACCGGGCAGGACTCGAGCCAGAGGTGCGGCTGCCCGGGATCGACGATGCGCAGCATCGGTGTCGTGTCGCGCGGACAGCGGATCCGATCGTTCTCGTTCTGCGCGCGGCCGAGCTCGGCGTCGCCGATGTCGATCGACTCGGAGCCGCGCATCTTCCGGAGCCGCTCGGGCTCCATCGCGTCGAAGAAGAGCCCTTTGCACTTCGTGCAGCGGTCCACCTCGATCGACTCGAAGCGCACGATCTCCATCGGCGCTGTGCACTTCGGACAGTTCATCGCGTCGCTCCCTCGTCGTTACGATTCATGTGGCTCAGGGGATGAGCACGGCCCGGAAGCGGACCTGGTTGCTCATCATCTTTCCGTACGCCTCGTCGGCCCGCTCGAGCGGGAACTTCTCGATGCGCGGTCGGACGTTCGTCAGCGCGCTGAACGCCATCGTCTCTTCCGAGTCGATCGACACGCCGCTCGGCCAGCCCGCGATGCTCTTGCCCGAGAGCAGCGGGAGCGCCGGGATCTGCATGGGCTCGAACGGGGCGGCGACGATCAGCAGCTTGCCGCGCGGGGTCAGGCCGCCGAGCGTGCTCGCGATGGCTGCCGCGTTGGGCGCTGTCGCCAGGACGAGATCGGCGCCGCCGAGACGAGAGAGACCTTCGGCGGCATCGACCTTCTTCGTGTCGACGTACTCGTGCGCCCCGAGCTCTCGCGCGAGCTTCTCCTTGTCCGGGCCCTGCGAGAGGGCGACGGTGCGGAAGCCCATCCGCGATGCGAACTGGATCGCGAGGTGGCCGAGGCCGCCGATGCCCTGCACGGCGACCGTGTCGCCTGCGCGCGCGCCGCTGTTCCGCAGCGCGTTGAACGTGGTGATCCCCGCGCACATGAGCGGGCCCGCGTCCGCCGCGTCGAGCGAGTCGGGGATCCGGGCAGCGGCGACGTGGGGGACGACGGCGTAGTCGGCGTAGCCACCGTCGAAGCTCACGCCCGTGGCGAGCGAGCGCGTGCAGTTGATGAAGGCGCCCTTCCGGCACGCCCGACACTCACCGCAGTGACCTCCGTACCAGCCGACGCCGGCGCGGTCGCCGACCTTCCAGCCCATCACGCTCGTGCCGACGGCGTCGATGCGGCCGGCGATCTCGTGGCCGGGCACGCGAGGGAGCACGAGGCCAGGGAACGCGCCCGACTTCGTGAACACGTCGCTGTGGCAAACGCCACAGGCCTCGACCTTGATGCGGACCTCGGTCGGGCCGGGCTCGGGGATCGGACGCTCGACGATCTCGAACGCGCCGTTCGCGCTGCTGACCTGTGCGGCTCTCATCTTCGCCATGCGGATGCTCGTCTCCCCGATCCGGCAGCCGATTCCGCCGCGCCGCACCGTGCCGCGCTCGCGCCGGTTCGTCGATGAGGGAAGCGCCGAAGTACCGTAGGGTGGCTCGTCGAGCCCTACGAGGCGGCCGCCGATGTCGATCTCGATGAGGAGGCGGTGCCCGCGCTGTTCCCGAGCAGCCCGAAGCGGCGCCTGAAGCGGCGCCTGACGAAGCGAGCGAAGCCGAAGCGCCGCCCGAAGCGCCGCCCGACGAGGTTCGAGACGTGCCGTGAGCGCCGACGCTCCCGCGGCGGCGGGACCGCAACGCGCGGGGCCCGAGTCCAGGCCTCGAGCCCATCGAGGGTATGGTCCCTTGTCTCTCCGCGTCCGTGCGGCAATCTCGCGATGTGCGACCCACCGTCGTCCTCTTCGACATCGACGGCACGCTGCTCACCTGCGGCGGAGCCGGCCGTGCTGCGATGGAGCGCGCCTTCGTCGATGTGATCGGGCGCAGTGACACGCTCGAATTTCCGTTCGGGGGGATGACCGATCGGGCCATCGCGCGCGCGGGCATCGCGCTCGGGGGGGGGACGCCGACGGATGACGCCATCGAGAGCGTGCTCGTGGCCTATCTCGCTCACCTCGAGGACGAGATCACGCGCGCCGAGCGGTATCGCGTGCTCGACGGCGTGCTCGACGTGCTCGATCTCCTCGCTTCGCACGCGCACGTCGCGATCGGCCTCGGCACGGGCAACGTCGAGGTGGGCGCGCGCATCAAGCTCGCCCGCGGCGGGCTGTCTTCGCGCTTCGCGTTCGGCGGCTTCGGCTGCGACGCCGAGGATCGCGCGGAGCTCCTCGCCCGCGGGGCCGCGCGGGGCGCCGCACGCTTCGGCGCAGACGTCGAGAGCGCCCGCGTGGTCGTGATCGGCGACACGCCGCGCGACATCTCCGCAGCGCGGGCGATCGGCGCGGAGGTCATCGCGGTGGCGACCGGGGGCTTCTCGATCGACGACCTCGCGCTACACGCGCCGGATCTGCTCGTCGACGCGCTCACCGACCCGCGCGTGATGGCGCGGCTCGAGCGCTGAGCCATCGCCGACTGGCAGGCATGTCGGGGATACCCGCGCCGTCGAGCGGCTCGTTCGGGTTAGCCTCGCGGTCGAGATGACCACGAACGCGAACACGTGCTCCCCCTCTCGAGTGTCCGTGAAGCCGCAAGTCGTGCGCGCCCGAGCCGCGCCCTGACTTCTCGCCGGGCTCGCCCTCGCGGTCGGCGGATGCGGGGCCGGTGGGTTCCGCGCGCCGATCCGGAACGCCGGCGCCGAGCTCTCGGACTCCGATCGCGCCGAGCGGATCGCGCTCGGTGCCATCGACCCGGACCTCGCCACCGATCCGGGCCGCGAGGTCGCCCGCCTCAGGCGCATCGCAGCCGTCGAGCAGCGAGCGGGCAACTTCGGCATCGCGATCGAGGCGACGCTGCGCGCGCTCCAGATCGCTCGCGCCTACGCGGCGCTGGCGCCCGACGGCGAGCGCGCGAGCGCCCAGTCGCTGCACCGGGAGATGCGTGGCGAAGCGCTCTCCGTCGCCGAGCGCACCGGAAGCCTGGAGCTCGCGCTCGAGGCGGTCGGCCGAGCCGATCCCGGTGGCGGCCGCGACGTGATCGCGCGCCTCGTGCGAGCTCGCGCCGACGCGGGCGGATCGCTCGCAGGGCTCTCGCTCGCCGAGCCTCTCACGCGCGCGCTCGACGACGCCGCGCGGCTGGACTTCGAGCGGCTCGGCGCGGACCTCCCCGGCGAGCCGCTCACTCCCGAGCGTCTCGCGCTGCTCGGCGTGCGCGCGCTGCCGCGCCTCCACCAGCTGCTGCGCGCTGCGGCGCGGCACGAGGACGCGGCGCGGCTCGCTCCGCTGGCGCGAGCGATTCGAACGATCGATCGATGGGATCCGCTCGCGCGTGCGATCGGCCACCTCGAGGACGCGCACCTCCTCGATCTCGCGATCGATCTCGTCGGCACCGCGGTCCCCTCGGGACGCGGCGTGGCCATCGCGCGGCTCGTGCGCACGCGTCGTGGCGATCCGGACAGCGCCGTGCTCGCTGTCGCGCTCGCCGCGTACTGTCTCGAGGCTCACCTCGCGGGAGACGCGCTCGATCACGCTCGCCAGGCCATCGCACTCGCGCACGACGACGAGCAGCGCCGCACCGCCGAGCTGATCGCCGCGCTCGCGCTGAGCGTCGACGGCGACGGCGGGCCGATCGCCGACTGGGAGCTCGCGAACGATCCCGAGGGGCGCTCGATCGCGATCGCGCGCGCGCTCGCACCGCACCGCTCGATCGCGGGGGTCGGCGCCACGCTCCGCGCCCGCGCCCACGCCGCCATGCGCCTCCTGGTCGGTCAAGGCGTCGGCGATCGCTCGCTCGCCTTCGAGGTGGCCGTCGACGGCGCGGTCCCCGACGAGGAGAGAGCGCGCGCCCTCGACGCCCTCTGGGTCGCCGATCGCGCTGGGGCGCGGATCGCTGCCCAGTGCGCAGCGGAGCACACGGACCACGAGGCGTGCGAAGCGCGGCTCGACCTCCTCGGCGAGACGGCGTGGTGGGACGGCCTCGTGCCGACAGGTCCGGTCTCGGATCTCGACGAGACCGCGATCCCGGAGCTCGAGCTGGCCGTCCACGCGGACGACGTCGCAGCCGCGTCCGCCTGGGTGGACTCGGCGGCCTCGAGCCGGCTCGCGATCGCGCCCGCATGGATCCGCGCGAGGATCGTCCTCGCCGCGCGGAGCGGCGACGTCTCCGGCGCGCGCGCACGGCTCCTGGCAGACGGCCCGCTGCTCACCGCGGCGACGCGCGTCGCGCTCGCGACGTGGCTCGACGACCTCGCTGCCGGACGCACGGTCGCTCTCGAGGATCTGTCGGCGGCCCTGGCGCTCGGCCCCGCGGTGATCCGGTTTGCGACACCGCCCATCGACGAGCCTCACCTCGAGGTGACGGAGATCCACTCGAACACGCAGCGCCTCGTCGCCGCCGATCTCCATCTCTCCTACGACGCGTGGCGCGCCGACGCGGTCGGATGCCTTCGCCCACTCCTCGATGGCGCGAGCGACCGCGACGGTGCGGTGATCGCCGGCTGGATGGGCGCTGCGGTGGATCGAGATGCGCGCGAGCGAGGGACATCGGCGAGCGCCCTCACTCCGATCTCCGAGCGCGCCCGCGCGCTGGCGCCGGACACCGCGGTCGAGCTCCTCCTCGAAGCGCTGCGCCTCTCGCGCGAGGGCGATGCTGCCGTCGCCCGGGATGCGCTGGCGCGCGTGCTCGTGCTCGCCCCGACCTCACGGCTCCTCCAGATGCGATGGCTCGCTGCGTGGAGCGAGGCCGACGCATACGCGCCTGCCGACGACGCGCAGTCGCGACTGCTCGCGATGGATCCGATCGGGCTCCCGCGGACCGTCGCCACCGGCGCCGCGACGGACGTCGCCGATCTGCTCGGTCTCTACGGCGTGTACCTCCCTGCTCGACACGCAGAGCTCGTGCTGCGCGGCGGGCCGCGGGTGGCGCGGGCGGACGGCGCCTGGGAGGCGATCGAGTCCGCGCTGACGCGGTGGGTCGCCCTCGGCCCCGACGCAGGCGGCGAAGCGGAGAGCGCGGTCGCGATGCTCGCGCTCGTCGAGGCGGCGGCGCCGTCTCCGGAGAGAAGGCGCTGGCTCGTCCGCCTGCGGATCCTGCTGCGGGACGTCGATGGCGCGATCGCGGCGGCGGACGCACCGGAGCCCGACGACGCCGGCGAGCAGAGCGATCCACCGCTCGCTCCCGACGACCGCCTCCGCGTGATCGCGCAGGCGCGCGGCGAGCTCTTCGATCCGCTCGCGTGGGGTCTGATCGCCGAAGACGAGCTCGGCGACGACCCGGACACGCTCGAGCGACTGCGCGCCCGCGCCCGGAACCGTCCCGAGCTGGACGCGCTCCTGTGCGGGGAGCTCGCGCGTATGCAGGGCTTCGCGCCGGTCACGATGGAGACGTGCGTGCGCGCGTGGCGCCGTCAGCCCGGGCCGACCGCGGCGACCGCCCTCTCGCGTGCGCTCGTCGAGGCGCTGGACGCGGCGGAGGCGCACGGCCTGTCGCCCGACGCGTTCTTCGCGGAGGTCCACAGCGCGCTGGGCACGGAAGTCCCAGGAGCGGCGCTGCACCAGGAGGCGCTCATGCTCGAGCGCCGTGGCCGGTACTCGCGCGCGGTGGACATGGAGGTCGAGGCACAGGCGCACGGATGGATCCCCGAGGCGTGGGGCCCCCGCGGTCCGAGCCTGCGTCGTGGCCTCGTGGTGCGAGCGGAGCGCGCGCGTCCCGTCGCCCCGCGCTGGTCCGAGCTCGCGCTGCTCGCGCTCGGTGATGCACGTCTGGTGGCTGCGCGGCTCTACGCCGACGCAGCCGTCGCGAGCATGCGCGGCGTTCCCGCCGGGGTACGCACGGACCTCGCGTACGCAGCGCGCGACCTCGTCGCCTGGGCGTCGAGCGATCTCGCGGCGAGCCGCATCGACGCCGACGGCGTCGCGGCCTTCGAGCGCGCGCGCGTCGCCGGCTTCGCGGACGCAGAGACGGCGCCGCTCATCGCGCGCCATCCGGAGTCCTCGCTCGTCGCGTACGCCGCGACCGTGCGCGCAGTGCGCGCGGGCCAGCCCGACGAGGCGCTCCGCTGGGCCGACGTCGCGCTGCGCGACGAAGCTCGGCCGACGCTCGTCAGCGTGATCGCTCCGATCACGGAGGAGGCGCGCGGGCACGGGGAGAGCGAGGCGCTGAGGGCGCGAGCGAGGGCGACGTCCCCCGACGACCCGCGGATCGATCAGGCCCCGATCGACGTCGTTCCGTTGCCCGCGCGGCCACGCGAGCGCGCCCTCGTGGCGACCGCCGGCGCCGAAGGCTGCTCGCTGACGAGACAGCTCGCGGCCGCAGAGTCCGACACGGGCCGCGCGAGCCTCTTGCAGGCCGCCTTCCGCACGGCGCCCGACGAAGCGGCGCGGCGTCGAGTCCTCGCGTGCGTCGAGCCGCGAGGCGTCGTGGCCGCAGCCGAGCCCATACCGCCCGCGCCGACGGAAGCCGCGGCTCCGACGGTCGCGCGCACGGCCGAGGCGCCGCCGCCGCCCGCGACGCACACCGCCACGCCAACTCTCGCGGAGTGGCGCCGGCTCGCCCAGGAAGAGGAGCTCGCGCGCATCGCCGCGGCGCAGCGTCGCGCGGAAGAAGCGGACCGTCTTGCGATCGAGGGCGAGCGCCGCGCCACCGAGGCCGATGCCCGACGCACGCAGGCCGAGGCGCGTCTCGCCGAGGCGGAGCGTCGCGCCGCGGAAGCCGAGCGCCGCGCCGCCGAGACGCGGCCGAGCGCTGCGGCAGCGGAGCCGACGGCCGTCTTGACGTCCGACGCAGAGCTGCGCGCCGCGGACGCCGAGCGTCGCGTCGCCGAGGCAGAGCGCCGCGCTGCGGAGGCCGAAGCGCGCGCGGCGCTGGCCGAGCGCACCGCGATCGAAGAGGCGCGTCGCATCGCGGCGGCTTCGCAGCCCGCCGAGCCCGTCGCGACGCCGGCCACGCCCACTGCCGTCGAGCCCGTCGTCACGCCGCCTCTGCCCATCGTCGAGCCGACGGTCACGCTGCCTCTGCCGATCGTCGAGCCGGTCACGCCGCCTCTGCCCGTCGTCGAGCCGGTCACGCCGCCGCTGCCCCTCGTCGAGCCGACGGTCCCGCCGCCTCTGCCCATCGTCGAGCCGACGGTCACGCCGCCCGTCGTGGTGACCGAGCCGCCTGCGCCCCTGGCGCATCCCGATCCGCTCCCTGCGGCGGACGCCGGCGTGCCGAGCACGGTGGCGACCGCCCCGGCCGATGCTCCTCCCACAGGGGTCGATGCGGCGCCGGCGCCGCCCACCATCCGCATGCTCGCGCAGCTTCCTTCGCAGACCCCGGCGGAGGCCGCTGCGCAGGCGCAGACGCTCGCCGCGGAGGCAGACCAGCGCGTCGCCATGTCCGAGTCACGTCTCGCGCTCGCTGCGGCCCGCGTGGGCGACGCCGAGGCGCTCGCGGCGGACGCAGGGTCTCGTGCCTCGCACGCCGAGGCCCTCGTGCTCGAAGGTGAGCGCCGCGTGCTGGAGGCCGAGGCGCGCGCCGCCGAAGCGGAGCTTCGCGCAGCGGAGGCTTCGCACCTGCTCGAGGCGACGCTGCAGGAGCCCACGGCGACGCCCGACCTCGCGCTCGCGCCTTCGGCGTCGCCTGCGATCGCCGTCGCGAGCGAGACCGCGCCCGCGCACGCTGGCGGGCTCGGGCTCACCGCCGTCCTCGACGAGGATCCGGAGTCGCACCGCCGCGGGCTCGCGCTCGCGCTGAACGATCCGGAGGGCGCGCTCATCGCCGCACGGGAGATCGTGCAGGCGCCTTCGCGCGCGGCACCGCCCGAGGGCGCGGCGCTGCCGCCGTTCGGAACCGTGCAGGCCCTCGTCGGGCTGCCTCACGCCGCGCGCCGCACGCTCGCCGCCGAGATGATGAACGGATCCGATCGCGAGCGCCGGTTGCTCGCGCTCGCCGCGGAGCGGGTGCAGCCGGGCACGGTCGACGTCGATGCGCTGCGTCGGACGATCGAGACGGACGATCCTGGCCTCGCGATCGAGGCCGTGCGCGCGCACGAGCTCCGCGCCGGTGCTGTCGAGCTCGATGCGATGCGTACCAGGCTCGATGCGATGAGCGCACCGCTCGCCGCGCCCGAGCGCGAGCTCGCGCGCGCCATCGTGCACGCGCTCGCCGGCGCCATCGACGCGCGCGATCGCGCTCGGCTCGCGGGCGCCTCCGAGCTCGTTCGAAGCGGTCTCGCCGATGACCAGCGCGCGTCCGGCGCGGTCGCGGCGCAGGCGATCGAGCACGACGCGGCGGTCTACCTCGCTGCGCGCGCGCGCGGAGCCCCTCGGGATCCGAGCCTCGCGCCCGAGGTGGAGCGAATCCGCCGAGCGCACCAGCCGAACCTTCCTTCGGCCGCCGCCGTGCGACTCCTCGCGACCGAGCCGCTCTCGCGCGTGCTGACGGGATCGAGCTGGCGCTACGCGCGCCTCGCACAGCCCTCGCAGTTCGTGACGGCGATCACCGGCGGCGCGACCGAGCCCGCGATCGCCCGCGCGGCGATCACCTGGCTGGACGAGCACGGCGGGAGCCAGCTCGGCGCCGAGGGCGGTCTCGATCTCGATCGTCCGATCGAGTGCGCGCAGGCCGACAGCGGACCGCGCTCGTGGGTGTGCATCGCGCACGTGCGAGACCCCGATCGCGTGCGGGCGTCGCTCGCGCGGCGGCCTCTCGGCGGGCACAGCGGCCCGTGGCTCGCTCTCGGCGTCGCCGAGCTCGCCCGCGGCCTGCCGGTGTTCGCCGGCCCGACCCCGCTCGCCATCGATCGAATCCTCCAGGATGAGGCGTCGGGCCCGACGGAGAGCGATCGCGGCGCGCTGACGTTCGCCGAGCGCGCGCGCGCCGACGTGGATCTCGGAGGCGTGGTGGTCGAGCGCTACGCCACGCTCGAGCGACGCGGGGATCGCGCGACCGACGTCGACACCGAGCTCTACCTCTTCACCGGCGATCGCCTGGTGGTCTTCGGCGACGAGGAGATGGCGCGCACGATCGTCGGGAGGCCTCCGACGCCCGGGCGCTCGCTGGCGCGCTCTGCGCGGTTCCGCCGCGTGACCGGTGGCTGGAGCGACGGAGCGGCGCTCGAGACAGCGGCCCTCGACTGGCGCGGCGGCGGCGAGATGCCGATCGTGATGCGTCGCGACGCGAGCATCGTGATGACCGCCGAGGCCGGTGGGATCGTCGTGACGATGCGCGCGCCGTTCACCGACCCGCGTGGCGACGCCCGTCCTCTCGCGGCGCTGCTCCCCGAGGACGTGGTCGCGTTCTTCTCTCTGGGCGCGAACGCCCCGCGGCCGCCTCGCGCGCGCCGCGGAGCCGCGGCCCCTCTGCGAGCGCTCGAAGGCCGCGCCGACGTCGCTCGTCTCCTCCTGCGCGAGGCCGAGCGCATCGCGTTCGCGTGGTTGCCTCGCAGCGGCGACGCGCTCTGGGACCACTGGGTCGCGATCAGCGAAGGCCCACGGATCGACGCCGCGCTCGCGGCGGCCGGCGTCGCCGCGCCGAGCGAGGGTGAGCTCGCGAACCTCGCCGGCACGTTCGTCGCTCGTCGCGGCTCGCGCTGGGTCATCGCGCCCGTCGAAGAGGACGTGCGCGCAGCGCTCGCTCGTCCGGACGTCCCGGCCGACCCGCGCGCGGCGGCGATCGGCGCGGGCCACCTCGACGGCGCTCGCGGCTCGCGCGCCATCCTCGGTCTCGCGGGTGGTCTCCCCGTCGGCGATCCCCATCGCGCGACGCTCGACGCGCTCGGTGCGCGCCTCGCCGGAACGGGGGAGCTCTCGTTCGAAGCGCACGTCGAGTCACGCCAGCTCGTGTTGACCACGCGGGTAGGGTCCTCGCCGCGCTGAGCGCGCTCGCAGGCGCCCGCGTATTTCGGTGTGGGCGCGAGACGAGCGACCGATGGCGATAGCGATCGGAGCGCGTCGTGATCGCCTCGGTCTCTCGCCGATCGTGACGAGGGCGCTCGTGCCGAGCCTCGCTATGCGAGACAGAGCTGCAGAGCTCGAGACAGATCGCAACAGCGATGAGAAGCTCGCACGAGTAGAGCGCTCGAACTGCGTTTGATCCGACGGCGCAACCGATCGATGTCGGTCATGCTCGAATGACCAGGAGGCGTCCATGCGTCACGACAGCTCCGTCGCTCTGCTCGGTCTCTCGTCTTCGCCCGGAGCAACCGTGCTGGCCGCATGGCTGGTAGTCGCCGGCGCAGGCTCCGGGTGCGTGCGCGGCGTCGACGCGCGCGCCGAGAGCTGGTGGAGCGCGCGCACCGCGCACGTTCGGCTCGAGACGGACATGGGCTCTGACCGCGCTCGGTCGCTCGCCCTGCGTGTCGAGCGCCAGGTGCAGACCATCCGTGGCGCCTTCTATCGCTGCGCGCTCGACGACACTCAGCCGGTGGACGTGACCGTGCTCGGTCGCGAGGACGAAGCGAGCGCGCTGCTCCGCGGGGACGGGGTCGGTGGCCGGTGGCTTCGCGCCGTCGACGGGCTCCTCGCGCTGCCTCCTCGCATCGTCATCGCCGAGCGCGCGCTCCTGGACGGTGCCTCCGGGTCGCGCGTTCTGTCTCACGAGATCACGCACCGCTTCGTCGACTCGTGCTTCCACGATCCGCCCACCTGGCTTCAGGAGGGCCTCGCCACGCTGTTCGAGACGACCTTCGTCGAGAACGGACGCGTGATCGTCGGTCTCGCTCGCTATCGTGTGTCCGACGGCGCCTTCGCGTGGAACGACTCGCTCTACGGTCTCGACGTCCGCACCGTTCCGCGCCTCTTCGTGCCGAGGCCCACCGTGCTCGCGTCGATGTCGGACGACTACTTCTACGATCTCGACCGCCCGCACCCGGACGTCGGAGCCGGAGCGCTTGGTCGCGGATCGGTTCGCGACGGCGCGTACGCGGGCGCCGCGACCTTGGTGCACTACCTCGCGCTCGGGCCGGACCGCGACGTGCGCGCGCGCTTCGTCTGGTATCTGAGCGCGCTCTCGCAGGGCACCGTGCCCCCGGATGCCGCGTTCGCCGAGGCGTTCCGAGGCGTGGATCTCGACGAGCGCGTCGAGGTGTACGCTCGAGCCGACCACTATCGCGTGACGGCGCGCCCGATGGCCTCGTTCTCGGAGACACCCCCCGAGACCTCGGCGATGACCTCCGCCGAAGCCCACCTGCGGCTCTCCGAGCTGGAGCTCTCCGTGGGCGGGCGCGGCGCGGACACGGCCTCTCGCGGGCACCTGGCGCTCGCCGTCCGATCGCCTTCGACGCGCGCGCACGCGCTCCTCGTGGCCGCCTCCTGGTCGGAGGCTCGCGCGGTCGAGCTCGTGATGGCGGCAGAGCGGATCGCGCCAGACGATCGCGACGTGCTGCGCGCGCGCATCCTGGTCGCCCAACGCGAAGGACAGCGCGAGGTCGCGACGGAGCGCGCGAGCCGGCTGGCGGCTCGATCGGATCTGCGCACGACGGACCTCGCGATCATCTCGGAGGTGGAGCGCGCGGACGGTCGGCTCGATGCGGCGCTGGCCCACGCACAGCGCGCGGTGTCGACCGATCGGGGCGCGTGGAACGCGTGGCTCGCGCTCGCGCACGTCGCGCGGGATCGGCAGGACGTTCGCCTAGAGCGCGGGGCGCTCTCGATCGTGGCGAGCCTCGCGGTCCACGCGTCGCCAAACGCCGTTCGAGAAGCACGCGCCTCGATCGCATCGATCGACGGCGTGCCCATGGCTCCTCACGCCGACGAGGGCCGCGCGTTCGTCGCGCCGTCCGCGCCAGCTTCATACGAGGACATCGGTGCCGAGCCGTACTGAGCCGGGGCGTTTGGTGGTAGATCCGGTAACGCGTGGCGGCGTACCTCCTCGTCGATGATTTCCTCCCGGTGCTGTTCGTGCGCCGGATCGGCGCTGTCGATGCTGCCGGCGTGACTCAGATGCTCGGCTGGGTCGGCGGCCACCTCAGGTCCTCGAGCAAGAAGGTCGGCTTCGTCTACGATGCTGGCGAGATGACCGGCGGCTTGCCCGACGCTCCGGCGAGGCGCGCGGGCGGGGAGTGGCTCGCTCGGCATCAAACGCTGCTCCGCGACAAGTGCGTAGGGCTCGACTTCGCCTTCGCGTCGCCGCTCTCACGCGGCGCGTTGACGGCAGTCTTCTGGGTCACACAGCCCTCCGTTCCACACGCCATCCACGCATCCCTCCAGGCGGCGGTCGACTCCGCGATCGGGCGCGTCGGCCCGAACGCTGGGCTCGAAGCGAGGCGGGTCATGAGAGACCTCGCTCGGCGCCCGAGCCGCTGATGGGCCTTCGTGTCTATCCCCGCACCTGCGTCACGAGAGGGCTCGCCCTTTGAAGAGGCGCTCAGAGGGAGCCGAGGTACGCGACGAGGTCGTCGATCTCGCTGCTCTCGAGATGGCTCGTACGTCCGTGCTCGTCACCGCCCGTGCACGCGGGGTCTCCGGTGAAGCGGTCGCGCAAGGTCGTGGCGCAACCGCTGTGTAGATAGGGAGCGTGGAACGCGACGCCGGTCAGCACGGGTACCTGGAAGGAGCCTCCCGTTCCGACGTCGACCGTCTCGCCGTCCGTGTGTGAGGGTCCGCTGTGGCAGTCGATGCAGCCGACGTCGCTCGAGTCGAAGAGCGCGCGACCGCGGGCGATGGCATCGGCATCGCCGCGAGGCCTCGGCGGAGCGTCGACGGCATCGAGCCAGCTGTAGAGGGCATCCTCGGCGACCGAAGGCAGTCTCGCGCCCGACATTCGGTGCGACCACACCTCGATGAGCAGCGCAGAGAACGTGTCGAGATTGCCCTCCCAATGGAACGGCGCAGTGTCGAGCATGTGCCCGCGCACGGTCTGCGTCCGCACGGGCGCCGCGTCGCCGAACTGCCACGTGTGACCGTCGTCGCCGCCCTCCGGGTGACACGATGCGCACGCGGCGCCGCTGTTCGTCACTCCGTGGAAGATGTCGTGCCCAGTCGCTCGGCCGCCGCGGTCCAGCATCGTCGACTGCAGCCCAGTGGGCGCGAACCAGTGGAGCATGGAAGGCGCGTGCTCGAGGACGAGGAGCTCGCCTCGCGTGGTGTACGTGACCGACGTCGCGCGCTGGATGGCCCTCGTGGGCGCGGTGTCGCCGCTGCACGGATCGCCGCGTGTCGCGCTCACGAGCGAGCCCACGAAGATCGACTGAAAGCGACCGGGCTCGGCCAGCGTGATGCCCGCGGACGCGAGCGCCAGCTCGGCGGGGCGGGCGGGCCGGAGCGTCGGATCCCCCGCCGTGACCTCTGGGCGGACGGCGAGATCCGTCGCGAGCACGACCGGGAGCGGCGGCGAGGGCCCGAGCTCACCGGACGGCGCTGACGCATCCACGAACGAGACGCTCTCCTCGATGATGCCTCCGCCGAGGCACTCGGCCGCCGCCCCGTATCTGATGACGCCGCCGGTCTCCGGGATGGCCGTCACGCGGTGCCGCTGGTGGAGCAACCACGCTCCGCCCGGCGCCGGGATCATGCGCCACGCGACGTGCGGCGCGAAGAGCGCCGGCGGTGCCGCGCCTCCGTCCGGGATCTCGCCGTCGGGGATGCCGGCGTCCGGGATGCCGGCGTCCGGGATGCCGGCGTCCGGGATGCCGGCGTCCGGGATGCCGGCGTCCGGGAGGTCGCCAGGGATCCCGTCGGTGCGCTCCACGGTCTGTGGCTGCCAGCGAGCCGTGATCTCACCCGCGGCGTTCAGAGCGAGGACCTCGGCGCTCCGGAAGCGGCTCACGAGGATGAGATCATCGACGAGCACGACGTCGCGGAGGTCGTCCGCGGGCGCGTCCACGCGCGTCGTGGGCCCGCCGGCGGCGGGCAAGAGCACCAGCAGGCCCTCGAGGCAGGCGACGACGAGCGTGTCGTCGGACGCTCGCCAGGCCAGCCCACGCGGAGCGCCGCACACCGTCCGTGTGGTGACCGAGGTCGCACCCGGCTCCAGCGTCGCGATCGCGCCGGCACGACGGAGCGCGACGTGCACTCGGCCGACACCGTCCTCCACGAGGCGTCCGGGCTCGGATCCTGCCTCGAGCTGAACCGTGACCCAGCTCAGCGGCGTCCCCAGGGTGATCACGTGCAAGCGATCGGTGTCCGCGTCCGCGGCGACGACGTGCAGCCCGTCGCTGAGCGCGAGCAGCGAGCCGCCGCTGACCGGCGGAGGTGGTTGGTCGACGAACGGAAGCCAGTCGACCGGCGGCTGGATCGGGCCCGAGTCCCGTCGGAGGTCCGCGTCCCAACTCCAATCGTTCCAGGCGTCTTCCGTGTGACCGACGCCTGCGTCGCGTGGTGCCGCGTCCACCGCCGGGTCGCGGCTCCGGATGCCGAAGGACGGCGTGAAGCTGCAGCCACCGATGAGCGGCGATGCGCCAGACAGCATCGCGACTGTCGCGATCCGCACGATCAGTCGCGCGCCGAGCCCCATCCACCCAGCGCATGCAGACCACGGTCCATGCACGAAAAGGGCGCGTATCCTGTCGAGGCGCGCGCCGCCCCGTCAATCGAGTTGGCAGATGGTCAGTCGGATCCGCGCCATCGATGCTCGAAAGAAGCGAGAGGCAGCCCGTCCTTGCGACGCGGAACGCTGCCGTCGACACTCGGGTCGTGCCCACGCTCCAAGACATCCGACTCTTCGCGCAGTACCACCTCGTGCGCCGCGTCCACGATCACCCCGCGAAGGACACCGAGATGGGCGTCGTCCCGCTCGGGTACGAGCCGCGCGCCTTCGAGGCCGCCGTGCGCGGCTTCTCCGATCGCTTCGACGTGAAGGTCGAGGGCGAGGTCGCCTACCGCGGCGAGCGCCGTCCGATCCTGTCCGTCGCCTCCCGCAACGCAGCGACCGCGCGAAGGCGCTTGCTCGTCCTGTCCGGCGTTCACGGCAACGAGCAGGCGGGCATCGTGTGCATCCCCGACTTCCTCGAGCGCTTTGACGCCGAGCGTGCGCGCTTCGCCGACGTCTCGCTCCGCATCCTGACGCCGGTGAACCCCATCGGTGCCGCCGAGCTCTCGCGCTTCAACGCCGACGGCTACGACATCAACCGTGACTTCGTCCGCTTCTACACGGAAGAAGCGCGCATCGTGCGCCGCGCGTTCGACGAGCACCGGCCCGACTTCGTCGTATCTCTTCACGAGGGCCCGCAAGACGCGGCGTTCATGTTCGCGAACCGACACGTCGGCGCAGGCGTCGCATCGAGGCTGCTCGCTGCGCTCACCGCCGGCGGCACGACGCTCGCGGAGAAGGACTACTTCGGCGCGCGGCTGCGTCCACCCGGCCTCTCGCCCTCGACGCCCGTGCAGCGCGCGGTGCTCCGCGTCTGGGCCGCGGCGCTCGGCATGATGGCGGCGAACGAGTACGCGGCGCTTCGTGACATCCCGGAGCTCACCCTCGAGAGCGGCTGGCGCAGCACAGACCGCGAGGAACGCGTGCGCGCGCACGTCGACCTGTGCCTGGCGGTGTGCGCTGAGCTCCAAGAGCCGCCGCCCCGATCGACTTGACCGGCCCTTCGCGGTCGGTCGACGCTCGCGACATGAAGGTGATCTCGGCCCGCGCCGGCCTGTTCGCGATGGTCGTCGCTGGGTGTTCGTCGGGCGCGGCGCCGACTCAGGGCCCCGTCGCGCCGCCGACTCAGGCGAGCGTCGACCCGGCGTCCGCTGGCGCATGCGCGGAGGTCACGCTCGGAGACGTGCGCGCGGACCCGCCGCGGCCGGCTGGGGTCACCGAGGAGACGCAAGGCGGCATCGCCGTGCGGGTCGATCCGACCGGCTTCACCATGCCCGCCGACGTCACGTTCTCGATCGTCGGTGGGCCGCGCGTCGACGGCGATCGCATCGTGATCCAGGGCGAGCTCGTCAACACCGCGGCCGAGCCGCGTGACGTTCTTCTGATGGAGGCCGGCCACGGCTTCATCTCGTCGACGCTCACGACGGACGCGACGACGGGCGCGGCGCTCGCACGGGCCCCCATGCCTCCCGCACCGGCCGGCCCGCCGGCGCTCTTCCCCGAGGCTCACCGCTTCACGCTCGCGCCGGGCGTTCACTGGCCCTTCGAGACCGCCGTGCTGCGCGCCTGCTGGCAGCTGACGCCCGGCGAGACGGTGACGATGCACTGGTGGTTCGCCATCGCTGGCTCAGGCCTCGACGGTGCCGCGACCGTTCTCGTTCCGTGAGGGCGCGCGCCTCAGGGCGCGAACGTCAGCTCGAGCTCGAAGGTCCCCGGCCCCGCGGCGGCGACGCGCGGCGCACGGCCGAGGCGCTCTTCCAGGCACGTGCCCGTGTCTGGCGCGAGGACCGTGCTCCGGTCCGTGTGGACGACGAGCGGCTGACCCGCCGTCATCGTCAGCGTCAGCACCACGACGCCCGCGGGTGACCGACGCCGTCGGCTCGCGCGACGACGGCAGTCGAGCAAGCCCGCGATCTGCGAGCGCACCACGCGGTAGCCCTCGGCGAGCAGCTCGTCGCTCGAGCCGACCGGGCCGCGGATCACGAAGCGCACGTCGGTCATCTCCGTCGTGGCCGTCGGTCGGTCGCCGACACGCGTCACCGCGACCTCGGAGCCCTCGCTCGCGTGCTGCGCAGCGATGGCCGAGCCCTCCGCGGCCGAGTTCGCGAGCGTCAGCACCGCGACCACGGACGAAGGCCGCGAGACGTCCGCCGTCGGCATGGCGAGCAGCGCGGCGCGCGCACACGTCAGCATCTCCGCGTCGTGCACTCCGTCTTCCGTCACCGTGACCGTCGCCGGGCCAGCGCCCTCGGGCACCGTGATCTGCATCCGGATGACGCCCGTCACGGTCGGCCGCACGGCGACGACGTTGTGATAGCAGCCGCGGATCGCGACCATCCGCGTCTGGACCGCCCGTCCCATCGCCTGCACGCGGGCAGCGCTCGTCCCGGGGACACTGTCGAGGGCGAGCGAGATGCCCGTCTCCGTGGTGATCCTCGCTTCGCCCTGGTCCATGTGCTGCGCGCTCGCGCCCGAGGCGAGCAGCGTGAGGGAGAAGGCGAAGGAGGCCCCGAGGGTTCGTGCGGTCATGGGCTGCATCTTACTGGGACGGGCGCAGGGCGCGATCCGTTCATCGGTACCCCTGGGAGACCCCGAGATTCTCCCGTCCTCCCTTTCTGGGAGCGCATCCGCCTTCCCCCACTACACTCCGCCCGCCGATGACCCCCCCGAAGAAGAAGAGCGCCCCGAAGGACGTCCGGGGCGGCCGCGTCGCCATCGTCGGGCGGCCGAACGTGGGGAAGTCGACGCTGCTCAACGCGCTGGTCGGCCAGAAGCTCGCGATCATGTCGACCAAGCCCGGCACGACGCGCTCGATCCTCCTCGGCGTGTCCGACTCGACGGATGAAGAGGGTCGCCGGACGCAGATCGCGTTCCTCGACACGCCAGGGCTCGAGGCGCCGAAGAGCACGCTCGGGCGAGTCCTCGTCGAGCACGCGCAAGGCGCGCTCGAGAACGTCGACGCGATCCTCGTTCTGGTGGACGCCGCCGAGACGGTCCGCCTCGGCAAGCTCAGCCCGGGCGACGCGCGCGTGCTCGACCTCGCTTCGCGCGTCGGCTCGCCCATCGTCCTGGCGCTCAACAAGGTCGACAAGGTGAAGGACAAGCGGGTGCTCCTTCCGCTGCTGGCCTCGCTCGCCACGACCATGAAGGTCGCCGCGTTCGTTCCCGTCTCTGGCCTCCGCGCCAACGGGACGAGCCGCATCATCGACGCTCTGCGCGAGCACCTCGGCGAAGGGCTCGTCTTCGAGAGCGACACGATCACCGATCGCTCCGAGCGCTTCTTCGTCGCAGAGCTCGTCCGGGAAGCCATCCTCGCGCAGACGCACGAGGAGGTCCCCCACGGGATCGCCGTCCAGATCGAAGAGTGGGTCGACGAGGGCAAGCACATCCGGATCGGCGCGACGATCATCGTCGGCAAGGACAGCCACAAGGGCATCCTCATCGGCGCCAAGGGCAGCAAGCTCAAGGCGATCGGCGAAGCGGCGCGCGCCGAGATCGAGGCGTTCCTCGAGCGACACGTCTTCCTCAAGACCTTCGTGAAGGTCGAGGAGAACTGGACCGAGAACGCGACGAAGATCCAGCACCTCGTCCGGGAAGGGCAGCTCCCGTGAAGAAGGCGATCCTCTCGAAGGCCGCGCGCGCGAAGAACCCGCCGGGCAGGCCGACCACGCGCAAGAAGTCCGTGCTCCAGAAGGCGACCGCTGCCGCGAAGAAGGCCGCGCCGAAGAAGACCGCGCCGATGAAAGCCGCGCCGAAGAAGGCCGCTGCGCCGCCGAAGGCCGCGCCGCCGAAGGTTGCGCCGGCCAGCGCTCCCGCGGCGCAGACGCCTGAGAAGCGACCGACCCAGCGCCGGAGCGGACCGCGGCAGTCGCCGCTCCAGCGCATCGTCGGTGAAGAGGTCGAGCGAGAGGCCGATCGCGGGGACAAGGAGCCTCGCCGGAAGCACCATCGCGCGCTCCCGGCGGACGCGGTCGTCGGCCATCGCCCGATCGTCGCCATCGTCGGCCGGCCGAACATCGGCAAGAGCACGCTCTTCAACCGGCTCGCCGGCGAGCGCATCGCGATCGTCGAGGACGTCCCCGGCGTCACGCGCGACCGTCACTACGCGGACTCGTCGCTCTACGGCCGCGAGGTCGTCCTCGTCGACACGGGCGGCTTCGATCCGGAGAGCGACGATCCGATGCGCGAGGGGATCGCGATGCACGTGCGGCTCGCGCTCGCCGAGGCGGACGCGGTGATCTGCTTGCTCGACGCGACGAGCGCCCCGCTCCAGGCCGATCGCGCTGCGATCGAGCTCCTCCGCCGGGGCGACAAGCCCGTCGTCTACGTGGCGAACAAGGCCGACAACAAGAACGTCGCGATCGAGGGCATGGCGCTCTACGAGCTCGGGATCCCGTCGCTCATCCCCGTCTCGGCGCTGCACGGCTACGGCATGCCCGAGCTCGAGCGCGCGGTGTTCGACTCGCTCCCGCCGGTGAGCGGCGACGCAGGCGTGGTGCACGACGACACCGTTCCGCGCGTCGCGATCATCGGACGGCCGAACGCGGGCAAGAGCTCGCTCGTGAACCGGCTCCTCGGCGAGGAGCGCCAGCTCGTCGACTCGCGCCCCGGGACGACGGTCGATCCGATCGACACGCTCTGCGAGCGCGAGGGCAAGCGCTACGTGCTCATCGACACGGCGGGCATCCGCCGCAAGCGCGGCATCGACGAGGCCGTCGAGTCGATCGCCGTGATGAAGGCGATCCGCTCCATCGAGCGCGCCGACGTGGTCGTGCTCCTGATCGACGCGAAGGAAGGCCCGGCCGAGCAGGACGCGAGGCTCTGCGGCCTGGTCACCGATCGCGGCCGCGCGCTCGTCATCGGGCTGAACAAGATGGATCTCCTCGATGCGAAGGAGCAGCACGATGCGGTCGCCCGCGCGAAGGAGGTCCTCGCGTTCGCGTCGTGGGCGTCCATCGTCCCGGTGTCGGCGCTCACGGGCCGCGCCGTGAACAAGCTGCTCGTCTCCGTCGACGCGGCGCGCAAGGAGCACGGAAACCGCATCCCGACCGCCGAGTGCAACCGCTTCTTCGAAGAGGTCCTCGATCACCACCCGCCGCCGACGCTGCGCGGCAAGCCCGTGCGTCTCTACTACGTGACGCAGGCCGAGACGCATCCGCCTCGCTTCATCGTCATGACGAACGAGCCCGAGGGCATCCACTTCAGCTACCAGCGCTACGTGGTCAACGCGATCCGCGAGCGCTTCGGCTTCGAGGGCACGCCCGTGCGCGTGACGTACAAGAAGAAGCCGCGTCGGCCCTGACGAGCCACCCGCGCGTGGTACCGTCGTGGGCGATGCGCAGGTTGCTCGCCGCACTCTCGTTCGTGGTGCTCCTCGCCCTACCGTGCGCAGCGAGCGCGCAGGCGTCGGCCGCCGATCTCGACACGGCGCGAGGCCTGTTCCGCGAGGGCGTGGCGGCGGGTGAGGAAGGCCGCTGGCTCGCGGCGCTCGCGCTGTTCCAGCGAGCGCACGCGCTCAGCGCTCGAGCCGACGTCCTCCTCAACGTGGCCGCCGCCGAGTCCGAGCTGGGGCACCTGGTGGCGGCGGCGGAGACCTACCGACGTTTCCAGACCGAGGCCGATGCCGCGATGCTCCGGCAGCACGGTCCCGCGGTCCTCAGCGCGCTCGCCGAGCTCGCGCAGCGGACGCCGCGGCTCACCGTCACCGTCGATCCTCCGGGGGGACCGACATGGTCGTGCTCGACGGGCAGGCGCTCGCGCCGACGTCGCTCGGCGCGGAGCTGTCGGTCGACACGGGCCCTCACGCCCTGGTGCTCCTCGGAGGAAGCTCAACGCTCGACACCGAGAGCATCACGCTCGCCGAGCGCGAGCGTCGAGCCATCGTGCTCACCGCCTCGACTTCCGTCACGAGCGTCGGGCCGCGCGCGCTCGTCGACGAAGGGGAGCAAACGGCTTCACCGCCTCGCCACAGCGACGACTCGACGCTCGCAGCCGTTCTCGGTGTGATCGGCGGCGTGCTCGTCGTCGGGGCCGCCATCACGCTCGGCGTCGTCCTGACCACGCCCGGGGATCCGCCTTCCTACTCCGGCAACGTCTTTCCGTACTCGATCGACGTGCAATGACTCGGTCGAAGCCCCGACGTCAGAACGTCGGCTCCGACAGGTAGGGACCGTCGGGCGTGTGACGCGGGGCGAGCCGCGGGGCCGGCGCGATCGGGGCTGGCGCGGCAGGGACGGGCGCTATGTGCGCGGGCGCGATGTGCGCGGGCGCGCGGGGCGGTGCGATCGGGTGGGCCGGCGCGACTCGAGGGGCCGCGACGGACGCGCCTGCGGGCGGGGCCGGCGTGACCGTCGTCGATGGCGCCGGTGCCACGATCGACGAGGGCAGATGGCTGGGCGGCGCCGCCTCTTCCGGCTCGGCCTGCGCCCGCGCTTCCGGCTGAGGCGCTCGCGTCTCGCCGTGCGTGCGGTGTGGGTCGCCTCGACGCGTCGGGGGGGGCGAATCGACGAGCGGCTCCGCGACGCCTGGCGGAACGACGTCTGCTGCGCCCACGGGGGTTGCGTCGAGCTGCGGCACCGGCGGCGGCGCGATCGGGGCCGCCGTCGTCGTCGGGGCTGGCGGCGCGCCACCGAACCAGTAGGCCCCGACGAGCCAAGCGCCGACGCCGCCGATGACGGCGAGCAGGACGAGCCCGATCGCCGCGATCGCGATCGCTCCCCCTCTGGCTTGCGGCAGCGCGATCGGGTCGCGCGCGTCGCTGGGCGACGACGATCGTATCCGGCTGTCCTCCACGGGCGGGCCGCTCGGCGCGGCTTGCTCCCAGCCGGGACGTGACGGGGTCATCGACACGAACACGAGGCCCGGCGCGCCCGCCGGACCGCTGGCTCGGGCCGATGGGACCTCGGCGGCGGTCAGCGCCTCGCCCGCCGCTGGATCGTACGCTGGCATCTCGCGAGTGAACGCGGCCAGAGCTCCCGTGCGACGCGCCGGCTCGGGCGGCTTGATGTCGAGCGCGCGGGTCACCGCCGGCGGGGCGCTCCGTCGCTCGTGCTCGATGTCTTCCTCCATGACGGACATCAAGAGCGCGCCGAGATCGTCGGGCTCCACCATCACGGCCTTCGGGCACCCGCCGCCGATGGCCCTCCGCAGCGCCTGCGCGGTCTGGAAGCGAGCCGCCGGATCCGGGGCGAGAGCCGTCATCACGGCGTGATCGAGCCCTTCGCCGATCCATGGCGCGAGCGATGTGGGCGGCGGCACCTGGGGGTTTCGGACGCGCTCGAGGGCTGCGAAGTCGTCGTCCGCGGCGAAGAGCCGTCGATGCGTGAGCGACTCCCACAACACGATGCCCAGCGCATACACGTCCGTTCGGCGATCGATCGATCGACCCCACGCCTGCTCGGGCGACATGTAGCGGATCTTCCCCTTGAGCGACGCGCCCGTCGTCTCGCGGCTCCGACCCGCCGCTTTCGCGACACCGAAGTCGATCAGCTTCACCTGGCCGTTGTAGGCGAGCAGGACGTTCTGCGGAGAGATGTCGCGATGGACGACGCCGAGCGCGCGCCCCTGATCGTCCTTCACCTCGTGCGCGGCGTGCAGCCCGTCCGCGATCTTCATCGCGATGTGCGCCGCGACCTCGGGCGCGAGCCCGCGCTTCTGCTGGATGAGACGCATCAGGAACTGCGCGAGCGAGCACCCGTGCACGTACTCCATCGCCAGGTAGTACATGCCGTTCTCCTCACCGAGCTCCTCGGTGTGGACGACGTTCGGGTGCTGGATGGCCGCTGCGAGGCGGGCCTCGTCGAGGAACATCTCGATGAAGCTCGGATCGCTGGCGAGGTGGGCGTGCACGACCTTGATCGCGACGTGGCGAGCGAAGCCGGCCGGCCCGACGCGCCGACCGAGGAAGAGCGTCGCCATCCCGCCGGCGCGCAGCGGCGCGACGATCTCGTACTGGCCGAGCCGTGAGCCAGGGCCGAGCGTCGGCATCGCGGAGTAGGCGGCCACGGCTTGCTCAGAGGCTCCGCACGCAGACGCCGAGCTCGCCGGCTCGGTCCGAGCTGAGGCCGAGCGCTGCACCGGGCAAACACTCTGGATGGTCCGAGCCGCACGACGGATCCGCGACATCACACGCGGCGGTGTTGGCGGCGCAGCGCACGACGCCGCCCGTCATGAGCGCCAGCTCGTCGTCGGCGCAGCTCGCGCCCGGCGTGCACGCGGCCTGGCCGCCGGCCGAGCCCACGACCCCGGTGCAGTTCGCGCCCGCGTCGCACACGAAGCTGAACTCGCAGAACGCGCCCATCGTGCAGACGGCATCCAGCCCCCCGCGCATGGCCACGCACGCCCGGCTGGTCGCGTTGCATCCGGGGCATGGGCTGAGCGCGGCCGGAACGCAGGCCCCGTCGTACCCGGTGCTCTCGTCCGCGACGCAGACCGTCGTGCCGTCCGCGCCACAGTCCGAGTTTTGATTGCACGCGATCGAGCAGACGAAGAAGGTGCCCGCACCCAAGCACGCGCCCGACTCGCAGTCCGCGTCGACTGCACAGGCCTCGCCGACGTTCGACGATCCCCGGCCGACGCAGCTTCCTGCGGTCGCCGTGTCTTCGCAACGGTCGTCGAGCGAAGGGCAGTTCCACGGGAAGAGGCAGCGCGCGCCCGGCGGCCCGCCGTCGGTCAGCTCCGGCGCGTCGTGCGGGACGATCGGCGCGTCGCGCGGGATGCCGGCGTCGAGCTGCTCGTCGCTGGCGAAAGGTGGGAGCGACTCGCCCGGGCGTGACGCGCTCACGCAGGTCGCAGAGGCCCCGCAGGTCGTCGTCTCGTCCGCGCACGCGATGCCGACGCACGCGGCTCGAAGGACGAGCACGAGGAGGCGTCGCTCGCCGCTCACGAAGGAGGTGACCGCGCGATCGACGACCACCATCGAGCCGACGTCGCCGCGCGCTTCGACGGTCACGGGCGAGAGCGCACCGCCCCGATATCGAAGCCCGAGGGTCGGCTCCTCCCCGAAAAGGTCGGCCAGGTCGACGCTCGAGGTGACCCGTTCACCGCTGGGCTCGCCGACGTCGATGGTGACCGTCCCCACCGGGAGGGTGAGCGACGGGTCCAAGCGCACGAGCACGATGAGCTCGGTCGACGTCGTGCTGCTGCAGCCGAGCCACGTGAGGACGGCGATCGCCACGAGGGGGCCGCGTCGTGCCGTTCGGGTCACTCGCGCCATGCTATCAGCCGCCCTGTTTCGACGCGACCGAAGGCGCCGCGTCGCAGCAACGCGCGTAGGGCCCGTGGCGTGGGGCTCCGCTCGGTCCGCCGCGGGCTCGCCTTGACCTCGGCTCGCGCCCCGACGAAAGTCCTCCCGCGAATGGGTATCGGAGCGATCGTCCTCGGAGTCTTCGCGTTCATCTGCATGTTCGGCGGCATCGTGCTCACGATCGTCCCGTTCCTCGGCACGATGCTCTCGTTCCTCTCGCCCGTGCTCGCGCTGGCCGGCATCGTCCTCGGGGGCGTCGCGCTCTCGCGCGCCAAGCAAGGCCTCGGCGAGAGCGAGGGGCTCGCGATCGGCGGGCTCGTCACGAGCATCATCGCGTTCATCCCCGGGATGCTCGTCGCGCTGACCTGCGGCCTCTGCAACACGTGCGTCACCGGTGCCTACCTCGATCCCTCGATCACGCACCACGACGCCGGGCCCCCGCGCGACTCCGGCGTCCCGCTCTACGCGCCGATCGCGCCGCCCCCGTTTCCGCCGGCCTTGCCGCAGACGCCGCGTCCTTCGCTCGTGCCGATCACTCCGATCCTGCCCGGGACGCCCACCGCGCCGCCGCCCGTCGCACCCGTCGACCCGGCGCCGCCGCCGAGCGATCAGGGGATGCCTCCGCCCCCACTGCCGGCGGGGCCGACCACCGCGATGCACCCCAACACGGCCCCCTGAAGGAGGCGCCGTGCACCCCATCGTCGCTGAGCTCGAGATCTTCGGCGTCGTCCGCCCGATCGGCGGCTATGGCGTCGCGGTCGCCCTCGGCGTGCTCGTCACAGGGCTCCTCGTGGGCCGCGCGGCCTACCGCTCCAAGCTCGACGTCGGCGCCGTGATCGCGTCGCTCGGCTACACGTGCGGCGCCGGCTTCATCGGCGCGTACGCGTTCTTCGTCATCGTCGAGGCGCTGCGCACCGGGGATCCGATGAGCGGCGTTCGCAGTGGCGGCCTCGTCTTCTACGGCGCGGTCCCGGCGGGCGCGCTCGCGGCGTACGTCTCGGCGCGCGGGTTCAAGCTCCCGTTCTTCCGTGTCGTCGATCTCTCGATCCCCGCGATCGCAGCCGGTCACGCGCTCGGCCGCATCGGATGCTTCCTCGGAGGCTGCTGCTTCGGCCGCGAGTGGCATGGGCCCTGGGCGACGACGTACACCGACCCGATGGCGCCGGCCGCGCATCCTTCGGTCCCTCGTCATCCCGTACCTCTCTACGAGTCGGCCGGGCTCCTGATCCTCGCGTTCGTCTTCGCGCTCGTCCCGGTGAAGCACGTCGGGGATGGACGTCGCTCGCTCGCGTACGTGGCGTCCTACGCCGTCCTCCGCTTCTCGGTCGAGCTCCTTCGCGGCGACACGGCGCGCGGGCTCGTGCTCGACCTCGTCTCGACGTCGCAGCTCGTCTCGCTGACGTTCTTCACGCTCGCTGCGATCGGCCTCGTTCGTCTCCGCGCCCGGACGCGCGGGCCAGCGCTCACCGCATGAGGGCTGGGCTCGCGCTCGGGCTCGCGCTGAGCGCCGTCGCGGTCCCGCTCTTCGCGCAGGAGCGCATCGTCGTCAGCGCGCCGGACGTGATCTGGATCCCGGACGGCGAGTTCACGATGGGCGCCGACGAGCGCGACATCCTCTTCGCCGTCGACCTCTGCAATCAGGATCTCGAGCTCGCCACCTCGGAGCTCGACCCGGACCACTGCGGCGCGCATCGCTTCATCGCCGAGCTCGGACGGCGCCGCCTCTTCGTGCCGACGTTCGGCCTCGACCGCACCGAGGTGACGAACGCGGCCTATCTCCGCTGCGTGCTCGCCGGGCGCTGCGCGCCTTCCGATCTCGCAGACTCGGTGCCGGTGCTCGCCGAGCCCGATCATCCGGTGGTCGGCGTGCGCTGGTCGGACGCCGTCGACTACTGCGCGTTCGTCGGCGGGCGCCTCCCCGAGGAGCCCGAGTGGGAGAAGGCCGCGCGCGGCGACGACCCCGAGCGCCGCTTCCCGTGGGGCCGCGTCTACCAGTCGCGCCTCTCGAACCACGGTCGCTCGCCGCTGCGGACCGATCCGCTGGATGGCTTCCTCATGAGCGCACCGGTCGGCTCCTTTCCGGGCGGCGCGAGCCCATATGGGGTGCTCGACCTCGCGGGCAACGTCTGGGAGTGGACGCGCGAGACGCCCGCGCTGCCGTTCGAGCTGATGGACGCCGACCTCTCCGCCTTTCGCGTCATCCGCGGCGGCTCCTACGCGCATCCGATCACTGCCCTCCGCGTGACGAACCGGAGCTGGGCGCTGATCGACGGCGCGCGCGCGGACATCGGCTTCCGCTGCGCCTACGACCCACCTCGCTGACGTATGGCTGGCTCCGTGAGGAGACGACGCTCAGTCCGCGTCGTCACCCATCGAGCCGTCCACGAAGCGATGCGCGACGAGCGCGGAGCGCCTCGTCGTCTCCAGGTGGCAATTCATCGAGCGCCGCCCGTACGCGGTCACGATCGATGGAGAGCCCTTCTCGATCCGCGAAGTCCAGCAGCCGGAGGCAGTCCTCGAGATCTTGCTCCGTGAGCCTTCCGATCTTGAGGAGCAGGAAGAGCGTGGTCGTAGGCCTGAACACCGTGAGGCGTTCCGTCTTTCGCAGCACCTCGAGCTGATCGCGCCAGCCCGTCGTCTTGCGAACGAAGTAGTCCGCGGCCGAGTTGACCGCTTCGACGGGAAGCCCGACCTCGCTCGCGAGATCCATCAACGCGAGGCGTTCCTCGTTGGTGCCCGACAGACCGATGAGATCCACGTCCTCGGTCGTACGATCGGGGCTGAACCAGATGCTCGCCAGCGCGCCGCCGACGAGAAGCCACTCGCCGGCGAGGCGCCGCTCCGCCGCATCGAGCAGCGCGCGAACGGCGGAGGTGTCTAGCGCTCGAGAAGCCACGCTCGTACTGTAGACCCGGTGCAGAACGCAGTGGAAGCCGCGTGGGCCGTCGCGCATCGCGCAGGCGCACCGCTCGCCGGAGCGCGGTCGGGCCCGGCTCCGAGCCAGACGGTGCTCGCCGACGCGGTCCGCACGCTCGTGTCCGCCGATGCGATGACGCGCCGCGAGCGAGAAGCGCTCGGCGCGTTCCTCCTCGCGTGGCGCGACCACTGGTCACGCGCGTTCGAGGCGTCCTTCGGGACGGATGGCGCACGTCTCGCCGAGTGGGCGGACGCGGCGACGCCCGATGCGAACCGTCGCATCAAGCTCCGGCGGATCGCGCTCGAGAGCCTCGCGACGATCCTCTGACGGGCAGGCACGGATGCTCAGGGAACGGTGAGCGTCGCGCTGAACGCGCCGTTGCGGCCCGACGCGTCGTCGCCGATCGAGATGCCGCTCGAGTTGAAGATGAACATCGGGTCGGTGTCGCGCGCCGACGTCTGCGGGTCGAACATCAACGTCCCTGCCGGCCACGTCGGATCCGTCTGGTGCTGATAGCCGGAGGTTCCGAGCCCGTAGAGGACGTAGCCGCCGCAGGTCACGTTCCAGCGACAGTCGAGCGTCGCGATGTGCGTGATCTGGTACTGCGTGTACGAGCACTGCGTCCCCTGCGTGACGCCCGGGAGCCCGCTGACGACCTGCGCGGTCGCGCTGCCCGACCGCAGGATGTAGCCCTCGACTCCGGGCGCCGCGCCCGGAAGCGGGTAGGGCGCGTCGACGCCCGCGAAGAGCGGCGGCGGTGTCGGCAGTACGCCGTTGCCCAGCGGAACCGGCGCAGCCGCGATCGGCTCCGTCGTCCCGCCGCCAGTGCCCGAGGTGTTACCGAAGCAGCAGCCGGGAAAGACGATCGAGAGGAGCGCGGCGACCGCGATGCGTTTCATGAGCGCTTGCGTATCCCGAAATGCCAGCCGGCGTCCAGACGCTCCGCGCGCGCTCGTGTGGAGGTCACCGTCCCATCACGACGCCGAACGCCGGGTGCTCGAAGCGGAACGATGGCGGTCCACCGTACGGCTGAGCCCCGCCGGACGTCAGGGCGTACGCGGAGCAGTCGGACCAGCTCACGTTCGACGCGCCGAAGCCGACGAACGCGTAGGCAGTCGAGCTCGATCCGCACGGGCCCGCTCCGGCGACCAGCACGCCGATGCGCACGCTCGCGTTCACCATCCGCATGCCGAGCCCGGACACCGAGCAGACGCTCGTGAAGGTAGCCCCGGCGAGGGCGCTCCATGCAGGCATGTCGAGCCCCTCGATCGCCACGGCGCCCGGGATGTCCATCGCATCGCGCAGCCGCGTCGTGCGCGCGAGCGTGGCGGTCGCCCAGCGGGTGCCGGCCGTATCCGTCATCCCGAACCGGAGCTCGCTCACCGGCAACGTCCAGTAGCTCGCGAGGAGCGCCTCGCCGCTGTCGAGCGTCGACGGGTCGCCGAACGCGCGGCTGACCGAGCCCGTCCAGACGGTGTCGTCGTAGCGCAGGGTCGTCGAGGTCGGAGCGACCTTCAAGATGAGCGTCCAGCCACCGCCCTCGGCGGTGTTCTCGCAGTAGACGTCGAAGGGCGCGTTCCCGCCGTCGCCGTCGGGATCGATCGGGTGGACGCCGCTCGCGCCCCCTCGGCTCAGGACGTCCATGCAGCTGGTCGGGATCGCCGGCGGGCCCGCGTCGAACGGGCCGCCGTCGGCGGGCCCGACGTCGGGCGCGTGCGCGTCGACGCCCGTGTCGATGACGCCGGTGTCGATGACGCCCGCGTCGATCTCGATGGGCCCCACGTCGATCATCGCCGTGTCCGCGTCGCTCGCGTCCGTGCCCGCGTCGAAGCCGCCGTCGTCGACGGCGCTCGCGTCGGTGAGCTCCAGTCCCGGGATGACCTCCGGCAAGAACACCGGCTCGATCGCGTCGGCGGTGCAGACTCCGCCGATGCAGGTCGATCCGACCTCGCACGCCGGCAGGCCGAGGCACGCCATCTCGAGGCGCACCCGCAAGAGGATCGTCTGGCCGGCGCGGAAGCCCGTGTGGACGCTGCGCGAGACGATGACGAGGCCCGCGGCGTCGCGCCCGTCGACGACGAGGTCCAGCGTGCGCGCGGCGTCGCCTCCGACGGGCACGACGCCGAACGAGAACGGAACACCGCCCGCGCCATCGAGCACGAAGTCACGCGAGCCCGCCCCCGTCGACGCGCGCACCGAAGCGAGCGGCGCGGGGATTGGAATGTCGGTCTCGACGACCACGATCACCTGGGTCGTCGGGCCGCTACAGCTGGCCGCGAGCGCGACGGCCGCGGCGCCGAGGATCTGCACGACCCTCGGGTGCAGCCTCCATGAACGCCCATCTGGCACCGGACGAGGATAGCGGAAGGGGCCCTCGGCGTCTCGGCGGGCGCCGTGGAAGTGGATCGCGTCCGCCGACGTGACGCGTCTCGTCTACATTGCCGTCGTGCCGCGCGCCCTCCCGAGCTCGATCGAGCTGGACCTCTCGCTCGATGACGCCGACGAGCCCGAGATCCTCCGGGCTCGCGTCGCGGCTCGGCTCGGCGTGCCGCCCGACGCACTGCCGATCCTGAGCATCGCCCGACGCTCGATCGACGCGCGCAAGAACCGCGTCTCGCTTCATCTCCTCGTCGAGCTCGGCGCCCCGCCGCGCGCTCCCCTCCGTGAGCCGCGCGAGGTGTCTGGCGAGCCGGTGATCATCGTCGGCGACGGGCCCGCCGGCCTGTTCTGCGCGCACGAGCTCGCGCGCAGCGGGATCGCGTCCGTCGTCCTCGATCGCGGCAAGACCGTTCAGCCGCGCCGGCACGACCTCGCGGGCCTCCAGAAGCGCGGCGTCGTCGATCCCGACAGCAACTACTGCTTCGGCGAGGGCGGCGCCGGGACCTACAGCGACGGCAAGCTCTACACGCGCGCCGACAAGCGCGGCGACATCCGCGACGTCATCGAGACGCTCGCCGCGAACGGCGCTCCGGAAGAGATCCTCGTCGACGCGCGACCGCACATCGGCTCGAACAAGCTGCCGCGCGTCGTCTCGGCGCTCCGCGAGCGGCTCGAGGCCGTCGGCGTGCGCTTCGAGTTCGGCGCGCGGGTCGTCGAGCTCCTCGTCACGGACAGGGTCGCTCGCGGCGTCGAGCTCGCCGACGGCCGGAGGTTCGAGGGCCGCGCTGTCGTCATCGCGACGGGTCACTCCGCGCGCGACGTGTTCACGCTCCTGCTTCGCCACGGCGTTCCTCTCGAGCCCAAGGCGTTCGCGCTCGGCGTGCGCATCGAGCACCCGCAGGCGCTCGTGAACCGCGCGCAGTACGGCGCCGCCGCCGACCATCCGAAGCTGCCGAACGCGTCCTACCGGCTCGCCGAGACGATCGACCAGCGCGGCGTGTTCTCGTTCTGCATGTGCCCGGGCGGCTGGATCGTGCCGGCGTCCACCGAGCCGGACGCGCTCGTCGTGAACGGGATGAGCTTGAGCCGTCGCGACTCGCCGTTCGCGAACTCGGGCCTCGTCGTCGGCGTCGAGCCAGGTGACTGGGAGCGCGCCGGCTTCCACGGCCCGCTCGGCGGTGTGGAGCTGCAGCGCGCGATCGAGCGAGCGGCGCACGACGCGGGCGGCGACATGCTGCGTGCGCCCGCGACGCGCGCGAGCGACTTCCTCGCGGGGCGCGCCTCGATGGACGTGCCGGAGAGCAGCTACGTCCCGGGTCTCGTCGCGAGCGACGTCGCTCCGATCCTCGACGTGGCGGGCGTACCGCTCAGCGAGAAGCTGCGCGCCGCGCTCCGCGTGTTCGACAAGCGAATGCGCGGCTACGGATCGTCCGAGGCGGTGCTCGTCGCGACCGAGTCGCGCACGAGCGCGCCGGTTCGCACGCCGCGCGATCCCGAGACGCTCGAGGCCGTCGGTCTCGCCAAGCTCTATCCGACCGGCGAGGGCGCGGGCCACGCGGGCGGCATCGTGAGCGCAGCGATGGACGGAATCCGCGTCGCGAGGGCGATCGCTTCGACGTCGTCGGGCACGCGCTGAGGACCATCGGCCCCACACGCCACTGAGCGCGGCAGACCCCAGCGCGCGAGGTCGGTAGCCACTCGAGTAGCCGCTCGGCATCGTGCAACGGGCCATCAACGCCCGGTTCCCTCGCGATCGCTCGGGAAAACGCAGCGCCTCGCGCTCGGCACGCGATTCGCTCTGGCGCGGGCTTCTCCCGCAACACCCGGAGGCTCCGATGAGAAGCAAAGAGACGACACGGACGCTGGCGCTCGCGATCTTGACCGCCGCCTCGCTCGTCGCGTGCGGTGGCTCGAGCAGGGCGACCGACTCCGGGACCGAGACGTTCGACACGGGCATGCCCGGAGTCGACACCGGCGTCCCCGGAGTCGACACGGGCATGCCCGGAGTCGACGCCGGCGTCCCCGGAACGGACAGCGGCCTCGGGCCCGACGTGATCTGCGAAGAGACCTGCGACTCGGCGGGCGACGGCGAGTGCGACGACGGCGGTCCGGACTCGCTGTACTCCGTCTGCGACTTCGGCACCGACTGCACGGACTGCGGCCCGCGGAACCGATCCGAGTGCGTACCCTCGTGCACCGACGCGGAGTGCGGCAGCGACGGCTGCGGCGGGACCTGCGGGACGTGCACCGCGCCGGCCGTCTGCGAGGGCGGCACGTGCATGACGTGCACGCCGGACTGCACGGGCGTGACCTGCGGCGACGACGGCTGTGGTGGAAGCTGCGGCGCGTGCGCAGGCGGCGCGGCCTGCGACTGCGGCGTCTGCGGCGGCTGCGCGACGGGCACCGCTTGCTCGTTCGGCGCGTGTCGGACCCCGGACTGCACCGGACGCGAGTGCGGCAGCGATGGCGCGGGCGGGCGGTGCGGAACGATGGACGGCGACTGCGCGACCGGCATGGGCTGCCGAGACGGCGCGTGCGTCGCGTGTGACTGCACCGGTCGCGCGTGCGGAACTGCGACGGGCTGCGATTCCTGCGGCGACTGCGCCGCCGGTACCGATCTGTGCGATCGGCTGACGGGCATGTGCTCCGCGATGGCGACGCCGGCCGCATGCAACGACACGTGCGTCTACGCCGGTGACAACGAGTGCGACGATGGCCGAGAGGGCTCGCACACGGACCTCTGCGATCCGGGCACCGACTGCACCGACTGCGGACCGATGTAGATCGAGCGCTTCGCTCGCGGTTCGACCGACGCCCCTCGCACCACGCGTGCGGGGGGTTTCCATTCGAGGAGGAGGCGCGGGGACAACGAGCGACGGAACGATGGCCCGGACGAACACTCGTGAGACAGTGGAGCGAACGACTGGCTGCTTCGTCGGTCCGGAGGGTCCCGAGGTCATGAGCGCTTCCACGACGCGTCCCCACTACGTGCGGTTCGCACGAGCTCTCGCGCTCGCGTCGGTCGTGGCGACCGCGAGCGGCTGCTGTCCGATGGTCCCCGATGCGACCGCCTGCGGTCACTGCGCTTGCTCGTTGCGCGAGCGCAGCCTCTCTGCCCCGCTGCTCTGCGAGACCATCCATCGCGAGGACGCCTGCTGCCGGGCCTTCATCATCGGGCCGCTCTCGCCTCCAGACCTCCCGATCGCGTGACGACGGACCAGGGAGGTACTCCTGCGCCAGAAGTGGCCGCTGAAGCGAGCACACCGCGACACCGTTCGGGGTAGGTGCGACACGCGTTTCGTTGAACGATGGGATTCGCGCGGGGTGGGCGATATCCTCCGCGTCGTGTTGCGCTCGCTCTCCGTGCTCGTCGCCCTCCTCCTGTTCTCTTGCGGGGATGAGGCCGCTCCCGTTCCAGAGCCTACCGATCTGGCCGCGAGAACCGCGGCGCTCGGCGCGGCCGATCGGCACACGAGCCCGTGGGACGGCGCCGTCCGACAGCAAGCCATCGACGAAGGCCGCGCGGTCATCACGCGGCTCGAGTGCAACCGCTGTCACACGATCGACGAGATCCCGCCGGCCGCGCGGCCGATGCACTGCGTCAGCTGTCACCAGTGGCTGCACGGCCTGAGCCCGGGCGATCACGCGTACCAGACGCTCGCCGAGCACTACGGCGAGGCGATCGTCGCTCGCTACCAGCGGAACATCGATCACTACCGCGAGGTCCCCGACCTCACGCGCGTCGCGCGGCGGATTCGTCCCGAGTGGATCCGTGAGTTCCTACCGGCGCCCGAGGACCTTCGACCGTCGATGGACGAGACGATGGTGCGCACGCGCTTCGAGGACGGGGACGTTCGCGCGCTCGTCCGCTACTTCGCTGCGGTCGCCGAGGTGCGCGATCCGTACGGCGAGACGCCCAGCGCCGGGACGACGCTCGCCCGGCCCGACGATGCTCGGATCGAGCGGGGGCACGTGCTCTTCGCCCAGCGCGGCTGCAACGTCTGCCACCTGGTCGGGAACGTCGACGTCGGCCGGACGCCAGCGCAGATCCGCGAGACCGGACTGCCCGCGCGGCTTGCCCCCAACCTGCGCTTCGCGCGCGAGCGCATGGACGCCGACGTCGCGCTGCAGTGGATCCTCGACCCGCCGTCGATCCATCCCACCACCTCGATGCCCGACATGCGCCTCGCGCTCGAGGACGCCACGCTGATCCGCGACTTTCTCTGGTTCGTCGATCCGCGGCTCGAGCCGATGCCGCCGCCCATCGACACGCTCGCGCTGTCGGCGCTCCCGGCGGTCGATCACCCGGTGGGGTGGGCGGAGGTGAAGGCGCGCGTGATCGGTCGCATCTGCGTGCACTGTCACATGAACGACGAGGAGCGCGATGGAGGGCCGGGCAACATCGGCGGGTACGGCTACCCGGTGCGCCACCTCTCGATGCGCACGTACGAAGCGCTCGTCGCCGGGGTGGTCTGCGAGGAAGATCCGAACCGGCGCTGCTCCGTCCTCGAGCCGGAGTTGCCGGGCCACCTCCCGCCGCTCCTCGAGGTGATGCTCGAGCGACGCGACGAGGAGCGTCGCGATCACGTCGCGGCCGGTCACGACCACGTGCGGCCCGAATACGCGCGCGAGGAGCCGGGCATGCCCATGGGGCTGCCGTCGATCCCCGACGACGAGGTCGCGCTCGTGGCGCGCTGGATCGCGGATGGCTGCCCGGGGCCGACGGAGGTCACGGGCATGGGCGGGATCACCGACGGCTTCCTCGTGCCCGACGGCCCGATCGACTTGAACCAGGGCTGCCAGCTCCGCGCCCCGAGCGCGATCCGTCCGGCATGGGCGACCCAGACGCCCCCTGACTGGATGACCCCCGCCCCTCCCGTGCCCTTGCCCTCCTCTCCTTCTCCCCCTCCCTCCCTCTCTCCCTCTCCCCCATAGAGTTGATCCCGGGATGAGCCGCTTCCTCGCACGCTGGCTGGATCTGCCGGAGGGTCAGGGAGCGCGGGCGGCGCGGATGCTCGCGCTCGTCTTCGCGCTCTCCGCCGGGCTCTCGCTGATGAAGTCCGCGCAGAGCGGCGTGTTCCTCGCGGCGTACCCGCGGACGATGATCCCGTGGGCGTTCGCCTGCTCCTCGGTGCTGCTCACGACGCTCTCTGCGCTCGCCGTTCGCGCGTCGGCTCGGCTCGGCACCGCACGCCTCGCCGCGGCTGCGCTGGCGCTCACGATGGTCGCGCTCCTCGGTCTCCGCGCGCTCCTCTCGACGGGGCTCGGCTTCGTCCCGTTCGTCCTCTACGTGGTGATCGAGGCAGCGTCCGGTGTGCTCGTCATCCAGGTCTGGTCGGCTGCCGTCGCCGCGACGGACGCGCGCAACGGACGCAAGCTGCTCCCGGTCGCCGGGATCGGCGCCTCGCTCGCGTGGACGATCTCGGGCGTCGCCGTCGCGCCCCTCGTGCACCTCGTCGGCGCGAGCGGGCTGCTCCTCGCGGCGCCGGTCCTGTTCGCCATCGCCTGCGCGCTCGTTCTCGGGATCGAGCGCATCGATCTGCACGCGCACGACCGTATCGGCGGCGGCCGCGAGGCGGGCTCGGTGCGCGAGGCCCTGCGCTTCGTCTACCGGGTGCCCTTGCTGCGCATGATGGCGCTGCTCTCGCTCCTCTCGCTGGTCGCCGAGGAGGTGATGGACTTCCACGTGATGAGCACCGCGCGCGCGGAGCTCGGGGACGCCGACGCGATCGCGGCTTTCTTCGGCCACTACTACGCGATCACCAGCTTGCTCGGCGTGATCTTCCTCGCGGGGCCCGCTTCGCGCGTTCTCTCCGGGCTCGGCGCGAGCCGCGCGCTCCTCGTGACGCCGCTCGTCACCGCCGTCGTGGCCTCGATCGCGAGCGTCGTCCCGGGCCTCGCCGCTGCCGTCGCGCTCCGCGGGACGGGGCGCGTGCTCAAGCAGACGCTCTGGTCGAACGCGCAAGAGCAGATGCAGACGCCGATCGCCCATCGCCGCCGGGCACAGGCGCGCGCTGCCACGAGAGGCGTGCTCGCCCCGGCGGGCTACGCCGGAGCTGCGCTGGTCCTCGCCGCGCTCCCCGCGCACGTCGACTCTCGCTGGCTCGCCGTCGTCGTCTTCGTGATCTCGGTCGTGATGGTCATCATCGTCCGCGGCAGCGCGAAGCGCGCCTACACCCGCGCGCTCCATCACGCGGTCGACGAGCGGAAGCTCCGGCTCGGCGTCGGCGGCGCGAGGCGCTCCTTCGACCTCGACGACGAGACGCGCGCGTCGGCCGTCGTCGCGATCACGAACGACTCGATCGATGCGCCGCTCGGCGCAGAGCTCTTGGCCGCCGCACGCGACCCAGACCAGGCCGCGCTCCTCGTAGCGCTCACGCACACGAGCCCGGACGTCCGGCGCGTCGCCGCGGGTGCCATCGGACGAAGCGCCACTCCCGAGGCGATGGACGCGCTCGCGCTCGCGCTGCGGTGCGAGGCGTCGCCCGTCGTCGTCGACGCGCTGCTCGCGTCGGTCCGCCACGCCGTGGGCCAGACCCCGGCCTTGCGCGGCCATCCCGGGCTCGCGCAGGCGGTGGCGCGAGCAGGGGAGAACGGCGACGCGCGCGTTCGGTCCGTCGCACGCGTCGTCGAGGCCGGCCTGCGTGAAGAGGGCGCCCCGCTCGGAGTCGCGTTGCTGCCCGCGATCGCCGGAGCCGATGCGCACGCACGCTCGGCCGCGCTGGCCGAGCTCACGCGCGAGGCGTCTCTCGCGCCGGGCGTGCAGGCGGCGCTGCGGGCGCTCCTGGCGAAGGGCTCTCCGGACGCGAAGGTCGAGGGCGCAGAGGTCGTGATCGCGCTCGGTCTGATGACCCTCCTGCCGGACGTCGTCGTCCTCCTGCGCGAGCCGGCCGTCGGAGGCCGCGTCGCGCGCCTCCTCGTCGAGCTGGGAGACGAGGCCTTCGACGGCGGCCGTGCCCCCGGCGTCTCCACGATCGCGAGCCTCACGCTGATGGCCGCGCGCCTCGCAGAGCGACCCTCGGCACAAGCGAGCGGCGCGCTCGTGAAGCGCCTGCTCGTGCACCGCGATCGCGCGATCCGCAGGAACGCCGCGCGCGCCTACGCCGACGCGGTCCGCAACGGACGCCGCCCCCCGATGCCGGAGAGCGAGCTCACGCCCTTCGTGATCGACGAGGCGCGCGCCGCGTTCTCCCTCACGTCGATCCTCGCGGGGCTCGCGCAGGACGACGGCGTGCCGGACTGGTCCTTCGAGCCGGAGTTCCGCTGGCTCGCGAGAGAGGTGGAGCTGCGGATCGAGTCGAGCCGATCGGATGCGATGACGCTGCTCTCGCTCACCGGGCGAGGCGATGAGCTCGTCTCCGCCGTCGAGGCCTCGCGCCGCGCGCCCTCGGCCGAGCGAGACGCCCAGGTCGCCGAGCTGCTCGACGTGGCGCTCCCGCACGATCTGTCGCGCTGCCTCGTTCCGCTCTTCGAGCGCCTCTCGCTGCGGGAGCGAGTCGAGGCCGCCACCCGGCTCGGGCTCCTCGATCGCGAGGCCCTCGCGCACCCACTCGACGCGATCGTCGCGCTCTCGGAGCCCTACCTTCGCCGCGCTGCCGCGCTGACCTATGGTGCGCGATACTCGGAGCGCTTTCCGGACCGGATGGCCGAGGACCAACCCTTGCTCGACACCTTCGCCCGCGCCCGCTTCCTCCGCAGTGTGCCGTTGTTCTCGACGGTCCCCGGCGACGATCTCCTGAGCATCGCGGAGGTGCTCGAGCTCACCACGCTCGAGGCGCGGGACGTCGTGTTCCACAAGGGCGACCCCGGAGAGGACCTCTACCTCGTCTGCACGGGCCGCATCTCGATCGACGACGGAGGGGTGCGCATCGCGGAGCTGGGCGAACGCGAATTCTTCGGTGATCTCGCGGTGATCGATCACCAGCCGCGGAGCGCGGATGCCATGGCGCTGGTGCCCTCGACGCTCTTCCGGCTGCGGGGCGCCGATCTCCGGGAGCTCATGGCGAGCCGCCCCGAGATCGCCCTCGGCGTGGTCCGGGTGCTGGCCGCTCGGCTGCGGGATGCCAGCCAGAAGGTCGCTGGCGGCGGGCCAGCGGGCGGATGACCTGCGTCGTCAGGTTGCCCTGGACCCCACCGGTTCGATATACTGGGTGAATCCGATGAGGACCGTTCTCGCCATCACGATCCTGGCCGCCCTCGGCGGCTGTGCCGCCGACCTGGGCAGCAGCGCGTCCGGGACCTCGGCCCTCACCGGCTCGGTGGGCGTCCTCGAGATCGAGCGTCACGTGGACGCCGATGGCGCGCTCATCACCGGTGCCTTCGCGCGGTATCGCGGCCTCTCGGAGGGCGACGTGCTTCCGCTGATCGGGAGCGGCGCGCAGGCCAACCTCGTGGCGACGGAGATGGACGCTTGCGTGCTGGTCGATGGCGCGTTCGGCACGGCCATCGGGCCCGAGTCGGACGTCGAGCTGATCGATGCGGGCACGGTCGAGGTCGGCCTCGCGGACATCACGACCCGGCTCGTCCCGCGGACGTTCCCCGACGTGGCGAGCGTGATGGCGGGCGTGTTCTACGCCGGCGAGGTGAGCTTTCCGCTCGCGGGCAACGACGATGTGTACGTGCTGCGATCACGCGGCAGCGTCGACGTGGGCGCGTTCGAGCTCTCCGTCGCTTCGCCGAGCGAGGTCGCGCTCGTCCTGTTCGGTGACGACGACGGTGCCGTCGCGCGCGACCGCACCCTCGAGCTCTCCTGGCTGCCGGGTGGCGAAGGCTCGGCCGGCGACGTCGTGGAGATCGAGCTCGCCTCGCGTGGCGGCACGCTCGCGTGTCGCGTGACCGATGACGGCTCGTTCCGCATCGAGCCCTCGGTCCTCGCTGGGCTCGGGGCCGACTCCGACGCGGAGCTCCTCGTGCGCCGCGTCCGCACGCGCTCGTTCACTGCAGCAGGGCTCGACTCGGCCTACGCGCGCCTCGCGATCACGCGGACCGAGCGCATCGTCGTCCGCTGAGTGATCAAGTCGGCTCGCTATGCGGTCGCTCCGGTCGAGGCGGTCGCTCCGGTCGAGGCGGTCGCTCCGGTCGAGGCGGTCGCTCCGGTCGAGAGCGACGCGACGACAACGGCGGCATGAGCACCGACCGACCCACGGCCCTTCTATCCACGGAGCGCGCAGGGCCGACCCCGGGGGGAGCCGACACGCCCGCATCGTCGCTCTCTCCCGGCGAGGTCGTGAACGACCGCTACGAGCTCACGAAGCTGCTCGGCGCGGGCGGGCAGGGAGAAGTCTGGCGCGCCGAGGACCGCGCGATCACGGGGCACGTGGTCGCGCTCAAGCTCCTTCGCGATCGTCCACGCAGCGAGAGAGAGCGCGAGGAGTCGCTCCGCGAGCTCCGCATGCTCGCCGCGGTCAGCCACCCGTCCGTCGTGCAGTTCAAGGATCACGGCTGGTTCGCGGGGCGGCTCTGGTTCGTGATGCCCTGGTACGAGGGCAAGGATCTCGAGGCCTCGATGCCGCTCTCGCGCGCGGACGCGCGACGCATCTTCGAGACGCTGGCAGGCGGGCTCTCCGCGGTGCACGCGAAGGGCCTCCGCCATCAGGACATCAAGCCGTCGAACATCCTGCTCGCGCAGATCGACGGGCTCGATCAGAGCCTGCCGGTGCTCCTCGACTTCGGCGTGGCCGCCAAGACGGGCGAGCAGCTCGTGGCCGGCTCGCCCGACTACTTCGCGCCCGAGCTCGCGAGCGGGTGGCCGACCCCCGCGAACGTCGGCCCTGCCGCGGACGTCTTCTCGCTCGCGCTGACGCTCCGCAACGCGCTCGATCCCACCACGGCGACGGGGCTCGATCCCTTCGATCCCGAGTCGCTCGCGCGTCGCGGCTCGGTGCCGATCACGCCGCCGAGCGGGAGCGATCTCGCCTTTCTCGCGCCGCACTTCGCCCGCTGGCTCGCGATCGATCCGGCGGTGCGTCCGAGCGCGTCGGAGCTGATCGGCGAGCTCGAGGTCCTCACCATGCCCGAAGATCGCGGCCGAGAACGGCGGCTGGTCTTGCGGCGTGCGCTGCCATGGGTGGCGCTCTTGCTCGCGGTCGTGTCGGCCCTGGGCTGGGTCGGCTGGGGCGCGCTCGTCGACGCTCGAAAGGCCGCGGCGGCCGAGGCCGTCGAGTCCGAGGCCGCGAGGCTGCAGGCGGACGAGGCATCGCATCGCGCGGAGGACCTCGGCGTCCAGCTCGACGATGCGATGGAGCGCGCGAGCTCGTCGAGCGCGCGAAGCGAGGAAGCGCTCGCGCGGCTGACGGAAGCCGAGGCATCGATCGACCGGGCGGAGGGCAGCGCCGAACAGATGCTCGCCGCACGAAACAGACTGCGCGCTGCGCTCGCGGACGCGCGAGCCGAGATCGCGCACGAGCAACAGGCGCTCGCCGATACGCAGGCGAGCGTCGCGCGCCTGACGAGCGATCTCGCTGCGGCGCGGCAGAGCCTCGGAGAAGCCACCGCCGCGGGCAACGTGCTGAGGGACGAGCGCGACGGCTTTCGGACCGAGCGCGACGGTCTTCGGACCGAGCGCGACGGCCTTCGGACCGAGCGCGACGGCCTTCGAACCGAGCGTGACGGCCTTCGGACCGAGCGCGACACCGCACGAGCCGAGCTCGAGGCAGCTCGCGCGCATCAGAGCGCAGCCGAGGCGTCCCTCGCGGCAGCGCGCGCGGAGGTCGAGACGGAGCGGAGCGGGCGCGCGACCGATCGCGCGAGCGCGCAGGCCGCGAGCCAGGAGGCTGCGGCGTCGCTCGGTCGGCTCGAGGCGAGGGTGGCGACGCTCGAGCGCCAGCTCGCGGATGCGCGCACCCCGCCGCGCGAGCCAGCTCCGTCTGCGCCCGTCGCGCCGACGCCGATCGCACCGTCCGTCAGCGTGCCGCCCATCTCGCCGGTCACGCTACCGCCGCCGGAGTGACCCGAGCGGCGCTACCGTCCGTGCTCGAAGCGAGCACTCCCGTTCGCGGTCTGCTTCGCGAGCACTCCTGCCTTCGCAGCCCGCTACCGTCCGTGCTCGAAGCGAGCACTCCCGTTCGCGGTCTGCTTCGCGAGCACTCGTGTCTGGCTTAGACCATTCGCCAGGTGGTGCCCTTCGGGCCGTCCATCAGCTCGACGCCGAGCGCCACGAGCTCCGCCCTCACCTCGTCGGCTCGCGCGAAGTCCTTCGCGTCGCGCGCCGCCTTGCGCGCGTCGATCTTCGCGTCGATGTCGGCCTCGGTCAGGCCCTTCGCCCGCACGCGCCGCGCACGCACGCGCTCGAGGAACGCCGTCGGCTCCTGTTCGCCGATGCCGAGCGCCGTGCCGAGCGCCGCGAGGGCGCTCTCCGCCGCTGCCACCGCTGCTCTCGCGACGGTCCCCTTCTTTCGCCGCGTCGTCTCGACGAGCTCGTTGACCTGCTTGAGCATCTCGCTCGCGTGGGCCAGCGCCACCGGCATGTTGAGGTCGTCGTCGAGGGCCCCGGACAGGTCCTTCGCGAAGGTCGTCAGCGCCGTCGGGACCTCGCCCCCGTCCACGATGCGCGACGGATCGATCGAGAGCAGCCGCTCGCGCGTCGTGTAGACGTACTCGACCCGCCGCTCCGCGTCGTCGAAGAGCGGGAAGCGCGAGGGCTTGCTCTCGGCGTCGAGCTCGAAGTCGAAGTGCAGCGGCGATCGGTAGTGCACCGTCAGCATCGCGTAGCGAAGCGCCTCCGGCTCGTACTTCGCGAAGATCTCGCGCGCCGTGAAGAAGTTCCCGAGGCTCTTGCTCATCTTGGTCTTGTCGACCTCGACGAAGCCGTTGTGCATCCAGTGGCGTGCGAGGGGCTTGCCGCTCGCCGCTTCGCTCTGCGCGATCTCGTTCTCGTGGTGCGGAAACACCAGATCGAGCCCGCCCCCGTGCAGATCCAGCGTCTCGCCGAGGTGCGCCTTGGCCATCGCCGAGCACTCGATGTGCCAGCCCGGACGCCCGTAGCCCCACGGGCTCATCCAGCCCCACTCCGTCTCTTTCGCGCCCTTCCAGAGCGCGAAGTCCGCCGGAGCGCGCTTCTTCCGCGCTTCTTCGTCGCCGACGCGTCCGCTGCCGCCCTCGAGGAGAGCGTCCACGGTGCGGTGCGAGAGCTTGCCGTACCCGGCGAACGACTCCACCGAGTAGTAGACGTCACCGGCCACCGCGTACGCAGCGTCCTTCTGGATCAGCGTCCCGATGATCTCGAAGATCTGCGGCAGGTGATCGCTCACCTTCGGCTCGAGGTCGGGCGAGCGGTTGCCCAGCGCCGCCATGTCCTGCCAGAACGCCTCCGTGAACCGACGCGAGAGGGCGCTCGGGTCCTCGCCGTTCTCCTTGCTACGAGCGAGGATCTTGTCGTCGACGTCGGTGATGTTCCGCGCGTACGTCACCTTCATGCCGGAGGCGCGCAAGTGCCTCACGAGCACGTCGTAGATGATGTAGCAGCGCGCGTGACCCACGTGCGGGAAGTCGTACACGGTGGGGCCGCACACGTAGATGCGCGCGTGGCCCGGCTCCTCCGTGACGAAGGGGGCCTTGCGCTGCGTGAGCGTGTCGTAGAGCGAGAGCGACATACCCGCGCGGTGTAGCGCGCGATCACGAGGGCACACAAGGACCGCTGTGCCCGGTTGGGGTCGTCCAACGCGACCACCGCCGATGGTCCTTCCGGCGGAGGCCGAGGCGCTCTATCGTTCGCCCCGTGGCGGAGCTACCGGACCCGATTGCCGAAGGCGACCTCGAGCGCTCTCCGTTCGCGCACATCCTCTCGCACGTCGCGACGCGCTCGATCACGGGCACCCTCGTCATCTGGCCCGAGGAGACGGAGGCCGGGCGCGGACAGGACCGAGTGCGCGTCGAGTCCGGCGTCGTGACGGCGGGGCGGCTCGTCGACCGCTCGCCCGCGCTCGGAAAAGGGCTCCTCCCGCTCTTCGCTCGAAGAGCGGGGCCCTACGCGCTCTACGAGACCGTGGACCTCGTCGGCGAGAGCGGGCTCAAGCAGCGCGTCGATCCGCTCGCGCTGATCGCGTCCTCGCTCCGCGGCCCATCGCGCGACGATGCGGTCGACCGCGTCCTCGGGCAGCTGGGCGGCGTCGTCCTTCGGTTCCGGGGCGGCGCGATCGACTCGAAGCGCCTCGCGCTGCTCCCGAAGGAAGAGCGCTTTCTCGACGTGATCCGCGCGTCGCCCGCCTCGCCGGAGGAGCTGGTTCGCCAGTGCGAGCTCGGCGAGGTGTTCGGAAAGCGGCTCGTCTATCTGTTCATCCTGCTCAAGGCGCTCGAGCCGTACGAGCCGTCGCGGCCGTCCATGCCCGTCCCGGCGAGCGGCCCGAGCGAGTCGCCTCCACCCGAGGTCGCCCCCGATCGTGCGAGCGTTCCCAGCGCCCCGAGGACGTCCGCGCCGCCTGCCACGAGCACGCCGTCGGGGACGCCGTCCTTCGCGCCGCAGTCATCGAGCGCGTCCGCGCGTCCGAGCGCGCTGCGGTTCAAGGAAGCGCCCGCGCCGCCTCCTGCGCCGCCCACCACGGGCCTCACCGCCGAGCAGCTCGCGTTCTGGAGCGAGCTCATCGAGCGCTGCAAGTCTCTCGACACACAGAACTACTTCGACATGCTCGGCGTGCCGCGCGAGGCCGGCACCGATGCGATCCGCAAGGAGTACTTCGCGCTCGCCAAGCGCTGGCATCCCGATCGCGTCTCCGGGCCGCTGCTTCCGATCAAGCCGTTCGTGGAGCGTGTCTTCGGCCACCTGACGCAGGCTCACGACACGCTCACCGATGAGAAGCGCCGCGGGCCCTACCTCCGCGCGGTTCAGGACGGAGGCGGCACGCCCGAGTCCGATCGAAAGCTCGGAGCCATCGTCGCGGCCTCCATGGAGAACCAGAAGGCCGAGGTGCTGATCCGGCGCCGAGACTTCGAGGGCGCCGTCGCGACCCTACGAGGCGAGCTCGAGCTCAACCACGAAGACGCCGATCTCCTCGCGTCTCTCGCGTGGGCGCTCTACAGCATGCCGAACGGCAAGGCGTCCGAGATCCTCGATGCGACGGAGCGCGCGCTCGTGCTCGCGCCGAAGCACGACCGCGCCCACTACGCCCGCGGGATGATCCTTCGGCGCATGGGGCGCGAGGACGACGCGGTCGATCACTTCCGGAAGGCG
>JBBSAT010000018.1:0-49654 GCA_038252025.1 Polyangiales bacterium | reverse complement strand
CGGCGCGCGCCCGCCGTCCTCTCCGCCTTCCAGCACGTCGCGCCGCGATCCGGCACCGCTCGGCGTCATCAGTGCGCCCGCGCCTCCTTCTGGAGTGCCGGTGGGCACGCCGACGGGACGCCCGTCGCCTGCTCCGGACCACTTCGAGGTCGGCGCCGCCCCAGAGCCCGTTCCCGTTGCGAGCGTGCCGCGCGCATCGCCGGGTCGCGGCCTCGCGTGGTTGCTCGTCGCGCTGAGCGCGGCGACCTTCGTCGGCGTGGCCGGATGGATCGGCTGGACGCGCTACGGCGCGCTGATCGTCGGTGACGGTGGCGACGGGAGCGGGACGCTCGCAGCAGCGGACGACGTTGATGCCGCGCTCCTCGTCGGCGCGCTCGCCGAACCGGACGCCGCCGAGGCGCTGGTCGACGGTGGCGAAGCGACGCTGCCGATCGATGCCGGGCAGGCCGCGCCGGCCCCGGCAGCCGACTCGGGCGTCACGGCCGAGCCCGTCGATGCGGGCGTCGACGCTGCCGAGCCCGAGCCCGTCGCCGCGCCGGAAGTGGACACCGGAGGCGACGCCGACGCGCTGGTCGCGCGCGCCGAAGGTCTGCCCGATGCTCAAGCCGAAGGCCTCTACCGCCGGGCCATCGCGCTCGACGACCGCAACCACTACGCGATGCTGGGGCTCGCCGGCGTCCTCATGCGACGCGGTGCACCCGAGGAAGCGATCCCGTTCATCGAAGGCGCGATCCGGCGTCGCGGTCGTCGCGCCGAGTATCGCGTGATGCTCGGCGATGCACGTCGTGACGCAGGCGATGCCGCAGGCGCGCGCGCTGCGTGGCGCGAAGCCCTCACGATCGATCCCGACCAGCGCGACGCACGCGCACGCCTCTCCGAGTGAGCGTTCGCCGCGTGCGAGGCGCGCGCGGAGACGTGTTTCTCCTCGGAAACCGCGACCTCACGCTCGCGGAGCTCGCCCACGTGGCGCTCCGCGCGCTCGGTCGCGAGCGGGCCGTCGTCGAGGTTCCCGCGTTCGCCGCGCACGCCGCCGCTTCGCTCGCCCTCGCGCGGCTCACGCGGCGTGCTCCGCTCCTGACGCCGGCCGCCGCACGCATCGCCGATCTCGGCCTCGCGGCAGACTGCTCGCACGCGATCTCGAAGCTCGATCTGCCCTGCACGCCGATCGAGCGCGCGGTGGCCGACTCGCTCGCCTGGTTCGGATCGAACGGCTACCTGCGTCCGAGCTCGCGTGCGTCAGGCAGGATGGAACTCGAGCGACACGCCGTTCATGCAGTAGCGTAGCCCGGTCGGCGGCGGCCCATCCGGGAAGACGTGACCGAGGTGGCCACCGCAGCGCGCGCAATCGACGGCCGTACGGAGCATCCCGAGGCTCATGTCGGAGATCTCTCGGACGCGTCCTTCGATCGGTCGCGTGAACGAAGGCCACCCGGTGCCCGACTCGAACTTCGCTTCGGCGGCGAACAGTGGCGCGCCGCAGCCCGCGCAATGGAACGTCCCGGCTCGGTGCTCCCCGAGCAGCGCGCAGCTCCCGGCGCGCTCGGTTCCTTCCTCGCGGAGGATGCGGAACTGCTCGCGGGTGAGGCGATGACGCCACTCGTCCTCGGTCAGCGTGAGCACCTCGCCCACCGGAGGCGGCGGGTCGGTGACGTACGAGATCGGCCTCGACGGTCCGGGCCAGGGCCCGCTCGACTGGCTCTCGCCGACCGCGGGCGTGCCGCACGCGATGGCGGCGATCGAGGATCCGAGGAGCGAGAGGGCTTCGCGTCGCTTCATGAAAGGCCCTTCGCGGCCGCCCTCGGCTTCGTTACACGCGCCCGTTCCGGAGCAGACCCTCCGCGAGCGGCGCCAGCCGGACACGCCTGTGACGCTCTGCCAGCGCGATCCCGATGAGGGCTCGCTTGCTCTGTTCGAGGTCGTCGTTGACGAGCAGGTAGTCGAAGAAGCCGTAGTGCTCGATCTCGATCTTGGCGTGGTCGAAGCGCCGCTGGATGACCTGCGGGTCATCCGTCCCGCGTCCCTCCAGCCGTCTCTTGAGCACCTCGAGCGAGGGCGGAAGGATGAACACACCCACCGCTTCGGCTCGCGTCGCCTTGATCTGCCGCGCGCCCTGGTAGTCGATGTCGAAGACGATCCCGCGCTTGCCTTGCTCACGCGCGCGATCGATCTCCCGCAGGCTGGTCCCGTACAGGTTGCCGTGCACCTCGGCCCACTCGGCGAACCCGCCGCTCTCCCGTAGCTCCTCGAAGCCGGCGCGATCGACGAAGTGATAGTGGACGCCGTCCACCTCGCCCACCCGCGGTCTTCGCGTCGTGTGCGAGACCGAGAACGTGAAGTCCGGCAGCTCCTCGAGCAGGTACTTCGTCAGCGTCGTCTTCCCAGCGCCCGAGGGGGAGCTGAGGATCAGGAGGATGAGGTCGTCCATGCTCGGGCGCCCATCCTAGAGCACCGATTCATTTGAATCGCTAGGAAATCCGGCGCCCTTCACGCCAGCTCCGGCGTACGTCCTCGCTGCTCACCGCGGCGTACCTCGGGTACGCCTCGCTCCGCGCTCCGGGCGCGCTCGGACCTGACGCGAAATGCTTGGATTTCCCGACGCTCTCAAATGATTCGGCGCTCTAGCCCCCTCGGCGCCCTCCGTGCGAGCGAGGATGTGTGTGATAGAGGAGCAGCGTGCCCATCCGCATCGGCCTGGTGCCCACGACGGCCGAAGGCCGCTGGCGCTTCGCGCTCAAGCCGAAGAGCTGGCCGAAGCTCCTCGTGCCCTTTCTCCTCGGGCAGGGCATCGGCATCGACGCGACCGGCTCGGTCTCGACAGTCGGTCTCGCGCTGGCGTTCGCCTTCACCGTTCTCGACATCGTGTTCGTCGTGACGCTCAACGACTGGGGCGATCGCGAGGTGGACGCGATCAAGCGACGGATGTTCCCGCACACGTCGCCCAAGACGATCCCCGACGGTGTCCTCCCGGCGCCCAGCCTGCTTCGCGCCGGACTGCTCGCGGGCGTTCTCGCCATCGCGCTCGCCGCTGTCGCGCAGGCGTTCTTCGCGCGGCCCTACGCCGTGCCCTTCGTTCTCGCCGCGCTCGGGCTCTTCGTCGCGTACACGCTTCCGCCGCTCCGCCTCAACTATCGAGGCGGCGGCGAGATCGTCGAGGCGATCGGCGTCGGAGTCGTCCTCCCTTGGCTGACGGCCTATCTCCAGTCCGGCCGTCTCTGGATGCCGTCCCTCGACGTCCTCCCTGGCTTTGCCCTGCTCTCGCTCGCGGGCGCGATCGCGAGCGGGCTCTCCGACGAGCGCAGCGATCGCGCCGGCGGCAAGCGCACGTTCGTGACCACGCTCGGCAATCCGAGCGCGCGCTGGCTCATGATCGCCTGCGTCGTCCTCGGCGGCGCGACCTGGCTCGCGACCGCGTGGCTCGGTCACGGCACGCCGAGGGTCGTCCTCCTCGGCGCGGGGAGCCTCGCGCTCATGCGCCTCGCGTCGCTCGTCGCGTTGAGCCGCGAGGCGCTCACGGACGCGTTCACCGCGCAGCACGCCCTCAAGACCGAGCTCCACCGCGCGATCTGGGAGCCTGGTCTCGTGATCGCCGCCCTGCTGGCGTTCGGTCCGCTCCTGGGGCTCTGATGGGGCGTTGGCAGAGCCTCCGTCCGGGCGGCGGAGATCCGTCCTCTCTCGAGACGCTCGTCGCGACAGTCCCTCCGGGCGCGCGGCCGACCGTGAGGGGCGTGCTCGAGTCGGTGTCCAGCGCCATCGATCTGCACTTCCCCGAGAACATCTTCGCCGATCTCGATCGCCTCGCCGCCACGCTCGGCCTGACCGTGGTGGAGCACGGCGCCGCATCGGCGCGCGAGCAGGGCGAGAGGCTCGTCACGGTGCACGCTCTGTTCGGGCGCCACACCGCGATCCACTTCCGTTACGTGCACGACTTTCTCTACGGCTTCGACTGGGCGCGCTGGGTCGCGCGTGAGCCGGAGACCCGCCGAGACGTCGGCCCGTTCGACCTCGCCTTCCTCGAGTACTCGGAAGCGCGTGCGCAGGAGATGCTCGAGCTCATCGCGAGGAACGATCCGAAGTACGGGCTCATCGACACGGGCGAGCACCGCAACCCGTTCACGTTCCGCCGCGATCCGGACGCGGAGAGCGCGCTGCTCCGTGGGCTGGCGGCCGACGAGGCGATCCCGGTCGCCGCCTGGCGCAGCGACGTTCCCGCGCGATGGGATCGCCCGTACACGGCGATCCGCGAGGCGAAGGCGCGCGAGCTCGGGCTAGAGCACCGATTCACTTGAATCGCTAGGAAATCCGGCGCCTTTCACGCCAGCTCCGGCTTACGTCCTCGCTGCTCACTGCGGCGTACCTCTGGTACGCCTCGCTCCGCGCTCCGGGCGCGCTCGGACCTGACGCGAAATGCTTGGATTTCCCGACGCTCTCAAATGATTCGGCGCTCTAGGGGCCGGCTGAGAGCCAGAGCCCGAGCGACCACCCGAGCAGCGCCACGCTCTCCGTCGCACCGCCCAGGATCACGAACCTCAGCGTGCTCGCCCGATCGGAGTGGCGGTACCTCACGGAGGCGACCTGGAGGCCCAGCGCGAGGACGAGCGCGGCGATGTTCGACACGAGGTCGATCGAGAACGCCAACGAGCCGAGGATCACCGCGAAGACGTGCATCACGATCGAGAGCGCACGCGCGGAACGTCCGCCGAGCCGGACGGAGACGGTGCGCTTGTTGGCGTCGCGATCCCCGTGCTCGTCCGGGATCGAGGTGAGGATGTTCCCGGCGACGCCGAGCACGAAGGTCGGGGCGAGGAAGACGAGGACGTCGGTCCCGAGGGCCCCTTGCGCGGCGAGGCCCACCATCGGCAGCACGACCCCGACGCCGAGGCCCTGGAGCAGCTCGCCGCCGCCGCGATAGGAGAGCGCCACCGGCGGATAGCTGTAAGCGAGCATCAGCGCGAGCGCGACCACCGCCAGCACGGGGAGCGCCGGCGACACGACGGTGCCGACGACTCCGATCGCGAGCACGCACGCGGCCGCGGCGATCGCGAGGCGCTTGACGGCCTCGGCCGAGAGCTGCTTTCTCTGGATGACGCGCGAGCCGCCCGAGAAGAGCGTCGGGTGCCGGTTCATCGCGTCCGCGTGCCGGTCGGCGTAGTCGTTCGCGAACACGATGAAGAGGTGATCGGCGATCCCGAACGCCTGCGCTACCGCGAAGCCCGTCCAGGAGAAGCGGCCCGTCAGCGAGATCGCGAGCGCCTGCCCGAAGAGGATCGGCGGCGCGATGTTGGCGTGAGCGAGAGGGCGAGCTGCTCGGACGAGCGCGCGGAGCATGCGCGAGGTGTCGCAGGGTCGAGCGCGTGCCGCTACTTGCGCCGTCGGGTTTGTCCGACCCGGTCGCGCAGGGTCGTGCGGGGAACCCCGAGCGCGCGTGCCGCGGCCGCCAGGTTTCCGTAGCGCTTCATCGCCAGCTCGAAGCCGTCCAGCGCGACCGCCGAGAGCGCGATGGGACCGGCGATCCGCGTGATGGCCTCCTCGACGTCGGCGACGTCGATCGCGGCCGAAGCGTACGCCGCGGCCGACTGCACCACGTTCCGCAGCTCGCGCACGTTGCCCGGCCAGTGATGCGAGCACAGCCGGAGGATCGCGGCCTCGGTGAACGCGCGCGCGCCGGTGGACTGCCCCGCTCTCGACAGGAAGTGCGTCGCGAGCTCGCGGATGTCCTCCGGTCGCTCACGCAGCGGTGGCACTTCGACGACGAGCTGGACCAGACGGTAATAGAGGTCCTCCCGAAACGTGCCCGCCTGGACCATCCCGCGCAGATCGCGATGGGTCGCGCAGACGATGCGCACGTCGACCTGGATCGCGGACTCGCCGCCGACGCGCCTGACCTCGCCCGTCTCGAGCACGCGGAGCAGTCGCGCCTGGAGGCTGAGCGGGAGCTCGCCGATCTCGTCGAGGAAGAGCGTCCCACCCTCCGCTTGCTCGAACACGCCGCGATGCATCCCGGCGGCCCCCGTGAACGCGCCCTTCTCGTGCCCGAAGAGCTCGCTCTCGACGAGCGTCTCGCTCATCCCGCCCGCGTTCACCGTGACGAGCGGTCGATCGCGTCGGGGGCCGTGCACGTGGAGCGCGCGCGCGATGCCTTCCTTCCCGACGCCGCTCTCCCCGAGAACGAGCACGGGCCACGGATACTTCGCGAGGCGCTCCACGCTCCCGAGCACCTCGAGCAACGCAGGAGAGGCGGCGACGAGCCCGTCGCTCCGTGTCTCGGCCGCTTCCCCGCCCGCGACGACTCGCAGGTCCGTCCGCCCGACCCGGATGCGAAGGCCGGGCACGACGCGCGCGAGCATCGTCCGCACGCCCTCGACGTAGGTCCCGTTCCGGCTGCCGAGATCGCGCAGCACGAAGCCGAGCGCGGCGGGCTCGACGCGCGCGTGGCGCCCGCTCACCGCCCGATCGTGGAGCACGACGTCGAGCCCGCGGTCCGCGCCGATCGTGACCGAGCGCGAGGTGAGCGTCACACGACGCGCCTCGACGCCCTTTCCGATGAGGAGGCAGAGGCTCGCGTCCGCCTCCTGCGCGACCACGATCGGCTCCGTTCGCATCGGCGAGAACCGCGGTGGGTCCGCGTCCAGCACACGGGCGATCGCGTGGTGCTGCCCGAGCCGTACCGCACGGCCGGGCGGCATGGGGATCCGGCGGCGCTCGCCGGACAGCGGCTCGGCCCAGACGTCGAGGCCGTCGCGCCGCACGAGGACGTGCCGCTCCTCGACCCCTTCGTCGTGGACGACGATGTCGCAGCCGGCGCCGCTACCGACCTCCAGCGAGCGGTCTCCGAGCGGGAAGACCCGCAGTGGTTCATCTCGGAACGAGAGCAGGATGGCTTCCATGAGGCCCGTATCGCGCTCGGGCCGCTGGCGTTTCCTGATCGCCACACACGGGTTGATGCGCGGGGGTCGCGCCGGTATCGTCCCGCGCCGTGAACGACCTCCGCCGAACGCCGCTCCACGACGAGCACAAGGCTCTCTCCGCCCGCATCGTCCCCTTCGCCGGCTGGGAGATGCCGGTCCAGTACGCGGGGCTGCTCAAGGAGCACCACGCCGTCCGCACGGCGGCAGGGCTCTTCGACGTCTCCCACATGGGCGAGCTGTTCATCGAGGGCGCGGCGGCCGAGGAGGTGATCGATGGCCTCGTCAGCGGCGACCTCACGCAGCTGCCCGATGGAAAGGCGCTCTACACGGTCGCCTGTAACGAGGGCGGCACGATCCTCGACGATCTCATCGTCTACCGGCGCGCGCGCGATCGCTTCCTCATCGTCTGCAACGCGTCGAACCGCGACAAGATCGCGGCGCACGTCGGAAAGGCCTGCGAGGGGCGCGTCTCCTTCGAGGACGCGAGCGATCGCTATTCGCTCCTCGCGCTGCAGGGCCCAAAGGCGATCGCCATCGCGACCGCGGCCGGCGCGAGCGCCGAGATCCTCGGGCTCTCGTCGTTCCAGCTGACGGACGGAAGCATCGACGGCATCCCGGTGATCGCGGCGCGCACCGGCTACACCGCCGAGGACGGCTTCGAGCTCTTCACCGAGAACCAGCACGCCCCCGCGCTCTGGCGCGCGCTCATGGCGGCCGGCAAGGACCTCGGGATCGAGGCGGCCGGGCTCGGTGCGCGCGACACCCTGCGCCTCGAGGGCCGCCTCTCGCTCTACGGAAACGAGATCGACGAGACGACCAACCCCCTCGAAGCCGGGCTCGGCTGGGTGGTCAAGCTCGACAAGCCGCGGGACTTTCTCGGCAAGAGCGCGCTGAAGAAGATCCAGGCAGCCGGGCTCTCCCGAAAGCTCGTCGGCTTCGAGATGACAGGCCGCGGGATCGGAAGGCACGGCTATCCGATCGTGGACGAAGCCGGCAAGCACATCGGCGTCGTGACGAGCGGATCCCCCTCGCCGACCCTCGACAAGAACATCGGCCTCGGATACGTGCCCGCCGCCCTATCGGCGATCGGGACGAAGATCCTCATCGAGATCCGTGGGAAGGCCGTCGAGGCCGTCGTCGTGAAGACTCCTTTCTACCGCCGCCAGAAGTGAGGACGAGGCCATGAGCAAGTACCCGAGCGACCTGAAGTACACGAAGGATCACGAGTGGGCGCGCACGGAGGGGGAACTCGTGCGGATCGGCGTGACCGGCTTCGCCGTCGAGCAGCTCGGTGACGTGACCCTCGTCGACCTCCCGAAGGTCGGCGACAAGGTCGACGCGCACGGCCACTTCGGCGACATCGAGTCCGTCAAGACGGTGAGCGAGCTCTTCGCTCCGATCGCGGGCGAGGTCGTCGAGATCAACGGCGCGCTCGAGGGCTCTCCGGAGCTCGTGAACGAGAGCTGTTACGACAAGGGCTGGATGGTCGTCCTCCGCGCCTCGGGAAGCCTGAGCGACGCCGGTCTGATGGACGCGGCGGCGTACGAAGCGTTCCTCGCGACCCTCGATCATTGATTTGCTGCGCGCCTCGCGGCGGCGCACGGCAAGGGCCCTTCGGGCTCCCCGCGGCCCCCGTACCGCATCGAGGACGCTTCGCGTCCGCCTTCGTTTCTCCAACCTCCGCTTTTCCTGACGCTTGGCTCGCGCCTCTGGGGGTTTCGATCTAAGGGCCCGCGGAAAAATAATCGAATCGCCTCGACGCCGATGCATCCCCGCCCGCGGCGTTGCGGCTCCTCGAGATACCGCCAGTATTCTCTCGTCCCCGCGCCTTGCTGGCGGGGCGCCTCGACGCCGATCCGTTCCACTTCTTTTTCCGCGGGCCCTAACTCTCGGCCCAACGAGGTCTCCCGCATGCGCTATCTGCCGCACACCGACGACGAAATCCGCGAGATGCTCCAGAAGGTCGGGGCGCCGTCGCTCGACGCGCTCTTCGACGCCGTCCCTGCGCCGTACCGGCTCGGACGACCGCTCGCGCTCGAGCCGGCGCTCGACGAGGCGTCGCTCATGGGGCACCTCGAGGCGCTCGCGAACCGCAACGACTCGACCCGCGCGCTCTCGTTCCTCGGCGCGGGGCTCTACCACCATCACATCCCGCCCGCGGTGGATCAGCTGCTGCTTCGCAGCGAGTTCTACACGGCGTACACGCCCTACCAGCCCGAGGTCGCGCAAGGCACGCTGCAGTCGATCTTCGAGTTCCAGACGATGGTCGCCGAGCTGCTCGGCATGGAGGTGGCGAACGCCTCGATGTACGACGGAGCGAGCGCGGCCGCCGAGGCGGTGACGATGGCGCGCCGCGTGACGGGGCGGAGCCACATCGTCGTCAGCGCAGGCCTCCACCCGGAGTACCGCGAGACCATCGTCACGTATCTCCGGAACATCGATGCGGGCGACACGGGCCTCCTCGAGACGGCGCGCCTCGGCGAGGACGGCCGCACCGACCTCGACCACCTGCGCAGCCTCGTGCGCGACGACACCGCCGCGGTCTTCGTGGGCCATCCGAACTTCCTCGGCTGCGTGGAGGACGTCGCTGCGATCCGTGACATCGCCACCGCGCACAAGGCCTTGCTGCTGACGGCGACGGCCGAGCCGTACGCGCTCTCGCTCATCGCCTCGCCCGGCCAGTTCGGCGCCGACATCGCGGTCGGCGAAGGACAGCCGCTCGCGATCCAGCCGCAGCTCGGCGGACCGGGCGTCGGCCTCTTCGCCTGCCGCAAGGAGCACGTGCAGAAGATGCCGGGCCGGCTCGTCGGAGAGACGGTCGACAGCACGGGGGAGCGCGGGTTCGTGCTCACGCTCTCGACGCGCGAGCAGCACATCCGCCGCGAGAAGGCGACGAGCAACATCTGCACGAACCACGGGCTCATCGCGCTCGGGTTCACCATCCGCACGGCGATGCTCGGGCGGAGAGGCTTCGACGAGGTCGGTCGCGCGTGCCTCGCGAAGACCGAGTACCTCAAGTCGAAGATCGTCGCGACGGGGCGCTACTCGCTGCCGACCTCCGCGCCCACCTTCAACGAGTTCGTCGTTCGCCGGAACGAGGGCTCCGCGGCTCCGCTGCTCGCGGCGCTGGGCGCCAAGCAGATCCTCGGCGGCGTGCCTCTCGGCCGGTTCTACCCGGAGCGCGATCGAGACTTCCTCGTCGCGGTCACCGAGCGACACGCGAAGGCCGATCTCGATCGCTTCGTCGAGGCCCTCGCGGCGGTGTGAGCCCAGCCGAACGCTCGCGGAGCGGAGCGCGAATGGTCGTGCTCGCCGCTCGAGGCGGCAGCTCCGGTGCTTGCGATCACAAGCGACCCAGACGGGCGGATCGTCACCGTTTGCGCTAGACGCCGCGGTCCATGCCCACCCTCGACTCCCTCCGTGGCGCAGCCGTTCTCGCCGACCCTTTCCTGAACCGGGACCTCGCGTTCTCCCACGAGGAACGCCGCGCGCTCGGTCTCGAGTCGCTCCTGCCGCATCGAGTGATGACGCTCGCCGAGCAGGTCGCCCATGCGCGCGACCAGATCTTCTCGCATCCGGACGAGCTCTCTCGCTACATCGCGCTCCACGAGCTCGAGAGCCGCAACGCCGTCCTCTACTACCGGCTCCTGTCCGAGCACATCGAGGAGATGGCGCCGCTCGTGTACACGCCGACGGTCGGACAGGCCTGCCGCGAGTTCGCCGTGGTCCATCGCCGACCTCGTGGGCTCTGGATCGGCACCGAACAGCGCGGCCGCATCCGCGACGTGCTCGCCCGCAGCGCCACGGACGCGATCCAGCTGATCGTGATCACGGACAACGAGCGCATCCTCGGTCTCGGTGATCTCGGCGCCGGCGGGATGGGCATTCCCGTCGGGAAGCTCGCGCTCTACACGGTCGCGGCGGGCTTCGATCCGCGGCGGACCCTCCCGATCTCGCTCGACGTCGGGACGGACAACGCGCGCCTGATCGAAGATCCCGACTACCTCGGCCTGCGCGCGCCTCGCCTGCGCGGGCCCGAGTACGACTCGCTCGTCGAGGAGCTCGTGCTCGCCGTGAAGTCGGTGTTTCCGAAGGCCCTCCTCCAGTGGGAGGACTTCAAGAAGGGCAACGCCATCGCGCTGCTCGAGCGCTATCGCGACCGCCTCCTCTCGTTCAACGACGACATCGAGGGCACGGCGGCGGTTGCGCTCGCGGGCGTCCTGGCGGCGAGCCGCGCGCGCAACGTCTCGATCGAGAGCGAGCGCGTCGTGATCCTCGGTGCGGGCGCCGCCGGCATGGGCATCGCGAGGCTGCTGCGGCAGGAGCTGACGAGCCGCGGGGTGGCCCCGGACGGCGTGACGAACGCCGTCGCGGTCCTCGACAGCAAGGGCCTCCTCATCGAGGGGCGCGACTTCGACGAGCCCTACAAGGCGCTCTTCGCGTGGTCCCGTGACCGCGTCGCATCTCTCGGCATCGATCCCTCGCATGCCGACCTCCTCGCGGTGGTGAAGGCGTTCGAGCCCTCGGTCCTCATCGGCACCTCCGGACAGCGTGGTGCGTTCGGCGAGGACACCGTGAAGGCCATGGCCGCTGCCTGCGATCGGCCCGCGATCTTCCCGCTCTCGAACCCCAACAGCGCGTGCGAGGCAGACCCGGCGGATCTCGTTCGCTGGACCGAGGGGCGCGCCCTCGTGGCGACCGGCAGCCCGTTTCCCGACGCGCACCATGGCGGCCGCACCATTCGCATCGCCCAAGGCAACAACGTCTGGATCTTCCCGGGGATCGGCCTCGGCGCGCTCGCTGCCGACGCGACGCGCGTGACGGACGCGATGTTCGTCGCCGCCGCCCACGCCGTGGCCGAGTCGGTGACGGCGGCCGATCTGGCGAGCGGCGCGCTCTACCCCGCGCTGCGCCGGCTACGAGAGGTCACGCCCAAGGTCGCGTACGCGGTCGGCCTCGCCGCGTTGGCCAGCGGAGCCGCGCGCCCCATGGACCCCGCGGAGCTGCGAAGGCGCGTGGACGATCTCCGCTGGGAGCCCGAGTACGCGGCCCTCGCGCTCTGAGCAAGCCTCAGTTCACCTCTCTTCGTCCGCGACCAGGAGGTGAACGATCGCGGTCGCGACGGGCTTGCTCGCGTCTTCCTGGAACGCTTCCGTCGCCACCACGACCACGCGCCTGCCCTGGCGAACGATGCGAGCCCGACACTTCGTGTCGACTCCCCTGCCGGAGCGCAGGTAGTCGATCGTCAGCGTGATCGTCTTCGGGAGCACCGCTCTCTCCGAGTCGAAGAGGACGGCGAAGATGGCGGTCGACTCGAGCAGCGCGGCCAGCGTTCCGCCGTGCAGGGCCGGGATCGTCGCATCGCCGATGAGGTGCTCGCTGAAGCGCATCGTCAACACGATCACGCTGTCCTCCCGACCGACCTCGAGGCCGAGGAAGCGTGCGTAAGGGATCGCGGCCACGAGCGCCTGCGGGTCGTCGGCCGCGCGCGCCGCCGCGACGAGGGCGGCGATGTCGACGCTCACGACTTCCTCGCGAAGGTCGCGCTGACGCTCGCGATCGGGTCGCTCTCGTCGTCGACGTACGCGATCCCCCGCACGAAGCAGACGTGCTTGGTCACCTTGAAGCAGTTGGTGTGCGCGATGACGTCCCTCGAGGGCGGCGCCGGCTTGAGGTAGTCGATGCGCAGATCGAGCGTGGCGATGCTGCCCGCTCGACCGAGCCGCGACATCACGGCCAGGCCCGACGCCGCGTCCATCATGCTCGAGATGGCTCCGCCATGAAGGACACCGGTCTCGGGGTTGCCCACCAGCTCGGAGCGGTAAGGCAGCCTCACCCAGACCTCTCGATCGCGCAGCTTCACGACCTCGAGGCCGAGGGATCGGTTGTGCGGAACGAAGTCGCGGATCATCCCGCTCATCCGCTCCAGCATCTCGGGGCTGTACTCGTCGCCGTCTTCGCTCATCTCGCCCGCAGTATAGCGATCAGAGCGCGATGCCGAGGGCGACGAGCTGCGCCTCGGCGAGCTTCGACCATCCGCGGTTCGCGAGCGGGCTCGCCGGGCTCGGGTGCAGGATCGAGCCCATGCGCAGCGACGGACGCTCCGTGAGCGCGGCCCTCGCGCGCTGCTCCGCGAACGCACCGATCCCGATCACCTGTTGCGGCGCCAGCGCGTCGACCATCTTCCCGAGAGCGCGGTCGCACGCGGCGTAGAGCGGCTCTCGCTCGGCGGCAGGGAGCTTGTCCGGCGTTCGGTTCTTTCCGCTCTCCTCCATGAAGACGAGCGGGCAGTAGTTGATGACGAAGAAGCGCGAGAAGAACGCTTCCGGCGTTCCGAAGCGCTCTTTCGCCCAGCCCCAGAAGCGCGCGCCGCTCACCTCGGAGCGTGTACAAGCGAAGCCCTCGACCGGGCGCTTCGGGTGCTCCCGCTTCGGGTGGTCGACCCGCGCCGTCACGCCGACGAAGTCCCGCACGAGCGAGACCTCTCCGAAGGGGACGCCTGTCTGCGCCATGCCGAACGGGCCCGGGTTCATGCCGACGAACACGGCCTCCTTCGGCCCGTTGCCCCACCGCTCGAGGTAGAGCGAATGAGCGCGCCACGCGTAGTCGAGCGGATCGTAGACGTGCGTGACGGGCGGCGCGAACGTGAGCGCGTCGACGTCTCTCCGGAGGCGCTTCGTGATCTCTAGGAGGCTCATTCAGGGGTCCTCAACCGAGGAGGTCGACGGTCACGGCGGGCTTCGGAACGCTCGCGATACCGGTGCGCTCGAGGTGCGCCAGCACGCGCAGTACGCCCGCTTCGTCCCACGCGTCGCCCATGATCTGAAGGCCGATGGGCATGCCTCGCGCGTCCCGCCCGATGGGCGCCGTCGCTGCAGGCAGCCCCGTGAGGTTCCCGAGGAACGCGAACCGGCACGCCGCGTTCAGCTCGGTCGTGTCCGCCATGCCGTCCCGCATGTCCGTGTCGCTCACGATGGGCGCGGTCTTCGCTGCCGTCGGCAGCGCGAGCACGTCGACCTCGCGGAGCAGCGCGGCCACGTCGCGTCGCAGCCCCGCGCGAAGGCACTGCGCGTCGATGTAGTCGCCGGACTCGAACGTGCTCATCACGCGACACAGGAGCTGCAGATCGGGGCCGAGCGTGTCCCACGCATCTCGTCGCTGCGCGAGGAGCGCCACGTAGGCCTCGAGCCCGATCGACAGATAGCCGATCGCCGGCGCGTGCGTCGCGATCGCGAGCGAGACGGGAACGAGCTTGGCGCCCTCGCGCTCGAGCGCAGACAGCGCCTGACGACAGGCCCGCGCGACCTGCGTGTCGGCCGCGTCGATCTCGCTCTCGAGCACGCCGATGCGCATCCCTACGACGCCCCCGGTCAGCGCGCCCTCGAGCCAGCCGCGCGCGAAGCCGGGGTTCCGGTGCGTGAGCTCGTCCTCCGGATCTTCGCCGGACACCGCCTCGAGGAAGATCGCGAGGTCGCGCACGCTCGCCCCGAGAGGGCCGATGTGAGCCATCGTCCCGCCGAAGCCGTCCCCATGACGGGAGATGCGGCCGAAGGTCGGCTTGATGCCGTAGATGCCGTTGAAGGAGGCCGGGATGCGAACCGACCCGCCGCCGTCGCTCCCGAGCGCGACCGGGCAGAGACCCGTCGCCACTGCGACCGCGGATCCCGTCGAGCTGCCGCCGGCCGCGTGCTTCGGGTTCTGGGCATTGCGCGGCAAGACACGTCGCGTGTTCACGCCGAGCGGGGACATGCCGTACTCGGTCATGGACGTCTGGCCGAGAACGATCGCGCCTGCCTCGCGGAGCCGACGCACGGCCGTCGCGTCCTTGGCGTTCGTCGCCGAGGGGTTGGCGGTCCCGAGCCGCGCGCCCTGACCGTCGAGGTCGACCTCTTCCTTCACGGGCACGGGAACGCCGTCGAGCGGGCCGCGAGGCTTGCCGGCCTTCCAGCGGGCCCCGCTCTCCGCGGCGTCTCGAAGCGCTCGCTCCTCGTCGTAGTAGAGCATCGGGCCCATCGACGGCTTCATCGCGGCGAGGTTGCGCGCGAGCCGGTACGCATTCTCCGTGACCTGCACGGGATCGAGCGAACCCTCCGCGTAGCGCGCCGTGAACATGCGGGCGGTCGGCGTGTACCCGCGATCCACCGACGGCGTTGGAAGCTCCGCGCCTCCCCGCGGATGAACACCGCGCGCCTGCCACGGCCTCGCCGAGAGCGGCAGCGCCTCGCGCGCCGATGCCGGGAGAGCGAGGGCGGCGTCCAGCCGGAGATCCTTCCGCATGAGCCCTCCGACCACACGACGCATCGAGTCGCTGTCGGTCGTGCGGACGATTCCGCGAAGGATGGAGCCCGAGAGGCGAGGCGGCGGGGGGAGCTTCATGGTGCCGGACGATCGATCGCCGGCTCGCCCGCGTCAATCGCGCTCGTTCTCGTCGCTACCGTCCTGTGGTACCAACGAGGCGTGCTCCCGGATCCGCACAACCCGTATCCGCTCTCGACCTACGGGACGCCGCCTCAGCCGTCGCCGCCCGACGACACGCTCGCGTGGGCGGGCATCGCCAGCTCGGTGGCTTCCTGGCTGACGTGCTGCTGCATGCCCATTCCTTTCATCGGGATGGTCTTCGGGCTCGGTGGGCTGCTCCTCTCCGTCGTCGGCGTGGTCTGCGGCATCCTCGCGTACCGCGCGGCCGGCCCAGTCGGCGGGCGCACGGACCTCCCGATCCTCGCCATCGTGATCGGTGCGCTCCGGCTGGTTCTGACCGTCGGCGCGGTCGTCGCCGCGATCGTCCTGATCGGGACCGTCGGCTTCGCGGAGTACTTCCAGCACGCAGGGCACTGATCGTGAGCGGCCACTCCAGATGGGCGACCATCAAGCGCACCAAGGGCGCGGCGGACGCGAAGTGTGGACAGGCTTGGACGAAGGTCATCAAGGAGGTGACCATCGCCGCGCGGCTCGGGGGCGGTGACCCCAAGGCGAACTCGCGTCTCCGCCGCGCGATCGATCTCGGAAAGGCCCAGAACATCCCTGCGGACACCGTGACGCGCGCGATCAAGAAGGGGACGGGTGAGCTCGAAGGGGTCAGCTACGAGGATCTCGTCTACGAAGGAGTCGGGCCTCGCGGCGTCCTGGTCCTGATGGAGGTCGTCACCGACAACCGAAACCGCACCGCCGCCGAGATGCGGAAGCTCTTCGACAAGCACGGGGGCGTGCTCGGTGCCGTCGGTGCCGCAGCGTGGGCCTTCGACGTGAAGGGCGTGCTCACCCTCGCCAAGGAGCTCGCGACCGAGGAGCAGGTGTTCGACGTCGCCGCCGGTGCCGGCGCCGAAGACGTGTCGGACGACGGCGACGTGTGGACGATCACGGCGCCTCGAGAGCTGCTCGACGTCGTGCGCGACGCCCTCGTCCTCGCCTCCCTCGAGCCGCGCGGCGCCGAGATCCAGCACATCCCGAACATCCCGAAGATGCTCGAGGGCGACGACGCGCGTCGCATGATCGCGCTGCTCGACAGCCTCGAAGACCACGACGACGTGCAGAAGGTCTTCAGCGAGGCCGACTTCTCCGACGCCACGCTCGCGGCGCTCGGCTGAGATCGTGAGGGTCCTCGGCATCGATCCCGGATCGCGAAAGCTCGGCTGGGGCGTCGTCGAGCGGCGCGGCGGTAAGCTCGTAGGCGTCGCCGCGGGCGTCGTCTCGCTCGCTGCGCTCAAGCCACTGCCGGAGCGACTGCGCGAGGTGTTCGACGCCGTCGACGCCATCATCGAGGACCACGCCCCGGAGGTCGTCGCGGTCGAGGACGTCTTCTTCGCTCGCTTTCCGGCGGCCGCGATCAAGCTCGCGCACGTCCGCGGCGTCATCCTCGTCGTGGCGGAGCGCAGAGGGCTGACCATCGCCGAGTACTCTCCTGCGCTCGTGAAGCGGACCGTCGCCGGGCGCGGCGCGGCGGAGAAGCTTCAGGTCGCGCGCGTCGTCGCGGTCACGCTGCGGCTCTCGAAGCTCCCGCCATCGGACGCGGCCGACGCTCTGGCGGTCGCGATGACGCACCTGGCGTCGCTCGGGACCTTCGGCAAGCGCTGAGCTGCTCCGATCGCCTCGCTTCCCGACGCGGGGCCTTCAGGTTCGGGGCGTCTTCGACTTCCCGAGCGTGCGCCGCGCCAGCGCGATGAGCGCCGTCGGGTCGATCGGCTTCACGAGAAACCCGTCCGCGCCGAGCGACTGGAGCAAGCGCCAGTCGGGCGCGCCGCCGGTGGCCGTCACCACGATGACGGGCATGAGCTCGGCCTTCGGAGTCGCCCGGAACGCGGCCGTCAGCTCGATCCCGTTCAGCCCAGGCATGTCGAGGTCGACGACGGCGAGCGCACAGCTGCGCTGGTGGACCGCTGCCAGCGCCGCATGACCGTCCCGCACCGAGACGAGCTCCGCCCCCGGGAACGCGTACGCGAGCGTCTCTCCGACCAACGCTGCGAAGTCGCCGTCGTCGTCGGCGATCAAGAAGCGCTGTCCCGTCGCGCTCTGGCTCGCCGTCTCGCGCGCCGCGAGCAGCTCCCGCCGGAACGCGTCGGGGCTCGACGTGCGTCGAGCGGGGTCCTTGTCCATCGCACGCAGCAGAACGGCATCGAACGCGGACGGCAGATCCGCGCGCAGCTCGCTCGGCACGGGCGGCTCGCCCTGCACGTGCTGCGTCATCATCTCGGTCGCATCGTCGGTCTCGTACGGAAGGCGGCCCGTCAGCAGCTCGTACGCCATCACTGCGAGCGAGTAGACGTCTGCCCGGTTGTGCATCCCCGGAGGCACCGGGCCACCGATAACGACCTCGGGCGCCATGTACGCTGGCGTTCCGGAGACGGTGTCGCGGTTGTCGCGGCGCGGCCGGTCGAGAAGCCGCGCGAGCCCGAGGTCGGCCACGGCGATCCTGAAAGCCGGACCGATGAGGACGTTCGTCCACTTGAGATCGCGGTGCACCGTACCGGCGCGATGAATGGCGGCCACGCCTCGGCACACCTGATCCATGATCCCGATCGCCTCGTCGATGGCGAGCGGCGTGCCCTTTCGCTTCGCGATCCACGCCTCGACGTGCATGCCGGGCACGTACTCCATGACGAAGTACGGGGCGCCCTTCAGCTCGTCGAACGCGAAGATCTCGATGACGTTCTCGTGGCGCACGCGCGCCATCGCGCGCGCTTCTTCGAGGAAGCGCTGGTGAGACTCGGGGCTGGAGACGTAGTCGGGGTGGATGAGCTTGATCGCGACGTCGCGCTCGAGCCGCACGTCCCGGGCCAGGAGGACGACGCCCATCGCCCCTTCGCCGAGCATCCGCAGCACGCGATAGCTGTTCGCGAACAGAGAGCCGATCTCGGGGATCCAGCTCGCGCGGCGCGTGACGAGTGCGGGCGTCTGTGCGGGTGACCAATCCTTTACCGCGTTTCGCGCGGCGGACGGCTCCGTGCTTCGCTCCGCCCAGTCCATGTCCCGACCCTTTTTTTCGCTCATGCAGGCGCGTGCATAGGCTGCCAAACTATGCCTCCTCCATGCAACACTCCTCTCGGATTCCGAGGAGGCGATGGGCGACGAAGGGGGGAAGACAGGGCTCGAGGCGTTTGAGGCACGTCTCGCCATCCTCGCCGAAAAGGTGCGCGCTGGATTCCCGGAGCGCGCGCGCGAGCTCCTCGCCGCCGCGGCAGCGCTCGCCACCGACGAGACCTCCGCGCGGGCCGACGTCCAGCGATACGCGCACAAGATCCGTGGGACCGCGGGCAGTCACGGCTTCGGCCGCCTCACCGACGTCGCGGCGAACGTCGAGCGGCTCGCGCTCGAAGGGTCTGGCGAGGCGCTCGCGCTCGCGGCCCGCGCGCTCGCCGGGGCCCTCGAACGGGAAGCCGTGCCGCCTCCAGCCGCGCCCGCCACATCTGGGACGAGCCCGCAGGAGGCACCGCTCTCCGAGATCCACGCGAAGCCGGCGCTGCTCGCCGGGCTCCGCATCGCCGCGGTCGACGACGACGCCGCGACCCGGCGGCTCCTCACGCTCACCCTCGTCAACGTGGGGCAAGCGCAAGCGACCGTCGAAGCGCACGGCAGCCAGCTCCTCGAGCGCCTGCGCGTGGAGGCCTATGACGTCGTCATCGTCGACGCGATGATGCCGGAGATGAACGGCCTCGCGTGTCTCGAGCGCGTGGTCTCGGGCGCGCTCCATCGCGAAGGCATGCGCTACTTCGTGCTGTCGGCGGCGACCGAGCAAGAGCTGTGCTGGTCGCTGCCCACCGCGCTGCACGTCGGCTGGCTCAGGAAGCCGTTTCGTCCGCGCGAGCTCGTCGATGCGATCGCCTCCCAGCTCGGGCGATGAGCCAGGCCAGTGCCGCGAGCGACGCTGACCCCGAAGCTCCCGCGCGGCTCGCCGTGCACCCGCCGGCCGCGCTCACGACGGGCAGCGTCGTGGGGGATGGTCGCCCCGCAGGATAGGTCTCGCACAGCGCCGCGACATCGTCCGCGGCCAGGTCGCGCTTGCGAGTCTCGCCGAGCTCCGCGCTGCCGAACATGGTCGCGTCGGGATCCAGCACGTGCGCGAAGCCGATCAGGTGCCCGAGCTCGTGAGTGAGAGTGTTCTCGACGTCGTCGCGGTCTTCGGCGGCGGGGCTCGACGATGCGAATGCGTGCGCGCTGGCGTTCAGATCGATGTCGGCGTCGAGGATCCGGCCCGTGCTGCGATCGTAGACGATGCTGGTCAGCGCGAGCGTCTCGGGGCCGACCTCGACCGGCCAGCCGTCCTCGCGTACGACGACTCGGTTGAGACCGTCCGCGTGACCGTCCACGAGGTTCGTCGAGAGCCCGAGCGCGTCGCCGACGTCGGCGAGCACGAGGTCCGAGCAGGCGGGCGTCGTCCACGTCGACAGCGATCGGCCGAGCGCCGCGCGAAGCTCGACGGGCCCGACGTCGGGGGAGCTGCCCGAAGCGAGCTCGATCGAGATCGCGCGGTCGTCCCAGACGAGCCCCAGGTCCGGGCTTCCGTCCACTGTCGCGCGCTGGTACGCGAGCGCGGTGGAGGGGGACGCGAGCACGAACAAGCCAGCGATCGACCACGCGAGACGCACCGCGGGAGCATAGCCTGACGCGCGCGGCGCCTCGAAAGGTAGCAAGCTCGGTACGTGTCGTTCCCGCTTCTTCGGCGCCCGAGACTGCGTGTTAGAGTCCGCGCCGATGACGCGCTGCCGCAGCATGCACGCACTGCTCGGCACGCTCGCGTTGATCGCTGGCTGCAGCACCACGCACCGCACGGAGGTCACCGGCGTCGTCCGCGATCGGGCGACCGGAAGAGTGATCCCGGGCGCTCGCGTGATCGGCGCGGACGGGACCTTCGCGCGCACGGACGTGTTCGGACGCTTCACGCTCTATGTTCGCTCGGGCAGCTCGGCGGATGTTCGCGTCACGGCGCAGGGCCACGCTTCCGAGCGCGTAGAGCTCGAGGGTCTCGAGGCGCGCGTCGACCTCGCGCCCACGGATCTCGAGAGTGAGTCGTTCGTGATGCCGAGCTCGGAGGCGCACGTTCTCACGTGGGTCGAAGAGACCTGGGTGCTCACCGACGGTGGGCTCACGGATGGAGCCAGCGACACGCAGACGAGCCATGTCGCTTCGTGGGCCGGTGGCGCGACGGACGACGGCGGCGCCGTCTGCGCGGGCTGTCACCAGGACGAAGCGACCGCCATCATCGGCGGCGCTCACGTCGGGCTGTCGGACTCCTGTCTCGCCTGCCACGCGCCGCGCCTCGGCCCCGACCCGAGCGCGTCGTGTGCGCGCTGCCATGGTTCGTCCGAGCCGAGCACGATCGAGCGCGAGCTCGCCTCGCTCGCGGCCCACGCGGCTGCCTCGCTGGATGCCGCGATCGCGGAAGGCGCGCGGACGGGGGCGGTCCATTCGTCGTGCGGAGGACTGCCCGCGCGCTTCACCCAGGTCGGCGCCTCCTTCGTGCTCGTCGACGCGCAGGGGAGGGTCGTCGGCGACTGTGACCAAGACGGTCTGCTCGACCCAGGGGAGGACTGGGAGGACGTCGAGCCCCTCGCCCCGGATCTCGCCGCACGGGCCGATGCGCTCACACGGGCCTTCCGGGACCGTGCGCAGCGTGCGCACTCGCCCCTGCGCGCAGCCTCGGTCTCGCCCGCGCACTGAGCGCACAGCCCGCTCAGCTGGCGCGCACCTCGTGCCGCGCTTGATGCCGGAGGAGCTCCATCAGGAGCGCGTCTCCGACAGGCGTTCGTCGAGCGTTCGCCTCGAGCACATCGAGGCCCTCCCGGTTGCCGCGCACGATGTCCCGGAACCGACTCGCGCCCCGGGCCGAGCTCGCCCGAGGGTCGCTGGCGTCGATCATCTTGCACCAGAGCTCGGCGACTGGAACGAAGGCGTGCACCGCGAGCAAGACGCCGAGCAGCGGTCGCAGGTCGGGGCGCACGGGCGAAGCGAAGCGTGGCTCGAGCGCGTCGATCAGGATCTCGTCGGCGGCGAGCGCAGCGTTCAGCTTCGTGTGCTGGTGCTCGTGTACGAGCGCTTCCGCCATCGTCATCGGGTCGGGGTGGAGCGAGACGTAGATGGTCCCGATCGCCTCGCGGTACGACGCCGAGAGGTGTCGCTCCTCATCGAAGCCCACCGGCACGATGCGCTGCAGCGTGAGCTCCATCTCGGCTCGCGTGCTCGGCAGGTAGCGTTCGACGATCGCGAGCGCTGCTTCGATCGCGCTGCGCCACTCCTCGCGCGCTCGCCCCCCCAACGACACGGCGTTCCCCGACTTCTGCGGATGCGCTTCGATCGCGGCGAGAGGGTTGTCGTCGAACGTCGAGAGCGTGACGTGCGCCGACACCGGCACGCCGTCTTCGACGATCTCCGGCGCGCGCTCGTCGAGCAGCACCACGCCCCGATCGAACGCGATGGTGCGAACGCCCACCGGCACGTGAACGACTCCACGCCCGCGGATGGAAAAGCGCGGAAGCGCGGGCATCTCGACACGTCGATCGAGCACGTTCGCGAGCGCGAGATCGGCGAGCGCGTTCGTCGCGATCTGCATCGCGAGACCCTCGTTCCCTCTCTCCGCTCCGCTCGTGAGCCACACGCGCAACGGCGCCGACACGCTCGGCCCACGCAGCGTCGCGAGGAAGGCGCCTCGCTCGGTTCGCGCGATCTCGGAGAGCACCCGCGCGAAGCGGCCCCACGCTGCGCGCGCTGGCTCCTCGAGGCTCGCGTGCGAAACCCGCCCGAGACGACCGGCGAGCAGCCCCAGCTCCGCAGAGAGGACACGCGCGGCGGTCTCGTTGCTGGTGGCGATCGCGAGATCGACGGGCGGCTCGCTGGCGAGCGAGGCCGGCTTCGCGCTCACGGCGCCTCGCCCGACGTCCCGTCTTCCGTCGGGGCGTCGTCGTCCTCGTCACTCTCCTCTTCGCTCGCGTGCCGTCCGTGGCTCGGGTGCGGTCTCGCAGACCGCGGAAGGCACTGCACCTCCGGCGGGTGTGCCGCGCGACGCCACTGAACCTCGGGGGTCCGCGGCCCGAGGTGCGGGCGGAAGAGCGGCGCGGGGTCGCAGTGCTCTCCGTCGTGAATCAGCATGAAGTGAAGGTGCGGGCCGTGGGCCAGCCCGCTGCTCCCGAGCAGAGCGAGGCGCTCGCCGCGCGTCACCGTCTGGCCCGCGACGACGAGGTTCGTCCGGTTGTGCGCGTACGCCGTCACCCAGCCGTTGGGGTGCACCACCATCACGAAGTTTCCGTAGCCGCTGACCTCATCCCCTGCGTACGCGACGATGCCGCGCTCGCACGCGCGGATCGTCTGGCCCGGTCGCCCGCGGATGTCCATCGCGAGGTGATAGCCGCCGGCCCCCGAGCCCCATCCCCGGATGAAGCTGCCCCCGGGGACGGGCGTCATCAGCGTCCCCATCAGCCCGCGGGGCGCGCCCGCGGCGACGACCCACCGCCGCTCCGGCGCGTGTGTGAGGAGCGAGTGCCCCGTGCGTGACCGTCCGATGCCGAGCCGGTCCGCGCGCGCGGAGGCCTGGCGCTGCGCGCGCGTCGGGCCCGCGTCGCGCGCTGTGGTGATCACTTCGCCGGGGCGCGGGACCGAGAGCTCCTGTCCTGCCCGGATGGCGTCGCTCCGCAGCTCGTTCGCCTCGCGGATCGCGGTGATGGTCGTGTGGTAGCGCCTCGCGATGCGCGCGAGCGTGTCGCCCTCGCGGACCGTGTACGTCCGCTGTGCGAGCGCCGGTGAGACGGCCGCCGAGAGCATCAGCGTGAGCGCTGCGAGGATCGCAGACATCGAGACGCGCGGCCGCATCGACGGACTCCTGTAAACGACGCAGAAACCGGGAACGAACGTCCCGTCCTCCTAGCATGACGATCGACCCCAGCACCGCGAGCAGTGGCGTCGTGGCCGAAGTGAGGGATCCTCAGCCTCGATGCATCGCGCCTGGCTCCTCGTGTCCCGAAGCGTGGTCGTTCTCGCGACGCTCTTTCCGATGTGGCTCGGCTACGCCGTGCCTTTCGTCCGGATGCAGCGCTTCGGCGCGGTCATCCCGCCCGAGCACTGGCGGAAGCTCCACCTCCGCTACGCGCCCCGCTTCTATCGCCTCGCGGTCCGCATGCGTGGGGGCCTCATCAAGGTCGGCCAGATCATCTCGACGCGCGTCGACATCCTGCCGGAGGAGTGGACCTCCACGCTCTCCGGCCTCCAGGATCGCGTCGATCCTCTTCCGTGGGCCGAGCTCCTCCCACACGTGACCGAGGCGTTCGGGCGCGATCCTCGCTCGCTGTTCCTCGAGATCGACGAGCACGCCACCGCCGCCGCCAGCTTTGGTCAGGTCCATCGCGCGGTGACCGCGCAGGGCGAGAAGGTCGCGCTCAAGATCCGCTACCCCGGGATCACGGTCCTGCTCGCGATCGACCTGGGCGTGCTGCGGTTCATCCTTCCGCTCTTCTCGATCTTCGTGCCCCAGATGACGCTCCGGCCGATCTTCCAGGAGATCAGCCGCGCTCTCACCACCGAGCTCGACTACGAGCAGGAGGCGCGCTTCACCGAGATCGTGCACGCGAACTTCAAGGGCGTGGAGCGCATCACGATCCCCGCGGTCATCCGCGAGCTCACGCGCAACGACGTGATCTGCACGACCTGGTTCGAAGGCAAGAAGATCACCGATCGCGCGCTGCTAGACGACCCGCGCATGGACCGCCGCGCGCTCCTCGAGCTCGTGATCGAGGCGTGGATCAAGATGATGTACGTCGACGGCGTCTTCCAGAGCGACCCGCACCCGGGCAACTTGCTCGCCCGCATCGGTGAGGACGGGAAGCCCGAGCTCTGCGTCGTCGACTTCGGTCAGGTGAAGATCCTGACGAAGGCGTTTCACGACAAGCTCGTCCGCTCGGTCATGTGCTTCGTCACGCGCGACGTCGACGGCTTCACGGCGAGCCTCGCCGAGCTCGGGCTCTTCGCCGGAAAAGACGCCCCGCCGCTCCGGCCGATGATCGCGAGCATCCTCGAGCGCTACGCGACGATGACGCCGGACGAGGTCCAGAAGATGGACTTCACGTGGCTTCGCACGGAGGTGCTGGGCAAGGTCGCAGAGCTCCGAGGCATCGTCGTCCCGCAGGATCTCGTGCTCTACGGGCGAATGTTCGCGCTGCTCGCGGGGCTCACGCGTCAGGTCGACCCGACGGTGGACGCCTTCGCGCTCGCGAGGCCGTACGTGATGCGCGTCATGCTCTCGGGCGGGCCTCCCGAGGCGCCGGGCTCCTGAACGGCCCGGCTCCTGGGCTGCGTGTCAGCGCGACCAGCGGGGCGCCGCGTCCGAGAACGTGCCGATCCATTGCTGGGCGATCTCCGGCGCGCTATCGCGACGGCTCCACGACACGAGCAGCAGCATCTGCTGTCCGATGTCGCGTCCCTCCGGCGCACGCTCGGCGCGGAACAGGACCTGACCGTCGGGGCGACGCGTCGCGGTGATCACGGCCTGGCGCGCGAGAGCCGCCGGGATCTCGATGATCTGGCTCGCGACACCGCCGACCGTTGCAGAGATCGACATCGTGCTGCCCGTGGGCTGCACCATGAACTCGACCGGCGAACCGCCGCGCGGGCTCCAGACCGCGACGGTCGAAGAGGTGATGCCCGGCCCATAGAGGGTCACGGGGATGCGCGGGGCCAGCGTCACACGGATGACCGAGCTCGGCGGGGTCACGGTCACCGGCGGAGGCGGCGCATACACCGTGGGCGGCGGGCCGAACGCCGGCGAAGCGTCGCGGATCCGCCAGAAGTACTGGCCGCCGTCGGCGGCGACGCGCACGCCCGGACAGCCAGCCGAGTCCACGCCGTCGAGCGACGTGATGACGGTTCGCTGACCGATCCAGCCGCCCATCTCGGACGCCCAGTTCCGGTCGGAGGAGACGTAGCCCCCCTGGCCGTCCGGCCCGCTCCACGGCGAATGTCCGCCGAGCACGATGCCCGTCCCGACGCTGAGCGAGCCGTAGAACGGCCTGCTCATCCCGCAGTCGAGGGGGATGCCGCCCGGTCCCATCGCCGGTGCGCTCGGCGGCGCCATGCCGACCTGCGAGACGTCGAGCTGATAGGGGAAGGAGCCGCCGCTGTACGAGCCCACCCAGACGTAGACCGGGCCCGCGATGGTCGAGGTCTCGATCATGGCCTGCAGGCTGCCGCCGCTGTCGTCGTCGCAGAGTCGGCGCCCGTCCGGGAGCATGACCATCAGCGTGGAGTCCGAGCCCGACTGCACCGCGATGTGCAGCGCCGAGAGCGGGCCGCTCGCCATGATGACGTGGCTCGGGCGGACGTCGGCCGTGCCGCGGCAGGACGAGTCGACCGAGCCGAGCGACACGGGCCCGCCTGCGACGCCGCGCAATACCTGCGGAGCGTAGTCCCCGATCGTGATCGAGATGCTGCCGTATGCCGGCGGCCCTGGGATCACATACTGCGCGCTCGCATTGGAGGCGGAGAGAGTGGGCGCGACCAGCGCGAGAACGCATCCGATGGAACCGACGAGCCGAGCCAGCGCTGTCATCCGGGCCTCCGTCCTGACGTGGTCGTCAGGGGTCAACACACACCGCCCACCCACACGAACCGTACCCCGGTAGAGCTACGTGCCGGCGCGGGCGGCGCTTCCCTCCCGACGTGCGTCGTGACTGAACGATTCAGTTCCGGCGCACGGGAGAAGGCGGGGCCGAGTATGGGCCCGGCCCCCGGGGGACGCGCAAGTGCTCGCTGGACCTTGCCCGAGGCCGCCGCCTGCGCTTCCCTTCTGCCGCCATGAACGCACGCATCGTCCGCACGCTCGTTTCCGCCTTCTTTCTCGGTGCCTGCGGTAGCGCCGGCGGAGAACCGGCCGTCGAGGCGCACGAAGAGACCAGCGGCAGCACCGGGCCGGTGGCCGCAGCGCCTTCCTCGCCCTGGGACGATCTCGACGACGCCGCGCTCGTGGCTCTCGTGCGATCGCAGGCGCTGGCGCGGATTCATGAAGCCGACCCGGAGCTCGCCATAGGCGATCGAGCCGCCTGGCTCGCGCATCCCGACTCTGCGCCGCCGCTCGGGGATCGCGTCTGCGAGCAGCTCCTGAACCTCGCGATCGCCGATCTCGCCGCGGGCGACCGTGCCTCCGCGCTGGGCACGATCCGCCTCGTGCGAGCGCACGCGCGGAACCGCAACAACGCGTTCGTCGGCACGACGCTGCTCTCGGTGATGGCGAGGCAGTCTGCAGGCGATGACCAGGCGGCGCAGCGCGCGGCCATCGCGTCTGTCCTGCGCGAGCTTCCACGCGCTCGCTTCGGTGCCTCGACCGTTCTGTTCCAGATCTATCAGGAGCCCTCCCAGATCACGGCGGCCCTCGAGGACACGCACGGCCAGCTCGTCTCCCTCGACACGGCCGTGAGCGCTCTGTTCGTCACCCGCGTTCTGTCCGAGGTCGTCAGCGGCCGCCCCGCCTTCCTCGATGCGATCGCGACGGTCCGCGCCGAGCACGACGCACGGCCCGCCGACCCGGACTTCGCGTTCTCCACGGTCGATCTCACCGGTGCGCGTGACGCGACGCCCGTCGTCGTCGCCGTCTGGGACACCGGCACGGCACCGTCTCTCTTCGGCGCAGGTCCGCTCGGAGACCGTCTCTACACCAACGAAGCGGAGCAGCCCAACGGCCTCGACGACGACGGCAACGGTCTCGTCGACGACATCCATGGCGTCGTCTCGGATCCCGACCCGACTCAGACGGGCCTCTTCTACGATCCGGGCGCTGCCGTTCTCGGCGAGTACGGACCGTTCCTCCGCGGCGTGATGGATCTTCGCGCCGGCATGGCAGGCAGCGAGCCCGCACAGCGTGTGCTCGGCCTCATGCGCTCGGCGACGGACGCCGAGAGCCTCGATCGACTCGAGATGAACCTCGGGGCCATCGGCGAGTGGGCGCATGGCTCCCACGTCGCGGGTCTCCTCGCGTCGGGCCTCCCGCAGGCCCGCGTCGCGATCTTCCGCTCGGCCTGGGCCGGCGAGGCGCGCATCTACCATCACCGCGGTCCGACGGACGAAGAGCTCGCTGCGGAGCGCGCGAACGTCGAGCAGATCGCTGCCTTCATCAATTCGCACCACGTGCGGGTGGTGAACGCGAGCCTCGGGTTCTCGCTCGACTACGTCGAAGCCGAGCTTCGCTACCAGTCCGACCTCTACGCGACGGATGACGCGGTCCGCGCTCGCGCTGCCGTCGTGCAAGCGCATCGCCGCGAGAGCTGGCGCTGGATCTTCGAGCACTGCCCCGACACTCTCTTCGCGGTGGCCGCTGGCAACTCGAACCGCGACGTCATGGAGTACGGCGAGGTGTCGGCGTCGATCGACGCTCCGAACGTGCTCGTGGTGGGCGCCGTCGATCGCTTCGGCAACTGGGCCACCTTCACGAACTCGAGCCCGGAGCGGGTGCGCCTCTTCGACTTCGGAGTCGAGGTCGACAGCGTCATCCCGAGCGGTGAGCACGTTCCGTTGTCGGGCACCTCGATGGCCTCGCCCAACGCGGGCAACCTGGCTGCGAAGATGATCTCGCTCGATGCGAGCCTCACCCCGGCGCGCGTGATGGAGATCATGCTCGCGACCGGCGACGCGATCGCCCCGCCCTTCAACGGCGTCATCGCGAACGAGGCGCGAGCGCTCGAGCGCGTCCGGCACGACCGTCCCCGCGCGCGTCGGGGCCATTGAAGCACGAGCTCGAGTTCGAGCTCACCGACCGTGAGTTCAAGCGTAGCTGGCTCGCCGAGTACTATCGGCGCCCCGGGTTCCGCTCGTTCCGGATCCTCGCCGGGCCCGTCATCCTGACCGTCGGGGCGATGATGGTGCGCGATGCGCACGACACGTCAGGGCGGATCGCGGGGGCGATCGCGGTCGTGTACGGCGCCTATCACGCGCTCCGTCCGTTCTTGCTCTCGACGCTCGTCGTCCGCCGCCGGCGCAAGCTCGGGGTCGGACGCTATCGGCTGACCGTGGACGACGGAGGGATCCGGATCTCGGACGGGAAGGGCTCGACCCAAGTCTCCTGGACCGACGTCTCCGCGTCCGGGGTCGGAGACGGGTACCTCTGGTACGAGGTTCGGAAGTCCGCTCGCGCGACGATCCCATTCCGCGCAATGACCGACCGAGAAGGTGTCGAGGCCACCTTCCGCAAATGGGGACACTTCCGAAGCTGACTGTGCATCTCGACAGTGAGCGTCAGTTCAGTACTGATGCCATCGTCGTCCGAGCGTCGCAGGTCAGCCGGGTGCGTCCGTTCCGTGTCGACATACCGTCGACTCTCACGGTCCTTCGTCGGCCGCTGCGTGAGCCCCTCAGGGGCGCGGAGTGTCCCATGCTCGCAGAAGCTCATGATCTCAGCTACTTGGATGGTGCTTTCGACGCGACGCTCGGCGAACCGCACGCCAGGCGGGCCCGGCTTCGGGCCGTCGGCGACGTCGCCCGACAGACGCCCGACTGCTGGCTGGACGACGTGGGCGACCTCCCTGCTCGTCTGATCGGTGTTCTGCCCACCCCGATCACCCTTCGGATGCGGGCGGTCGACGGGAGCGCCTTCTATCTCTCGGGCTGTGAAGCCGAGTCGGCCGCGCTCCGAGCCTCTGGCGCAATCGTCCTCTCGGTCGACGAGTGGGACGCGCTGGTGCTCGCGACGGAGGCCGACCGCGCCTGGCCGGCCGACCTCGTGCGCTCGTTGCGGGCGCGGGGCTCCGACGGTCAGCTGTCCGTGGACGCGCTTCTCGACGGCGTGACGGCGCAGCAGGCGCGTCTCGATGCGGGCCGACTGTTCTCGACCCGGAACGTGCTCGGGCGGCTCGCGGTCCGGCTAGACGGGGCGTGGCTGCGGGACGCGAACCCGGACTTGCCCTCGCCAGAGGCGGCAGTTCCTTGAGGCGCGGTCACCCGCTCCTTCGAATCGAGTGGCCGGAGGTCTGCGACCCGACGCTAGCGAGCCGCGAGGGCTCCGAGCGCGGAGTAGGCGGCGTACTTGTAGGCCTCGGCGAGCGTCGGGTAGTTGAAGACCATCTCGATCAGCGCGTCGACCGTTCCGCCGAGGTGCATGATCGCTTGGCCGACGTGGACGAGCTCCGTCGCGCGCTCGCCCACGAGATGAACGCCGATCACGCGGCGGGTCGCTCGATGCACGATGAGCTTCGTCATTCCCTCCACGTCGCCCTGGATCTGGCCGCGCGCATTGTCCTTGTTGAAGGCTCGGCCGACGACGTAGTCGAGGTTCTTCTCGCGCGCCGTCTCCTCGGTCTCGCCGACGCAGCTGACCTCCGGGATCGTGTAGATCCCGTACGGAAGCATCGGGCCGACGGCCTTCTTGTAGTCGATCTGGAACGCATGGCAGACCGCCACCCGCGCTTGCTCCATCGACGTGGAGGCGAGCGCTGGGAAGCCGATGACGTCGCCAGCCGCGTAGACGTTCGCGACGCTCGTTCGGAAGTGCTCGTCGACGGCGAGCGCACCTCGCCCGTCCGGCGTGAGCCCGATCGTCGCGAGCCCGAGCCCGGCGGTCGCGCCCACGCGGCCCGCCGCGAAGAGGAGCTTCTCGCACTCGAGGACCGACCCCACGCCGCCGTCGGCGTCCAGGAGGTCGCAGAGGAGGTGCCCATCCTCCGCCCGATGGATGCTCCCCCAACGGTGGCCTTTTCGGATCTCGATCCCGAGCTGCGCCATCACGCGCTCGAGCCGCTGCCCGATCTCGAAGTCGAGGAAAGGCAGGAATTGCGTACGCGCCTCGACGAGCGTGACCTTCACCCCGAGCGCCGCGAACATGCACGCGTACTCGCAGCCGATGACGCCTGCGCCCAGCACGACGAGCCGGTCGGGTAGTCGGTCGATCGCGAGGATCTCGTCGGAGTCGTACACGTCCGGCTCGGAGATGGGAACGTCGGGCGGGCTGCGCGGCACCGAGCCGGTGGCGATGAGAAAGAACCGCCCTCGGACCGGCCGCTCTCCACTCGCTGTCGAAATGGACACGACGCCGGGCTCGACGAACCGGGCGGCACCTCGGACGAGCTCCACCCCGTGACGGGAGAGGTTCGAACGGATACGCAGCGACTCGCTGGCCGCGATCGTATCCTTGCGGGCGATCAGGCGCGGGACGGCGGCATGCGGATCGTCCAGCGTCACGGAGACCCCGTACAGGTCGCGCGAGCGGTAGCCGGACAGATAGAGGGCCGTCTCGCGGAGCGTCTTGCTCGGCAGAGTTCCGGTGTGAACGGCCGCTCCCCCAGGCTCCTCGGCCTTTTCGACGACGAGCACGCGGTGTCCGAAGTAGGCGGCCTGAACCGCCCCTTTTTCGCCCGCAGGGCCGGAACCGATGACGACGAGGTCGAACGCCTCTTCCATGGGCGCAGTCTACCTCCGCGAGGCGCGCGGTCGGAGCGGGTTCTCACCGAGAAGCTGCCGATCGCGCTTTACACACGAGTCTCCGGCCCGCAGAATCGCGGCGCTTCGTACCTCGACGCGCTGCGGCATGCGCGTTCCTCGGGGCACGTTGCCGACACGAAGGATCGGGAGCGAGACATGGCGAAGGACACGCTGAGCGTCACCGACAACCGGACCGGGAAGACCTACGAGATCCCGATCACCAACGGCACCATCAAGGCGATGGATCTGCGCCAGATGAAGGTGTCAGCCGACGACTTCGGCATGATGACCTATGACCCCGCGTTTCAAAACACGGCGTCGACGGCCTCGCGGATCACGTTCATCGACGGCGACAAGGGCATCCTCCAGTACCGGGGGTACCCGATCGAAGAGCTGGCCGAGAAGTCGAGCTTCCTGGAGGTCGTGTACCTACTGATCAACGGCGAGCTTCCGAGCGCGAAGTCGCTCGGTGATTTCCAGCGCGAGGTCACGATGCACACGATGGTGCACGAGAACATTCGCGAGTTCATCGACGGCTTCCGCTACGACGCGCACCCCATGGGCATGCTGCTGTCGACGACGAGCGCGCTGAGCACGTTCTATCCGGAGGCGAAGAACATCAACGACGCCACCAACCGTCGTCTGCACATGACGCGCTTGATCGCGAAGATCCCCACGCTCGCCGCCTACGCGTATCGCCATCGCCGCGGGCTGCCGGTCGTGTATCCCGACAACGACCTCAGCTACGCAGGCAACTTCTTGAACATGATGTTCAAGATGACCGAGGCGAAGTATCGACCGAACCCGGCCGTCGAGAAGGCGCTCGACGTGCTCTTCACGCTGCACGCCGACCACGAGCAGAACTGCTCCACGAGCACGATGCGTATGGTCGGCTCCAGCAAGGCAGACCCCTACTCGTCGCTCGCAGCAGCGGCCGCCGCCCTCTACGGCCCGCTCCACGGCGGGGCGAACGAGGAGGTCATCTACATGCTCCAGAAGATCGGGACCAAGGAGAGGATCCCCGACTTCATCAAGAGCGTGAAGGCCGGCGAAGGCAAGCTCATGGGCTTCGGCCACCGCGTCTACAAGAACTACGACCCGCGCGCGAAGGTGATCAAGCGCCTCGCCGACCAGGTCTTCGACGCGATCGGGAAGAACCCGCTCATCGACATCGCCGTCGAGCTCGAGAAGATCGCGCTCGAGGACGAGTACTTCGTCAAGCGCAAGCTCTACCCGAACGTCGACTTCTACTCGGGCCTCATCTACCAGGCGATGGGCATCCCGCTCGACATGATGACGGTGCTCTTCGCGATTGGTCGCACGCCCGGCTGGCTGGCCCAGTGGGAGGAGATGCTCCTCGATCCCGAGCAGAAGATCGCCCGCCCGCGGCAGGTCTATCTGGGCCCGGAGAAGCGCGAGTTCGTCCCCGTCGAGAAGCGCTGAGCGAGGGCGGCGTCCCTCCGGCGCGCCGAGCTCTGGCATCCGGAAGCCGAGCTCTGGCATCGGGAAGCAACGACCGCCCGGTCGAGTCGAGAAGTCCCTCGCGAGGTTGCGATGGACGACGAAGACGAGATCGGGCGAGCGATACCGGGTGAGCGCGCGGAGCTGGCGGAGGGCTTCGACGAGGAGACGATGCCCGAGGGCTCCGGCCCCGTGCAGACGACGGAGGCGGTCCTCGGAGGCATCACGCGAGGTGTCGCGGTCGCCGCGCAGGTCGTCGCGGGCCTCGACGCGGCGCTCGAAGGCCAGAACCGGCCGCCGGTCGATCCAGCGGCCGCCGCGAGCAGCGCGCTCGGCGGACTGGGCTCGGCGCTGGGGGGCGTCTCGTCGGCCATCGGGGCCGCCGATCCCGGCGTGTCCTCCGCCCTCGGGCTCGCAGGGACGTTGAGCACCACGGTCGGCAGCGTGCTCGGCGCTGCGCGATCCATCGTGGAGTCCATCCGGTCGATCGACGAGCGCGCCAACCGGCACTCGGTCGCGTACTCGTTCACGAGCGCAGCCGACCCCGACGCGAACCTGATGGTCGTCTCGTTCACGATGACCGAGCGGCTCGGCGCGCCTTACGTGCTTCGGCTGACGCTCGCGATCGAGGACCTCGACTTTCGTCCGCGGACCCTCCTCGGTCGTGATTGCACGCTCTCGCTGAACCGGGGCGACTCTCGCCGCAACGTCCACGGCCTCGTCCGGAGCGTGGAGCGCGGACGAACCACCGATCGTGCGCGGGTCATCACCGTGGAGATCGTCCCGGCGCTGGCGGCGCTCGAGCTGCGGCGCGACTCACGGACGTTTCAGGGCCACGACGTCCCCACGATCCTCGAGACCGTGCTCGACGCGCTCAGCGGATATGGACGCGAGACGGATCCGCGCTTGCACCGCGCCTATCCGACGCGCGAGCACTGCGTCCAGTACCAGGAGACCGATCTCGACTTCGTCCATCGCCTCATGGAGGAGGAGGGCATCACCTACTTCTTCGATCACTCCGGCGAGCACGAGAGGATGGTCCTGGTCGACGACGCGCAGGGCTACCCGTCCCTCTTGGACGAGGGCGATCACGTCCCGTTCGTCGAGCAGCGCAGCGAGACCTCCGAGACGGAGCACGTGCACGAGCTCGTGCGCACCGACCAGCTCCGCGCCACGAGCTTCGCGCTCCGAGATCTCGACTGGACGCGGCACGCCGAGCGCGCCGTGGTGTCGTCCGAGGTCTTGGGCGAAGACGAACAGGGGCGAGCTCGCGAGCTCTACGAGCACGATCGCGCCGTCACGCTCGACCGCTGGGACGAACGCACGTTCGGACGTGACGACGCCGACGAGCAGCTGCGCATTCGCGGTGAAGAGCACCTCACGACCATGGACGTGCTCGCGGGGTGCGGAAACGTCACGGCGTTCGCGCCTGGCCGAACGTTCTCGCTCGAGGACCATCCGATTCGAGAGCTCGACGCTGATCTGCTCCTCGTGTCGGTGGAGCACCGCGGGCATGCAGCGCAGCTGACGGACATGCTGGGTGGGCGTGCCTACGGAGACGACGAGGTGAGCTACGAGTGTTCGTTCGTCTGCATCCCGAAGGGCGTGCCCTTTCGATCACGACGCACGACGCCGAAGCCCCGCATCCACGGGCTCCTCTCGGCGGTGGTCGTCGGGGCAGACGGTCAGGAGATCCACTCGGACTTGCATCGTCGAGTGCGCGTGCAGATGCGCTGGGATCGGCGGGGCACCCTCGACGAGCGGAGCTCGTGCTTCGTGCGGGTTCTCCAGCCGTGGGCTGGTGCAGGATTCGGAGCGCTGTTCCTGCCGCGGGTAGGGATGGAGGTGGCGATCTCGTTCCTCGATGGCGATCCAGATCGGCCGATCGTGAGCGGTTGCCTCTACAACGCGGACAACCCTCCTCCGTACACCGAGAGCGCGGACTGGACGAAGAGCACGTTGAAGTCGAAGAGCTCCCCTCAATCGAGCGACGGTGCCGAGCACTTCAACGAGCTGCGCTTCGAGGACGCGGCGGGCAGCGAGCAGATCTTCGTGCACGCCGAGAAGGATCTCGACGAGCAGATCCTCCACGACCACACCACCCACGTCGGCCGGAACCAGACGAACCAGGTCCGCGCGGACCAGAGCGAGACGGTCGGGGGCGACCAGAATCTGAAGGTCGTCGGCCAGCGCGTGGCGCTCGTGGAGATGACCGAAGACATCACGGTCCGAAAAGACCGGACCGTCACGATGGAGAAGAACCACACCGAGACGGTTCAGGAGAACGAGAGCCTCAGCGTCGCCGGGCTGCGCGACGTCTACGTCGGAAAGAAGGACACGGAGACGTTCGACGGCGGGCGCGAGGTGACGATCCAGCACTTCGACAATCTGCACGTCGAGGGTGCGAACAAGAACACGACGGTGGGTGGCCAGTACAACGTGACGGTGGATGAGCACTTCAAGGTCGTTCAGGGGGGAGAGACCATCCTTCTCGAGGACTCCGTCTACATCGAGTCGAGCGTACGCGCGCAGCTCAAGGCCCCCGACGTTCGTCTCGAGATGGAAGGTGGAGTCGCGGTCCTACGCGCGCAGTCCGAGATCCGCCTGGAGGTCGGCGCATCGAGCATCACGTTGACGTCGAACAGCGTCGTCATTCACGCGCCAACGGTGACGATCGACGGTGGCGACAGCACCGCGCGCTTCGACGCGAGCGGCGCCACGATCTCGGGTACGTCGACCGCTCAGCTATCCGCGGACGGGATGGTGTCGATCAGGGGCGGCGTCGTCGCCATCAACTGAGTCGTCGTCGTGCGCCTGTTTCGGGCCGACTGGCCTATGCTTCGGGAATGCGAATCGCCGCCTTCCTGCTCTCGCTCCTCGCTCTCGGCCCCGCGTCACGTGTCCTCGCGCAGCGCACGCTCGCGCAGGACACGATGAGCGAGACCACGCCGGTCGCGCTGACGTGCGGGTTCTGCGCGATGGAGGCGTATGGCGTGATCTTCCGCGATGTCGGTGCGGGAGGGCTCACGGCGGCCGATTTTCCGCTCACGCTCCGGTCGGTCTCGCTGGCGCTCGGTGACGCGGACGTCTCGGCGGACGGGAGCACGTGCACGGGGCGCGCGACGGGCGGGAGTGCCCTCGTGCACGTCGAGATCTGGGCGGGCGCGACCGTGCCCTCGGGTGACCCGCGTGCCTTCCCCGCGATCGGCGAGGCTTGGGCCGGCGAGACGCTGGTCTACGGCGCCGATGACGTGCCGGTGACCCTGAGCGTTCCGACCACGGCCGGGGCAGCAGGGTTCAACCTCATGCTCAACGCGTTCGACATCGTCGATGACGCAGGCGACCCCGTCGTGGTCCCGGACGGCAATTCCTACCTGCGGGTCGCGGTCGGCCTCGGTAGCAACGGTCTCCACAACTCGATCTGCATGGGGGCGCTGGAAGCGCCGACGGGCTTTCCCGTCCGCGATGACGACGGGCGCGTCGGGCCCGAGCGCGACTTCATCTACGCCGGCGGCTACGGCTGGGCGTGGAACGAGGCGCTCCCGGGGGGCGTGGCGATCAACGGAGACTGGGGAATCCGGCTCTCGGTCGTGCCGATGCCGATCGCGCACGACGCCGGCCCGCGAGGCGACGCGAGCGCCGACCTGGATGCATCATCGGACGATGCAGGCGCCGATGGCGGAGCGGGAGGCAGCGACGCGGGCGGCGCCCCGGCCGAAAGCGGCTCGTGCTCGTGTCGGGTCACGTCCTCGCGCGGGCCGTCGAGCGCGGCGATGGGTTGGCTCGTCGCGCTGGGGGCCGTGACGATCGCGCGTCGTCGCGCCCGCTCTCCGCTCGGTCGATGACGCTCAGTCGATGAAGGTCACGCGCCCGAAGCGGTCCGGGACGTGGAAGTCGCCGACGAGCGGTGCGGACCATCCGACGCCGTACTGCCCCTCGCGACGCGCATCGAGCACGTAGAGCGCGATGCGGTACGTGTCGCCGACGTCTGGAGGCCCGGTCGTCGGGTGCGGTCCGACGGCGAACGCGCTCCACGGGATGCGCGCTTCGACCACGTAGCCGTCGTCGTCGGACTCGTCGTTGACGACGCCGTCGGCGCGCACCCGGGCTTCGATGCCGCTCGACCATTCGATGTGCCCGAAGGGTTGGGGCTGCCGGCGCGAGTCGAACCAGCTGTCGAACGTGACCTCGGTGGGGGCGACCTGCAGCTCGACGTACCCGAGACCGTCGCCGTCCGGATCGATCATCAGCTCGGCGCAGTCCTGCTCCCAGGTGTGATCGTCGTGAGCCTCGAACGTCGAGCGGAGGAATGGGTCGTCGACGTCGAAGGCGACGTAGAGGAACGCGTCGTCCCACCCGAAGCGAGCGTGCGCGCGGGGCTCGCTGGGCGCGCCCGTCATCGTGTCGACGAAAGCCTCCGTGCTCGCCGCCGCGGCCCACTCGTCGAGCTCGCCGTCGAGCGTTGGGGGAGTGCGAAAGCGGTGCGCGGAGAGCGAAGGGATCGTGGTGCGCGGAGGCGCGCCGCACTCGCATCCGAAGAGGAGACCCGCGACGACGGGCGCGATCAGCGCGGCGCGCATGCGCTCGCGACTCGGTCGGGAATGCTCACCGGGCGTGCCTCGTCCATCTTCACGCACGCGACGACGATGCTCGACTCTTGGAGCAGCGCCCCGGCGCGGACGATCCTCGCGTCGAACACGATCTTCGCGCGGCTCATCGCGGACACCCAGGTCTCGATCTCGAGCACGTCGTCGAAGCGAGCGGCTGCTCGGTAGGCCATGTGGATCTCGACGATCGGGAGCCCGAGTCCGGTCTCGAGCTCGAACGCGCGGTAGTCGAGCCCGTTCGCTCGGAGCATCTCGATGCGCGCCGCCTCGAGGTACGCGAGGTAGCGCGAGTGGTGAACGACGCCCGCGCGATCCGTGTCGACGTATCCGACGCGCAGCGTGTGGCGCGCGACCGTGGCGGGCGCCGGAGACAGCTTGAAGCGGGCCAAGGCGGGCAGTCAGGCCGAAGCGGCGAGCTTCTCTCGGACGAGCTCGTAGACGGCCGAGAAGTGCGTGAGGCGCTTCAGGTCGTCTTCCGGGATCGACATCTTGTACGTCCGCTCGACCTCCGCGACGATCTCGATCGCCATCATCGAGTCGATCCCGAGATCCTTGAACGGCGTCTCGTCCGGGATGTCGTCGACCTCGCTGACCTCGGCGATGATCGCGCGCAGCTTCTCTCTCAGGTCGTCGTTGGACATGCGGACCTCCCTCTCGTCACTTCTTGAGAGCCGCGCGCTTCTCGACGAGGTCGAGGAGCTGCTTCACGGACTGGATCCCGACGAGCTGCTCGTCGGGGATCTGCACGCTGAGCTGACGCTCCATCTCGCCGACGAGCTCGAGCATACCGAGCGAGTCGATGCCGAGAGACGCGATCGTCGCTTCCTCGCTCACGCTCGAGAAGTCCTTCTCGGCGATCTCGCTGGCCATCTTCTGGAAGATCTTGATCAGATCGGGGCGGGTCATCTCGTTCTCTCTCGGTGATTGGATTCGCCCGCGGTCCGTGCGGACCGCGAGATGCGGGTCTCTAGCCACTTGGCTAGAGGCTCTTCCTGGCTAAGCGTGGATCTCGAGCTCGGCGCTCTCCCACAAGGTCTTCGTCTTCTGCCGCTGCGCCTTGCCGCTCGACGTCTTCGGCAGCGCGCCGACCGGACAGATCGCGACGCTGCTCGGCGCGAGGCCGAACGTCTCCGAGACGATCTTCGTGATCTCTTCGCGTAGACGCGCCGCGTCGCCCGAGTTGCCCTCGGCCGCGACCACGAGCTGCTCGGTTCCATCCTTCATCACCGAGAACGCGACGACGTTGCCGCGGCGCACGCCCTCGACGTCGCCGACCACCCACTCGATGTCCTGCGGGTAGTGGTTGGCGCCGTTGACGATGATGAGGTCTTTCTTCCGGCCGCAGATGTACAGGTCGCCGTTCGCGACGTAGCCGAGATCGCCCGAGTAGAGCCATCCATCCCGGAACGACTCGCTCGTCGCCTCCGGGTTCAAGTAGTAGCCGTCGTTCACGCTCGGGCCGCGGCTGAGGATCTCGCCGACGACGCGCTCGCCGACCTTGGCTCCGTCCGCGTCCACGATCGCGATCTCGTGTCCGGGGAAGGGCACGCCGCACCCGACGAGCTCGAGCGCGTCGGGCGCCGTGGAAGGCGCTGCGCGGCCCTTCTTCAGCTCGGCCGGGTCGATGCGATCGATCGCGAGGTCCGTGCCGAGCCGGTGAAACGTGATGGCGAGGCAGCTCTCGGCCATGCCGTAGCTGGGAAGGAGCGCCTTCGCGTCGAAGCCTGCGCTCTTGAACTTCGCCGCGAAGTCGAGGAGCGTGCGCGCGCGGATCGGCTCCGCGCCACAGCCCGCGACGCGCAGGCTCGAGAGGTCGAGGGTCGAGAGGTCCTTCTCGTTCACTCGCTTGGTGATGAGCTGGTAGGCGAAGTTCGGCGCGTACGTGATGGTGCCGCGGTACTTCGTGATGAGCTCGAGCCAGAGGCGCGGCGCGCGCGCGAACGTGGGCGTGGGCATCAGCACGACGGGGAGGTCCACGATGAGCGTGCCGAGCACGAACCCGATGAGCCCCATGTCGTGAAAGAGCGGCAGCCAGGAGACGCCGACATCGTCCGGCGTGCGGTTCAGGCCGGCGGGGCCGAGGAACGCCGTCGTGTTCGCCACGAGGTTGCCGTGCTTGATCATCACGCCCTTCGGACGCGACGTGCTGCCGGAGGTGAACTGCAGAAAGCAGAGGTCGTCGGGCGTGACGATCGGCGGTGAGAAGGGCGGCGCCTGGCCGGCGAAGTCGCGATCGGCGACGAGGACCGTCAGACCGGGGACGCGATCCTTCAGCTTCTCGACGACCTCCAGGTTCTTCTCGACGCAGACGACGACACGCGAGCGCGCTGCTGCGATGATGTGAGTCAGCGTCTCGAGATAGTGATCGGAGACCTTGAACGTTGCCCCCGGGAAGATCGGGACGGGCACGAAGCCACCGACCGAAGCGCCGAGGAACGTCAGGACGAACTCGTGGTTCTCGGGGCACACCAGAGCGACGGTGTCGCCCTTCCGGAGGCCAGCTGCGGCGAGGAACGCTGCGCGACGGTGCGCTTCGGCGCGCATGGCCTCGTAGGGGAAGTATCGCTCCTCACGATCAGTCGTGACGAAGCGAAACCCCCGAGCTTCCCCGCTGGGAAGTCGGTCGAGCGCATCGACCAACGTGGAGGGGTACCCGGCCATTCGAGGCGCGCCTTTTTATGGGGCGCCTTGGGGGGTGTCAAGCGAGGGCGTGCCTGGAAAACCGGCCAATTGGCCGATTCAGGGAGCCGCCGGCGGGATCGAGCCTCGCTCGGGAACGGCTCTTCCCGAGGCTGCCTCGCGCGCGAACGCGACGAGCATCGTGTGCAGCGCCTCGGGCTGGTCCATGTGCGGGGTGTGGCCGAAGCGCTTGACGATCTCGAGCGTCGCGTGCGCTGGGAGGTGCTCGCGGAAGAACGCCAGGTGCGCTGGCAAGAGGATCCTGTCCGCGCCTCCCCACACGACGTGCACCGGCATGCGGAGCCCGTGGAGCTCGGACGGCTCGAGGAGGTTCGCGCCGAGACCACGCCGGATGAGCGCGCGCATCGCCGGGCGGGCGAACTGATGACGCGTTCCCCAGGCGACGACGTGTCGGTAGCGCTGCGGGTCCTCGAAGAGCCTGTCGACGAAGTCCAGCGCGGAGGCGTGATCCTCCAGCGCGAAGCGAGACAGGAACGAGCGAAAGGTCGCGTCGTCCATCGCCGCGCCGCCGGGGGCGACGAGGAACAGCCCGCGCACCTTCTTGGGCCGCTGCGCCGCGTAGCGGATCGCGGCGGCGCCTCCCATGGAGTTCCCGAAGATGATCGCGGGCTCGTGGATCAGGCGATCGAGCGCCTCGAGCAGGCCCTGCTCCAGCGTGCTCCACTCGAGCGTCTCCGCGTTTCCCTCGCTGTGGCCGTGCCCGGGCATGTCGGGCGCGATGACCTCTGTGACCAGGGGGCGCATCCGGGAGAGCACACCCGAGTAGTAGTGCGACGCCGCGGCGAAGCCGTGCAGGACGACCAGCGGCGGAAGGGAGCCTCCGCCCGCAGCTGTCAGGGCGTGCACGTCACCGACGCTGGTCGGGATCAGACGGCTCTGGAACCCGCCGAGGAGCATGCGCCCGACGAGCGCCTTGTCACCGATCCGTGCGAGATGGGAGAACATCGCCAGGCTGAAACCTACCAGGTTTCGAGGGTATGGCTTGCGTACGGGGCAGCCTGCGGCGACGCTGACGAGGATGTCTCGGAGGAACTGGCTCGCTCTCTTCGCTGTCGCAGCTCTCGCCTCGGGCCTCCTCGGTCCACAGGCAGAAGCTGAACAGGCGCTCCTACCGGCGCCGTGCCCCCCGTCTGGGACCGTGACGCGAACCCTCACGCCCATGAGCACGCCGATCCCACGTGACGGGGGTGCGTTCGTGGTCGCGGTCGAAGCCGACTCGTCCGCTTCGTCCGGCACGATGGCCGCCCCCGACGTGTCGGTCGTCCGGCGCCGGACCACGCTCTCGCTCGTCGCGGGGTCGATCGCGCCCGGGTTGTTTCGCCTCTCCATGCCGTCTCGCCCCGCCCTCGGTGCCTGGACCTTGCACGGGCTCGGCCCAGACCGCTCCGTGACCGTGGGCCGTGGCGCGATGCCCGGTGTCCCGGTGCGCCCCTCGGTCCGCGTGATGCGACGCGTCGCGGCGACCGGCCTCTCGTCCTCGCACGCACGCCGCGTCGAGGTCCATGCAGATCTGGCGTTTCCCGTTCCGCAGGGCGTCGTCGCCGCGATCATCAGCTGGAACACCGACGCGGCGCCGTCCGGATGGGCGCGCGCCATCGTGGGGCAGACCGAGATGATCGTGTTCGCCGAGGCCGCGAACTGCGCTCAGGTGCCGCGGGGCTGGCAGTCGCCGCCGCGGAGCGGAACGCTCACGGCGCGCATCGCGTGGGTCGACGGGCTCGGTCAGATCTCGCCGACGTCGGACGCGATCCCGGTGGAGTGAGCTTCACGCGGGAACGCTCAGCTCGACGGTCGTCCCGATGCCCTTCTCGCCTTCGATCCGCGCGTTCCCGCCGTGTGCTTCGGCCACGCGCGACACGAACGCGAGGCCGAGCCCGCTCCCGGTCGCCTTGGTCGTGTAGAACTCGTCGAAGGCTCGCTCGCGCGTGCGAACGTCCATTCCGGGGCCATCGTCCTTCACGTAGATGCGCACGCGCTTCCCGTCACGCCGCGCGCCGATCTCGATGCTCCTTGCGCCCGCCTCACGAGCGTTCTTCACGAGGTTCTCGAGCGCGCCTGCGAGCAGATCTCGATCGAGCGCGACCTCGCCGACCGCGCCGTCGACGTCGACGACGATGCGTTGATCGCTCGCGGCGGCGCGCTGCGCGCTCGCGACCTCCTCGGCGAGCGCAACGAGGTCGACGGGCGCGCGCACGACCTCGGCCCGTCCGATGCGCTGATACTCGGAGACCACGCGCGCGAGACGGTCCGACTGCTCGAGGATGAGCTCGAGGAACGGGACGTGGTCATCGAGCGAGCCGCCGCGCGCCTTTTCCTCGGCGAGGAACTGCGCTGCGCCGCGGATGGCGGCGAGCGGGTTCTTGAGGTCGTGCGCCATCTGGGCGGAGAAGCGTCCGAGCGTGACGAGATAGCGCGCGCGGGCGCGGGCCTCGGAGAGCGTCGCCAGCATCGGGCGGAGCGTCGCGATCGCGGCGACGGTGATCGCCAGCGACGCGACGATCACCAGCAGCGAGCTCGTGCCGAGGAACGAGAACGCGAGAAGGTTCAGCAGGATCACCAGGCACGCGATCGCGAGCGCGTTCGCGGCGAGGAGGCCCGTCACACCCTCGAGAAACGAGAGCCGCAGCGCGAGGAAGGCGAGGAGGATCGCGCTCGCGACGAGACCGAACGCCGCCACGCGAGGCGCGCTCGCTCCCGCGATCGACACCAGGTCGCTCGAGACCGCTCCGACGCCGATGAGCAGCGCGAGCACGAGCAGCTGCGTCCTCGCGCGCTCCTCGGCGTCGGCGGCGCGTGCGTGCCTCGCGAGCCGGACGCCGACGATGACGATCTCGGGGGCGAGCCCCGCCAGCATGGCGACCGCCCACGGCGCTTCGCCGGGAAAGCTGCGGAGCGCCGGAACGAAGATGGCTCCAACGCACACCAGGAAGATGCCGACGAAGTACGTCGCTCCGAGGACGATCAGCGGGCGTAGCCGTCGCCACTCTCCGAGGAACTGCACGACGAGCGCGACGGTCGTCGGCGCGACGAGGGCGGCCGCGCCGCACTCGAGATAGTGAAGCTCCTCGCGACCCGTGACGTGCTTGAGGACCTCGCAGGTCTCGTACGCGAACAGCGCCGCGGTCATGCGCGAGAGCGGCGGCGCGAGCGGAGACTGCCGGCTGCGCACGGCGGCCGTCACCGCGATGGTCAGGAACACCACCGCCGACGTCAGGCTCAGCCAGTCTTCCGCGTTCGTGAACATCGGCGGGCGCGATGATAGACGAAGCGGACCGCGTGAGAGATCACACGTCCCGTGCAATCGCTGACGCGGATTCCCCCCAGCACGTTCGGCGGTTGACGGATCCTGACGACGGCGGTGCGAACGACGTTCGCGCGTCGGAAACCGCTCGGTCCGGGCCTTGCAGTGCGCGGCGCGACGCCGCTAGGGCGGCCTCTTGGGAGCTTCATGACCACGAAGAGTCGATCGTCTTTTGTAGTTCGGACGCTGATGCTCGCGGCGCTCGCAGGATGCGCCGCTCAGTCGTCTACCGACGTGGTCGAAGCGCCGATCGTCGGTGGCACGCGCGGTGGCGATGCCGCGGTGGTCTGGATCTACAACTCCGCCGAAGGCGGGCTGTGCAGCGGCACGCTGATCGACACGCGCGTCGTGCTGACGGCGAAGCACTGCGTCCAGCCTCCCGACGCGAGCGGGCCGAGCCCGGCCTCGGCTTTCGCAGTGGGCATCGGAGACGTGGCGGGCAGCGGCCGCATCCTCCGCGTGCAGTCCGTCTACACGACGCCCGGCGTCTGGAGCGAGGGCGGCAGCACCGGCCTCAGCGGTGCGCTCGTCGGCTCCGACATCGGAGTGCTCGTGCTGACGGTGGGCGTGACCGATGTCGCGCCGATCCCGATCCGGCGTGAGTCGCCGCGCGCGCTCATCGGTCAGAGCTACACCGCGACCGGCTTCGGGCAGATTCCGTCCGGCGGCGCGGGGACCAAGTACACGACGACGGGCCGAGTCCTCGGTGTGGAAGGCTCGCTCATCTACGTCGGCGCCATCACGTGCCAGGGCGACTCGGGCGGTCCGATGATCACTGCCGACAACCAGGTCGCAGGTGTCGTCTCGTTCGGCAGCGGCGCGTGCGGCAGCGGCTACGGCGCCTACCAGGCGTTCGACACGTTCTTGGAGCTCATCGACGCCGCGATCATGGAAGGGGGCGGCTGCGTGAACGACGGCCTCGAGGTCTGCGACGGACTCGACAACGACTGCAACGGCCTCGTCGACGAGACGTGCACGCCGCTCGGCGGCGGCTGCATGGACGACTTCGACTGCGTCGGCGGCATGTGCCGCGACACGCTCGCGGGCCGCGTGTGCACGCTGCCGTGTGATGCGCGTCGCCCGACGTTCGGCTGCGAGGACGGGCTCTACTGCGCCGCGACGCACGTCGGCCGTAGCGGCCCGTGCGAGGGCTTCTGCGTTCCGGTCGCGGGCGCGCACGATCGCTCGGACGACGCGGCCTGCGACCAGAACTCGGACTGCGCGTCTTTCCTCTGCGTGGATCCCGGAGACGGAATGCGGCGCTGCCTCTCCCCGTGCCGCGGCGACGGTGGAGAGTGTCTGGCCGACGAGGCCTGCGTCGCGAGCCCGGGCGAGTGCGGCGGATGCGTCCCCTCGGCGATCGTCGCGAGCGTGCTGCACAACTTCGGCGAGCCCTGTGGCGCCGACGGTGAGTGTGCGTCAGGGCAGTGCGTCACCGACGGCGCGCGCACCTACTGCACGCGCGCGTGTGACGGAACCGACTCCGCCTGCGGGCACGGCTATCACTGTCGCGGCACGCAGTGCTTCGCGGGCGACCGCGGCGGCGTCGGCGACAACTGCCTTCCGACGGCGGACGACTGCCGGAGCGACTCGTTCTGCGTGAGCCTCGGAGCGGCTGCGTGGTGCTCGCAGTTCTGCGGGACGAGCGCCGGCGGAGCGATGTGCCCGGATCAATTCGACTGCGTCCCGGCGGGCGGTCAGTTCGTCTGCGCGCCCGTGCACTCCCTCGTCGGCGCCGACTGCACGACGAACGACGAGTGTGTGACGGGCGTCTGCTTGCCGGGCGCCGACGGGCGTCACGTGTGCTCGCGGACGTGCAGCGTGGATGCGCCGTGCGCCTGGGGCTTCGAGTGTCGCCGGACGTCGGACGGCGCGGCGGCGTACTGTGTCGCACCCGCGCCAAGGCCGGCCGGCGGCTGCTCGGTCGCCCAGGGCTCGCGCGGCGGGTCGACGGCCCTGCTCGGCTCGCTCGTCTTCGCGGCCTGGGTGTTCGTCCGAGCCGCACGTCGGCAGAAGAGGTAGTCGATGCGCTCACGCTCGCTTCTGCGGTTGGCTCTCGCGCTCGCCACCTGCGCTCTCGGCGGAAGCGCGCTCGCTTCGTGCGCGCCCGCTGCGGGCATCGAGCCGGCCATCGCACCGATCGTCGACGGCACTCTCGATAACGACGATCCGGCGGTCTACTTCCTCTTCCGATCCGACGGCGCGTCGTGCAGCGCGTCGCTCATCTCGCCACACGTCGTGCTCACCGCCAGGCACTGCGTCGTCGGTGCGGACGACGCGCCGGCGCCGGCTCGCTGGTTCACGATCTTCGTCGGGCGCGACCGCCGCAGCTTCCTCGGTCGGTACTACGTCGAGTCGGTCCACATCATCCCGGGCAGCGTCGGCGACGTCAGCAACGGCCGCGCCGAAGACCTGGGCTTGCTCGTCCTCCGCGGCGCGATGACCGGCACGGGCGCCGCCTCCGAGACGCCGCTCGTGATCGACCGAGATCCGCCCAGCGGGCTCGCGGGCGGGCTCATCACTGCGATCGGGTTCGGACAGACGCCGTCCGGCGGGAGCAGCACGAAGTACCGAACGATGAAGCGCGTGGAGCGGGTTCAGGGTGGGCTCGTGTTCGTCGAGCCGGCGGTGTGCCCCGGTGACTCGGGCGGTCCGCTCGTCGGTCCGAACGGACACGTCTACGGCGTCGCCTCCTTCATCTACAGCCCGGATGGGATGAGCGAGCCGGTCTGCGGCACGGCGCCCGGCGCCTACAACGCGATCTACTGGCAGCTCGACTGGATCGACAGCGTCCTCGAAGCGGCGGGCGATCTCTGCATCGCAGACGTCGAGGTCTGCGACGGGGTCGACAACAGCTGCGACGGCGTGGTGGACGAAGGGTGTTTTCCGCTGGGCGATGCCTGCGACGACTCGAGCCAGTGCGTCGGCGGGCTCTGCGACGACACCGCGGCGGGCCGTATCTGTACGCAGATCTGTGACTCGACGCGACCGCTCGACGGCTGCGCGACGGGGCTTCACTGCGTGGTGAGCGCCGGCTGTGATGGACGCTGCATCCCGGGGGCTCCTGGCACGCTGGGCGTCGGGCTCGAGTGCGCGAACGACGCGGAGTGCGAGAGCGGCAACTGTCTCGACCCCGGCGACGGACGTCAGCGCTGCCTGCCGCTCTGCCGCGGTGACGAAGGCCTCTGCGCCTCGGGCGAGTCGTGCTCCCGCGGCCCAGGAGAGTGCGGCGCGTGTGTTCCACAGGCGATCCTTCGCCTCCTGCACGGTCTCGGCGAGGAGTGCGGCACGGCGGCCGACTGTCGGTCGGGCCTCTGCGTGCAGCGGTCGGGCATCGGCGAGTGCGCGACGCCCTGCGTGGGCGATGCGTGCGGGGCGGGCTTCGTCTGCCAGCTCGGGAATTGCGTGCTCGACCGTTCCCAGCCGCCCGGAGGCGAGTGCGCCGAGGTCAGCGACTGCTTCGCGGGGACCTGCGCACGGCAGGGCGCTCGCGCATGGTGCTCGCCGCTCGACTGCACGTCGGTCGAGTGCCCCATCGGCTTCGATTGCGTTCCGGTCGGCGGCGCGAACATCTGCGTGCCGATGCTCGCGCTGTCCGGCGAGCACTGCATGGCCGACGCAGACTGCGCGAGCGCGACGTGCGCGCTCGGCGTCTGCACGGACGTCTGCGACGCCGCGAACGACTGTGGAGCGGGCCTGCGGTGCGTGCGCACCGAAGACGGAAGCGGCGGCTACTGCGTGGCGCCCGTCCAGCATGCAGGCGGATGCAGCGCGGTCGCGCCGGGGCAGCATGGACACGAGCGCAGCGGCGCGGCGCTCTCGACGCTTCTCGCTTGCCTCGGTCTCGCGGTCAGCGCGCTGCGCGTGCGGCGTTCACGAACGCTCGCACGCGCGCTCCGTCCTTGATCCCCGCCGCTCGCTCGACGCCGCTCGCCACGTCGACGCCGTAGGGCGCCAGCGTCACGACGACATGGGCGACGCTCTCGGGCGTGAGGCCGCCCGCCACCCAGGTCCGTCTCGCGCGGACGACGCGCGCCGCGAGCTCGAGGTCGATCGCCGCGCCCGAGCCGCCAGGCACGCCCGGGACGAACGCGTCGACGAGCACTTCGTCGCCGGGCGCACGGAGGGCGCGGAGGGCGCTCGTCTCTCCCGCGAGGCGCACCGCCTTGTAGGCGCGGAGTGGGGCGCCGGTGAACGCCTCGTCGGGCTCGTCGCCGTGGAGCTGCAGCGCATGGGCGCCGACGCTCGCGATCGCCTCGAGCTCGCTCGGGCTGGCATCGACCGTGACCGCGACGACCTCGATGCGCGTACCCACCCGATCGACGATCGCGCGCGCGGCGTCGAGCGAGCATCGCCTCGGGCTCCCCGCCCAGAAGTTCAGCCCGATCCGCTCCACGCCGAGGGCGGCGCACAGCTCCGCGTCCTCGATCCGCGTGATCCCGCAGATCTTGATCGCCGTCACGGAAGCTTGAGCAGCTCTTTGACCTTCTGGATCACCTGAGGCGCCTGGATCGGCTTGGTGATGTACGCGTTCGCACCGAGCGCCATCGCGCGCTGCCGATCCTCGGTCGACCCTTCGGTCGTGATGATGATGATCGGAGTCTGCGCGTGGTTGGCATCCGACCGGATGCGACGGACCAGCTTCAGCCCGTCCATGATGGGCATGTTGATGTCGGTCATGATCAGGTCGAAACGGTTGCTCGCGAGCTTTCGCAGCGCGTCCACGCCGTCTTCGGCTTCGGTCACCACGACGCGCTTGATGCGCGCGAGCGCGAAGACGAGGAGCTGCCGCATCATCGGGGAGTCCTCGACGACGAGACAGGAGAAGTCAGACATCATCACCTCTCACGGGAGCCGCGGAAGCCGCGGATGAAGGAGGGCTCGACGAAGGCGTCGAGCTCGGGGGAGCCGGAGGGATCGACTTGGCAGAGACCGATGCGGTGCTCCCACCGAGCAGCGAGTCGAGGTCGACCAGCAGCCCGCGGGCGTCACTGACGTTCGCGAAGAGACGCGCGGAGACGAGCGCGATGCCGGCCTGAGCGCCCATCAGGTCGAGAAGCTCGTGGTCGACTGCGGCCCACCGCTCCTTCTGCTCGAAGACGGAGACCACGACGATCGCGCCGAGCACGCGCTCTCGCACGCGCAACGGGACCACGGCGAGCGGCGAGTCGAGCGTCCCGGCGGGCTGCGGCGACCCTTCGACGATGCGCGACTTACCCGTCGCGATGGCAGTGCCGATGGCGCCCTCGCCGACGACGACGGGTGGGGCCTCGTCGAGCCCTTCGTGCACGAGCACGGTCGCGATGTCGTTCTCGCGGAGCAGGTAGACCGCGTAGCGCTCGGCGCCGAGCAGCTGCTGGAGAAGCTCGCGCATGTGACGCACGACGCCCCGAACGCTCAGCGTCGCGTGCAGGTGGCTGGACGCGATGTAGAGGTTCGCGAGGTCGTGGAGCTCCTGCTCGACTTCGTTGGTGCGCTCCTCGCTCTTCTTGGACGAGTCCGCGAGCTCGGCACCGCGGGTGAGAAGCTCCCGGCGCTCGCCTTCGAGGATGTCGATCTTGCGGACGAGATCGCGGATCGCGTCGCTGGAGGCGAGGTGCGAGCGGAGAATCGCGTTCTCCTCGCGCGCGGCGCCGAGCTGCTGCCGCAGGGCGCGGCTCTCCGCCAGCACTTCCTCGGTCACCTCGAAGCCGCGACGAAGGAACTGCCGGACGAACGTCTCGCGTTCCTCCTTCAGATCCGCCGGGAGGTCGCTGTTGCGACTCTCGCGATCGTCGTCCGTCATGCCGCGCGACGGTAACACGAGCGACACGTCGAAGAGGAAGCTTCGGCTGGCCTCAGGCAAAGGTCACGAGGACGGCCCGGCCCTCGACGCTCGCGCCCTCAGCGACGTGGATCTCGGCGATCGTGGCGGCGCCGCTGGCACGAAGCTCGTTCTCCATCTTCATCGCCTCGATGACGAGGAGGGGCTGCCCGGGGGTCACCACGTCGCCCTTCTTGGCCAGGATCCGGACCACGCGACCGGGCATGGGTGCTCGGAGCTCTTTCCCGGCGGTCCCGGCCGCGCCGGCCCGCTTCTTCGCCGCTCGCTCGTTCGCGATGGAGCCCACTCCACGCGCGGCGCCGGAAGCGACCTGGAGGTCCTCCGTTCCGGCCGAAGCGACGTCGAAGACCCGGTCGCCGAGCCGGAGGCTGACGGCCCTCCCGAGCACGCGGGCGTCCACGTCCACGGCGCGGCCGTCGAGCGTGGCGAGGATGCCGCCCGACGGCGTCATGGTCACATCCACCTCGCGTTCTCGACCTTCGATGCTGACGCGGTACTTCATGCGGCGCGGAGGCTACCATCGTGGTTGGAACTCCGCCGCTCTCTCCAGCGTTCAGACCTTCGATGCCCGAGCCCAAGCCCAGAGCCCGAGCCGTACCGTCCTCCGCAGCCAGACGCGCGTGGACGACGCTCATCACGCCCTACGACCCGCTCACGGGCGTCGTCCTCACGATCCCGGTCTTCCTCGTCTATCACCTCGGCATCCTGTTCGTGGACCTGCGCAACGGCGCGGACCTGGTGACGGTTACGATGCTGCGAGTCCTCGACCGCAGCGTGTTCGCGTACGCCGCCATCACCATCGCCGTGGCCGTGGGGCTGTTCGTCGCGGGCCGCCAGCTGCGCAAGGGGCACCACGCCATCGATCGGGGGGCTCTCGTCCGCGTCGTCAGCGAGAGCGCGATCTGGGCGGCGCTGATGATGCTGGTCGTCGGCGGGGTCGTCGCACGCGTGTTCCACGGCGCCATGGCGACCGATGCGATCG
>JBBSAT010000017.1:0-50340 GCA_038252025.1 Polyangiales bacterium | reverse complement strand
GACCGCTCCGCGAGCACTTTGGCTGCGGCTCGCTGCGCAGACCGCTACCGTACGTGCTCGCGACGAGCACTACCATCCGCGGACCACTCCGCGAGCACTATGGCTGGGGGCGCGGCGGACACCGGCGGCCAGCTCGAAGTGCTCGTCGAGATCCGTGAGATCGAAAGGCTTCCGGAGCACGCCGTGCGCGGCTCGGACCTCGACGCTCGGCGCGCCGCTCATGACCACGACGCGACGCGCCAGCTTCTCGCGCGCGAGAGCCTCGATGAGCCCCTCACCCCTCGTGGTGCCGAGGTCGAGGTCCACGAGCGCGAGATCGAAAGGCTCGGAACGCGCCGCGCGGAGCCCTGCGGCAGGATCGCGCGTGTGAAACGTCGCAGCACCGCGCGCCTCGATGGCCGTCTCGAGAAGCTCCGCGATCGCCGCGTGGTCCTCGACGACGAGAACGCGGCGCACGCCGGCGCGCTGTCGCACGCCCGAGCTCTGCTTGACCGCCTTCGCGCGCGGCAGCTGGACGCGGACCGAAGACCCGGCTCCCGCAGCGCTCGTCGCGCGAGCCTTGCCACCGACGCGCTCCACGAGCGCATGGACGATCGAGAGACCGAGCCCGCGACCGCGCGCGCTGCCCTCACGCGGCGTCGAGCCGGCATCGGAGAGCGCGCGCCGCGCCGACTCGGGCATTCCTCGGCCGTCGTCGTCGACCACGATCTCGAGCACGCGCGCCGTGCCTCGGACGCCGATCTCGACGCGACCTCCTTCATGGCACGCCTCGATGGCGTTCTTGACGAGGTTCGCGGTGATGGCGGCCACCGCCGCCCGTGATGCCGTGACCGGGCCGGGATCGACGCGGCCGAGCGAGAGCGTGACCCCTCGCGCCGCGGCGACCGGCGCGAAGCGCTCGGTGACGTCGGATACGACGCGCGCGGCCTCCGAGCTGTCGCCGTCTCCGCCGCCCTCGAGCAGGAGCGGCGCGACGTCCATGGCCTCGCGTGCGCTCTCCGCGACCATCGCGATCGCCTTGCGCGACGCAGCCTCATCGAGCGTGCTCGCGGCGACGCTCGCCCAGCCGCCGATCGTGGTGAGCGCGTTCCCGAGCTCGTGCGCGACTCCAGCCCAGAGAAGCCCTTCCGATCGCATCGCCGCATTGGAGAGCACCACCACGCGGTCGGCTCCCTCGCGAAACGCGACCAGACCGGCCTCGGGCTCGCGGGCGCGCCCCATCTCGGAGGCGGCCGCGAGCAGCCGGGCGAGCGCGCGGACGTCGGCCCCGAGCGTCTCGGCTGCAGCGGCCAGGACCGCGGACGCATCGATGTCGGCGACAGGGAGGCTGACCCGGCGAACGCCGAGCTCTTCGAGCGCCCACTCCGCGCCGTTCGCAGCCGCCATGTACATGAGCGTAGGGAAGCGCGGCCGTTACGTCAAAGGTGTCCTTTACGAGCAGCGCAGGAATAGAGCGGCGCCCAGCGCGACCACCAGGAGGAGAGGCCCCAGCGTGCGCACGATCGCCCACGCATCGCGCGCCAGCGCAGCTCGCTCGAGCTTCTCGAGGCGATCTCGCCCACCTGCGCGGCGGATCGCATCCCCTTCGGTCTCCTTCCGCTCGGCCTCGTCCATCGGATCGTGTCCGTCGAGGTAGTACAGGTGGTGCTGCACCTCGTGCTCGAGCGTCTCCTCGACCTCGTGCTGCCAGTCGAAGCGGGGGTCCTCCCGAAAGGAGCGCTCGAACGTCCTGAAGTAGAGGGTGACGACGAATTCGGTGCGCCCGTCGTCGGCCGTCTCCGGACCGTAGGAGCCGAGCATCGGCACGCCGCCGCCGTCCACGTCGGGCACGCCGGGCTCCACGCGGAGGGTCATGTTCGTGACGCCCATCCGCTCGAAGACCGGGCCCGCCACGCGCTCGACGTGGTCCTCGAACGCCTCGGCGGTCGGGAACGCCGCCGACGCCTCGCGGCGAGGCTGATACTGCGAGGGCTCGAGCTCGCGCGGCCAGGGCACCTCCAGCTCGTGGACGGTGTCGCAGCTCGGACAGTGGAGCGTGGAGACGGCGCGCGCCGGATAGGCGAGCGTGAGGAACCCAGCCTCGACGGCGCTCCAGCTCTCGTCGCTCGCGTCGTCGAGCGCACGCGCGACGGCGCGCGGCTCGTCGAGCTTCGCTTTGCCCTCGAGGCGCACGATGCCCATCGCGCGAACGAGCGCGGGCGTGATCCGAAAGGGCCGATCGCGCGCGAGCTCTCTCAGGAGCGGCATCGCCTCACGAAGCGTCACCGCCTTCATCTGCACGCGAGAGATCACGCCTCGAGACGTCTCGATCGGCTGGGGTAGACCGACCGAGAGCTCCTGGCTCTCCGTCTCGCCGCGATAGCGATCGTCGAGATCGTCGACCGAGAGGCTCGCACCGTCGAACGTGAGGGGCGCGTCGCAGTTGTCGCACGGGAAGTCCTCCGGCTCGCTCTCGACGAGCCCGCTGCGGATCGCGAAGTCGCGGAGCACGTGGAAGTCGGACAGGGACAGCCCGTCGATCGCAGCGTCGTCCAGGCGCGCGCGCGTCGCGGCGTCCTCGACCGAGAGCCCGCCGCTCTGGAGGAGGGCCCGGGTGTCGTCCCAGAGCGCCCGCTGCCGCCCGCGCTCGGCGTGCGGCGTGCTCGCCTTCCCGACGGCTCGAACGCGGACGCGAAGCCCGCTCGGGAGATGCACGGTGTGCGTGCGCGCCGACGGCGACGGCATCAGTCCGGCTCGAGCGCGCGGACGATCTCCTCGAGCGCGACGCGCACCGAAGCCGGCACCGGAACCGCGGGCCCACGCGCGCGGAAGTCGGAGAACGGCTGCAGCTGCTCGCCCGTGCGCCCGGCGCCATGGAGGTGGGACCACTCGTAGAAGAAGAGCCCGTCCGCGCGGACCTCCACCGCGGCGTAGCGCTCCGTGTCGACGCCATCGTTCCAGCGGAACGCCCTCGAGAAGCCGGCGAACGTCATCGACCGCGATCGTGCCTCGCGCGCCGGGAGCGCGCTTCCCCCTTTTCGCGAGCGAGCCACCCGGGCACCATCGGGCCCGATGGACAGGAAGGCCCCGCCACCACCGCCGACGAAGCGCTCCATCCCGGGGATGCCGAAGCCTCCGCCTCCGCCTCCGCGCCGGCCCGTGGCGCCAGCCGCGGCAGTGGCGCCGGCGCCACCGTCGAGCCGGGTCACCAACACGCAGCAGCTCCTCCTCGCGGCGCACGGCGCAGCACGCCTCCGCGACGAGCAGCTCCGCGCGCGCGTGAAGTACTACAACGCGGATCTCGCCACGAACGCGGAGCTCGACGCGATCACTGCGCAGGTCGTCGCGGAGCTGCGAGCGATGGGCCAGGTGATGGAGGCCCAGAAGGCCACGCGTCCGACGCAAGAGGTCGAGATCGAGCTCATCCACGCGCTCCGTAGCACGCTGGAGAAGCTCTTCGTGCCTTCGGCGGCGGCCCAGGCGCGCTCGAAGTTCCTCGCGAAGAAGATCGAGGAAGTGCAGCGGCGGATCACGCAGCTCTTCTTCAACTCCGAGCTCTACGCGCGGCTCGCGAACGACGCGCACGAGATCCCGGCGGCGACCTGGCCCGAGCAGGCGCTCTACTTCGCCATCAAGCGACACGAACAGGCCATCTCGAACGAGCTCGACGCCCTGCCCGTGAGCCAGCCGGAGGTGCGCGCGCGCGCGCACGAGCAGCTCGACGGCTTCCTCAAGGCGCTCACGAACGACTTTCTGAGCAAGACGACGCCGGAGCTCGAGCGCCTCCTCGCGATCTACAAGGAAGTGCTCGGCAAGTTTCTCCACGAGGTGTTTCCGGCCGAGCTCGGAGAGTTCGCGTGGGAGGTGGTGAAAGAGTCGCGCATCGGTGTCGGCACCGACATGGGCTACAAGATCACGGCCGATCGCTTTCACCAGTTCCGGGAGACGTTCGATCGCAAGTTCCTCGAGCACCTCGTGCTCGCCGTGCAGGACCCGATCACGCAACGCGCGTCGCAGGCCGAGGAGGGCTTTCGAGAGGCGACGCTGAAGTTCGTCGCCGACCCGCACATCCACGTGGAGGTGTGCACGGTCATCAACGACGCGCTCTACGACTACCTCCACGGCGAGGGCTACCTCGATCTTCCGACGGACTGGAAGCGGCTGCTCCGCGATCAGTGAGAGCGCCGTCTCGATGAGCCAGAGAGCGCGAGAGCCCCGCGCGCCGGCGAGCCTCGGGATCTTCCCCACGCTCGGGATCCTCGTCCTTGCGCGCGTGCTCCTCATCGCGGGCGTGCTGCTCTTCGTCGCGATCGCGATGCTGGTCCGCGACGACTCGTATGCGGCGGCCGTCCACCGCGTCACCACCGACCCGCTGGCGCTCGGGGCAGCCCAGCTCGCCGCGCTCTCGGCTGCCATCGCCTTCGGCGTGCGGCTCGCGAGCGAGGGCGGCGACGTGCGCGCGCAGCTCTCGCTCCTGCCGACGTCGCGCGTCGCGATCCTGCTCTCGTTCCTCGTCGGGCTCGCGCTCCAGCTGCCGCTGGTGGAGCTCACGACGCTCCTCGGCGAGGTCCTTCCGGCCTTCGCGCACGACGACAGCGTCGAGGCGCTCGTGCGCGAGACGACGCGCATCGACTCGCCCATCCGCGCGATCACCGTCCCGTTCGCGTTCGTGCTCGTCGCGCCCCTCACCGAAGAGCTCCTGTTCCGCGGGCTGCTGCTGCCTGCGCTCGCGGCGCGCTACGGTACCCGCATCGCGATCGTCCTGACGGGCGTCCTCTTCGGGCTCTTTCACCTCGATGCGCAAGCGGCGGTGTACGCATCCGTCATGGGCATCCTGCTCGGCGTCGTGCGCGTGCGCGCGGGCTCCGTGCTCCCCGCGATCGCGCTCCACGCAGGCTTCAACGCGCTGCCCGTGCTCCTCCCCGACGAGATATGGCCGATCGAGGGCTTCAACCTGCCGGAGACGACCCACGTGCCGGGCTTCCTGGTCGCAGCGAGCCTCGCGGTCGCGGTCGCCGCGCTCGGCGGGCTGCGCTTCGCGCTTCGTCCGCCGAGCGACACGCCCGGGCCCGACTGACGCCTCACGCGTCGTGGAAGAGCGCAGGCCGCGCCTGGAGGAAGCGATCGATCGCGCGCCGGTCGTCGCCGGTGAGCGCGGTGAAGCCGATCCCCATGCCCGGCGTCTCGTCGGAGTCCGCGTCGCGAGGCTCCTTCAGCCACGCAACGCGGCCGGACGCGGTGACCTGATGCCCTCCGGGCAGGACGAAGGAGACGGTCACCTCCGTGCCGAGCGCCAGCGGAGACCAGGTCGCGACGAAGAGGCCGCCGTGCGAGACGTCCCCACCGAGCCCCGTGAAGAACTGGGTCGCGCTGTGCATCCCGATGTCGGCGGTCAGCGCGACGCGCTCATCGGTCCGTCGGTTGGAGCCGTCCATCATCGGCGAGCCGCTGGTGCGTTCGACGAGCCCTTCGTCGGCATCGGGCACGAGCTCGAGCGCGCGGCGGCGTGCTCGCGGCGGCCCCGACGTGGGCGGACGGTCCAATGCACGCGTCGGCTTGCTCGTCTGGCCCTCTCGTTCCTCGCGGGCGCGGGGGCGCGTGAACTCCGGGCGCCGGACGCGGGTCTCGGCGTCCTCGGAGGTGGCTTCGCGCAGCAGCGCCGCAGGCGGACGCGAGATGCGCGTCTCGGCCTCTGCCGGAGGAGCCTCGTCTGCCCCACCACGGATCAGCGTGCGCTTCGAGACGACAGTTTCTCCTTCGTCGGGCGTGCCGAGCATGTGCTCACGCGTCGGCGGGATGCGGCGCGCGCCGGGCGCCTCGGACCTGCCGCCCTCCGTCGAGACGGGAGCAGCGGCGGCAGGAGGAACGCTCACCGTGGGCGACGACGCCGCCGGATCGTTGGCGAGGCCGACCGCCGACGCGCTGGGCGCGACGCCGCGCGCAGTGTTGCGCTTGCGGCGAGGCTCCGCGGCGCTGTCCGGAGAGCTCTCCGCGTCGATGTCCGTCAGTCCCGATCTCGCCTCGCGCGCCGGTAGCTCGACCACCGGGCTCGAAGAGGAAGACGCTGCGTCGAGCTCGCGCTCGAGCCCGGCGCGCGCGGGATAGAGCACCGCCAGGCACTTCGCGATCGATGCTCCGGCGTCGTCGAGCGCGCGCGGACTGTCGGGCGACGAGAGGTGCGCGAGCACGCCGGACAGTACGCCGCTCGCCTCGCGCAGGCGGTCGCGAACGCCTTCGGGCTCGCCGACCTCCGCACCGAAGAGGGCGCCGACCGCGAACGAGAGCCGAGACGCGAGCGCCTTGCCGTCGTCGCCGGCGGCTTCGTCGCTCTCGAGCTGCGCGATGGTCACCGCGAGATCCACACGCGCCTTGCGCGCGGCGAGCACGCCCGCGTGCTTCAGCTCCCGTCGCCGCGCGCGCTCCACGCGTCGGCCTACTCGTCGTAGAACATCGGCGGCCGCTTGCGGATGAAGCGCAGGATGAGCTCACGCGCCTCGGGATCGAGACCCTCGAACTGGATGCCCATGCCGGGCTCGCTGTCGGCGGTGAGATCCATCGGGTCGCGCACGAAGCGAACGAACCCGTTGACGTGCTTCTCGAAGTTTCCAGGGAGCGTCACGAGCAGACGCACTGCAGTGCCTCTCGGGAAGATCGCGTAGGTCGCGCAGAAGACGCCGCCCTCGGAGATCTCACCGGAGAAGCCGACGAAGAAGTTCGACTCGGTCGTCGCCCCGATGTTGACCTCGGTGTCCTTGCGATCGGCGGCGGCGCCTCGGTATCCGGGCGGCGGGAAGTGCGACGGCACCCGCGCGGGCGCAGCAGGCGCGACGCTCGGCGCGACCGCGGTGGCTGCGAACGCGACCGGTGCGGGGTTCGGCGCGTTGAACTGCGGCTGGGGCGCGGCGGCCGCAGGCGCGTACGCAGGCTGTGCGGGCGCTTGGGCGGGCGCCTGCTGCTGCGGCGGCGGGTAGGCGGCCTGCGGCGGCTGGTGGGCGGCCTGCGGCGGCTGGTAGGCGGCCTGCGGCGGCTGGTAGGCCTGCGGCGGAGGAGCGTACGCCTGCTGCTGCGGCGGCGGATTGTACGCGGGCTGCTGCCCGAACTGCGCCGACATCGGCGAGGGCTGACCCATGATCGGCGCGCTCGGCGAGGGCGGCCGCATCGAGGGCTGCGACGTGAGCGGATAGAGGACCGACATCGACTGTGCGATCGACTCCGTCGCCATCTGGATGCCGCGGTGCTGACCGCGAACGTCCTGGAGCAGCGCGAGCGTCTGGCCCACCACCCCGAGCGCGCGCTTCACGGCGGCCTTGCCCTCGGGCTCTCCCGGCGCTCGCTCCGCGTCGAAGAGCGCGCCGACCGCCTGCGCGATGTTCTGCGCCACGGCCAGGACGTCCGGCGGAATGTTGGTGTCTTCCTGGAGCGCGGCGAGCGCGCGTCCGAGGTTCTCGCGTGCGGTCCGAGCCGTCTGCGCGCCCGAGTAGCTCATCGGTGTTCTGGTCCTCTCCCTCCGCGTGCCTCGCCTCGAGAGCCGGGGCTGCGCAGACGCCGCGATGCTAGCGCGTCCGGAGCGGCTCCCGCCAGCACGGAGAAAGATCCATCAGTTCGGCGGAGCCAGCGCCTTCGTGAAGACGATCCGCCCGCGGCCCGGGCCGGCATAGTCGGGGTCCGAGACGACGCGGAAGCCGAGCGCACGGTGAAAGTCGACCGAGCCCTCGTTTCCGACGTTCGTGATGGCCTTCATGTGGCGCGCGCCCGCTGCCTCGGCGCGAGAGGTGAACACTTCGTAGAGACGCTTCCCCACGCCGTGCAGTCGACGGTCGGGGTGGATCCCGACGAGGTGCACGTACGCGACGAGCTCCTGGCTCGCGTCCCCGGGGTACGGCTCGGCGTGGAACCCGAGGAGGAACCCGATGAGCTCACCATCCTCCTCGGCCACGAGCGCCTCTTTGCCGAGCTCGTAGAAGAAGATCGGATGCGCGAACTCGCGCGACGGGCCGCCCCACCAGCGGTCGAGGACTCCGGCGATGACGTCGAAGTCCGCCTTCGTGATGCCCCGGATCTGCATGCCGCCCCACGGTAACACCAAAGCCCGAGCTATCATCGCGCGATGTCGAGCACCGAGACAGCCGTCACAGACCCCGCTCCGGCCAGCCTCGAGACGAAGCCGGAGGACGACGCCGAAGTGAGCGGTGAGGTCGAAGCGAGCGAGGCGAGCGACCTCACGACGACCTCGCGGGTGAGAGACGCGATCGTCACGCGCGGCCGAAGCGTCGCGAACGCGGCGATCACGGGCGCGCGCGGCAGCCTTCGCGAAGCGGAGCGACGCCTCGGCGAAGAGGAGCGACGCTGGGACGCGCAGGCCCAGCAGGCGACGCTCCCCAAGATCCGCGGAAAGGATCCGATCGACGACCTCGCCGTTCGGATCGATCGAGAGGCCGACTACTGGCGCACGTTCGCAGTGCGTGGGCTCCGGCCTGGCGCTGCGCGGAACCTCGCCGTGGCCGGCGGGGTCATCGCGCTCGCGGCGGGCCTCGCCCTCGGCGCGCTCGGCATCGTGTCCGTGGCGTTCGGCGGAGACGGCCCCGGGATCGCGGCGCTCTTCACGGCGGGCGGCGTTTCTCTCTCCGCCTGCGTCTCGTGCGCGCTCGGCATCCTCTCGGAGCGCGGCCGCGTGACTTCTGCCCGCGAGGCGCTCGCCCGCGCCGATCAGGCCGAACGGCGGCTCGAGCGCGTGGCAGCGATCCTCGCGCTCAGGAGCGGCAGCCCGACGAAGTACGTCGAAGCGCTCAGCCGGCTCGAGCGGGAGCGGTAGGAGATTCTCCAGGCGGCTCGCGCCGCGCTTCTCGCCTCTCGCTCACGGCCCGTTCCCGCTATGCTCCTTTCACATGCTCTTCGTGAAGAAGGCCGCGCTCCGACCCGTGCCCAACTGGGCCGTGGTCGACGACGTCGCGGTCGGCGCCGTCGAGGAGACGCTCGGCGAGGAAGGCGAGCGGCTCCAGGAGTCGCTCGACGGCGCGTACCGCGAGATGGACCGGCGTCAGCCCGTCCTCGCGCCGTGGCTCTCCGATCAGGTCGCGAGCCGCCAGGACGACCTCGCTCAGTCGCTGGGGTACTTCCTGATCGTGACGGTCTACATGGCGTTCCGCGAAGCGTTTCCCACGCGCCTCGGCGAGGTGGATGCGACCGGGCTCGCGCTCGCGCGCGGCACGCTCGAGGCCGACGAGGAGCTCCGGCGCGGCGACCCCGCCGAGATGATGGAGTCCGACGACGTCGTCGCGATGACGCAGCCGACCGTGCTCCACTTCGTGCAGCACCACCTCGACCAGGCGCTCGACCAGGCCGGGGAGAAGCCCGACCTCGAGGCCTTCGACGAGATCTATCGCGCGGTGCTGGTGGAGGTCATCGCCTTGAGCCACGCGGTGCGCGCGCCCGACGGTGAGCCGAGCTCCGACGTGATGGCCTGAGGTCCCGCCGGCGCCGGACGCGTAGCGCGCGCCGAGACTCGGGGGTCCTGCCGGGGCCGCGGGCGTGGCGCGCGCCGAGACTCGGGGGTCCTGCCGGGGCCGCGGGCGTGGCGCACGCCGAGACTCGGGGGTCTTGCCGAGGCCGCGGGCGTGGCGCACGCCCAGACTCGGGGGTCCGCCGAGGCCTCGGGCCTGGCGCCCGCCGAGACTCGGGGGGCCCTGCCGGGGCCTCGGGCGTGGCGCGGGCGGGCCATGCTACCGGCCCGTGCATCGAGGGACGCATCGGGTCAGGCCGTCAGGGGTGTCGCTCACGCAGACATCGCCGAATCCACAGCCGCGGGTGAATGAGCAGCCGCATCCTCTGGCGTCACATGCGTTGCCGATCGCGCAGGTCGACGACAAGTTGCCGCCGCCGATGTCGCCCGTGATGCAGCGGGTGTGCGCGTATCGGCCCCTCGCCCAGTCAGCAGCAATGCGCTGACACTCTGCCTCGATCTCGGGCGTACAGCCGCCCCGCCACGCCGTGTCGCGTGCCGTGCACGTCGGACCTACCTCGAGCGGGGGTGGGTTCGTATCCGGCTCATCGAAGACGGCGCCCGAGTCGATGGTCGAACCTGCGTCGATGAACGTGGCTCGCTGGTGGCTGCGATAGCACCCGTGGAGCAGGAGCAGGCTGGCTGCCACGAGCACGGCGACCCTCACCGTCCTTCGCATGCTTGCTCGCATCGGGTCGGGCCGCCGGGCGTGTCGCTAACGCACACTTCACCACCGCTGCAGCCAAGTCCGGGAGCGCACAGACATCGTCGGTCCCCGAACGCGGGGATGTAGCAATCCGTTGCACCGCGCTGGCACTCCCGAACTCCACCGCAGACACTCACTGCGAAGGTGCCGGGGGGTGCGACGTACTGCGCGTACTGCGCGCAGACTTCGTCAGTCGTGCAGGGCGGCGCGGTGGCGCGACACACCGCGGTATCTGGCCCGATATCTGCGTCGAAATCGATGCTGCCGTCCGAGGTGTGGCTTGCTGCGCAGGCGCAACCGTCGAGGATGGCGATGCCCGCCAGAAGCGCGACAGCAGTCCAGCGGACCCGCCTCATGGCGCGAGCCCCACCGAGGAGCCGAGCACGGTAGAATCCAAGAAGACTGGGTCGGTGTCACTCCAGACTACGAAGAACGACCGCGTGGTGGTCAGCTGCTGCCGGTCGACGAGCGTGATGCCCTGATAGTCGCCCCACCCGCGCCCCCTAGCCTCGGCAGGCGGGACGCCGACCGTAGCCGGCGACAGCGAGACCGGCAGCGTCCACGCACCAGTCACCGCTTCGCGGAGAGCAACCACACGCTCGACGCGCCCCTCGTTCGGGCCGACGCCTTTATAGAACGATACGGCTACGTTGCCGTCCAGGTCGACGGCCAGCGCGGGCATGCCGACGCTTTCGGACGAGAAGAAACGATGCTCTTCGGTCCAGCCCGTGTCCTCGCGCGGCCTCGAGAAGACGCGAATACTGCCGCGTACATCGTGGATCGCGACCCACTGTGGACCGAGCCGATCGCTGCCGAATCCGAAGCTCCGCAATTCGCCCGTGAGCTGGTTGCCGCCGAAGCACGCATCATAGCTGCTCGTCATGTGGATGATGGTGGCAGGGGACCAGGTCGCGACCCCATGACTGTCGAATCGGCCGTCGACGGACAGCCACGTGATCCCCCAGAGAGGGCAATTCGCCAGAGTGAACCCCGCGGTGGCGTCATCGTTCGTGTAGACGACCGAAACGCGTCCGGCGCGCGCTTGTAGTAACAGGCCGCCCGCACCTCGCTCCAGCGGTTGCTCAGTGGGCACCACCTGCGACGGACCGCTGAAGGACACCCGGTGGGTCGTGACGTTCACCGTGATCCCGCGGACGCAGAAGAACGTTTGCCCGTTTCCCGGGATCTGCCGCCAACCGATCCAAAACGTGGAGCTCGGCCCACGCGGGTCGAACGCGATGGCCTGTTGGTCCGGCAAGCCGCCTGGACCGTCGCATGCGGTCGTCCCGCGGTCACCTGGTCGGACCGAACGAACGTCTGCCCGCCGTCGAACGAGGTGATCGCGAGGAGCATGTCCCTGGCGCCGTGCCCGCCAGCGGAGATGGCGACGTTCGTCGCGACGACCACGCCGTTTCCGGCCGTTCCGGCCGGCGCGACCATGCCGGCAATCGCCGGATCTCCCGCATATAGCCCGACAGTTACATTGTCGAGCACCTGCGTCGCCTGTCCACGAGCGGGCGGAATCGGGCCTCCTCCCGGACCGCAATTCTGCGCGATGCACTGGGTGAACGGGCCACCTGTGGAACGGGCGATGCCCACCACATTCGTGAGGTCGTTGTATCCGACGACGATGGCCGCAGGCGCCGCGACGCTCGCCGAGACGAAGGTTGCCCAAGTCTCGCTGGCCGGCTCACGGATCTCCGGCGCGGTCTCGGTCGCCGCGACCGCCATGATCGAGACCTGCTGCGGTCCGCCGTCGTCGACCACGGGTCCGCAGGCAGTGGCGAGCGTCATCAGAAGACGGAATCCCCACGCCGACACCTTCGGCCAGCTATCGGATTCTGCTCTGCTCTGCTCTGCTCTGCTCTGCTCTGCTCTGCTCTGCTCTGCTCTGCTCTGCTCTGCTCTGCTCTGCTCGCGATCATGATCCCCTCCGCACAGAAGGCTCTCACGACCGCCCTTTCGCGGTCCACCCGCACGATTCTCGGCCCGCGACCAGCGCGGTCCCGAGCGGTCGGGGCGTCATGGCGCTCGTGCGGGGACTGGTGCCGAGCGCGTGGCGACTGGCTCCGCGAAGAGTCGGAGTCAGACCGAGACTGGCTTAGAGCCGGCGGGCTTTCTTCTCCGGCGCGCTCGCCTCTGACTCGGACGCCGCGCTCTCGTCCTCGATCTCCTCGGTGGCGACGCGCGTCTTCGGAAGCGCGTGCTGCACCTCGTGGAAGACGTAGTGGATGACGCCGACGTTCTCGTCGATCTCGACTGTGACGCGCGTGCCGTCCGCGAGGCGCGTCAGCGCGGCGTCGGCCTCTTCGGTCGTGATGCGGAACGCCTGGGCGACCGTCGTGGCCGTCAGATCTCCGCCGTGCTTCTCCGCGAGCGCGGTGATCCGGAGCTCGGCCGCGCGGCGCTCGCGACCGGTCTGCGCTTCGTCTCGCCCGGCCGCCCGACGTAGCGCCGACGCGCCGACGACGGCGCCCGCGAGCGCGACGGCGATGGCGATGGCGATCCCGACCGGCGTCGTTCCGAAGACCAACGTCGCCAGCGCCGCGCCGAGGACGCCTCCGCTGATCCCGATCACGCCGAAGAGGCGAAGGCCGCTCGTGGCCGCCTTCGCGACCGGCGCTCCGGTGGGCACGAGGGACGCGCGCGCATCGTCGTCTCCGAGCACGGTCGTCAGCGGGAGGTGCTCGCGCGGCTTGCCGCACGCCATGCAGACGAAGCCCTCACCGCGCGGCTTCACCGCCGCGATCGCGTGGCAGTGTGGACAGCGGTTGTCCTCCCCGAAGACGCGCCCGCAGCCCGGACATCGCAGCGCACCCACCTTGAGCTTCGTGCTGCACGTCGGACACTTGTCGGGCACGCCCTCCATCGCGGCGTACTAGCGAACCACGACGCTGGTCGCCTCGATCGACAGATCGCCGGCCGTCGCGACCGCGCCTTCCGACTCGAGGTGAGCTCGACGCTCGGGCGAGAGCGGCGTGACCTGGACGCGCCCCTCGATCGTCGCGGGATGGCCTGCCACGTCGCGCGGCAGGAAGAACGAGTGCCCCGCCATCGGGACGCGGATCGGATCGGCTCCTTCGGCGCGGAGCTCCATCCAGCAGCCCATGCGCTGGCAGACGCGCTCGATCGTCCCTTCGGTCCGAACGGTCTGGCCGTCGAACGTCGTCGGGCTCGCGCTGATCGCGGCGAGGTCGGTCGGAGCGAGATCGGTGAGCGCGCCGCCGAACTGCCTCGATCCGTCCGGGAGCACGGCCGAAGGCTGCGGTCCGCTGGCCTCTGGCGGCGCTTCGCTCGGCTGGACCTCGCTCGGGGCCTCGTCCGGCAGCGAGGCGCGAAGGGGCGGCGTGTCGGTGCCGCACCCGAGGAGGCTCGCGATCACGGAGAGCATCAGGACCGTGTCACGCATCGATCACTCCAAGGAGCCTGCTCATCGAGGCCTCGTCTGCGGGTGTGAACGGATAGGCGTCGAACTCCGCGGAGGTCACCCAGCGGAACGCGTGGACGGCGCGCTCGACGGGCTCGCCGCCGATGATCCGGCACGCGTAGACGTGGAGCTCGACGGTGTAGAGCTCGTACGCGTGCGGCTGAGCGGAGACGAGCTCGCCGACCTCGACGAGCACCGAGAGGCGCTCGTTCATCTCGCGGACCAGCGCCTCGACGTCTGTCTCGCCCGGCTCGACCTTGCCGCCGGGGAACTCCCAGAGCAGCGGGAGGATCGCGTTCGAGCGACGCTGGGTGATGAGATACCTACCGTCGCGCTCGACGATCGCCGCAACGACACGAATGCAACGCCGGCCCTCGGTCACGTTCTCGTCTCCACGCCGCGCATCTCCCTCGACCGTGTCGCTCGACAGAGACAGGTTCGTCACGAACCGGCCGACCGCGCGAAGCGGCGGGGTATACCATTTCCTGCCCTTCGCGCCCGCGCCCTGCCCCCCATGAGAATCGCCTACTTCGGACTCCCGCTCGGCGCGGTCGTGCTGGCGCGCGCCGGGTTTTCCCCCGTCGTGACCTCCCTCGGCCACCCGGACGCGATCGGCGCCAGACGCGTTCGGCGGGCGCCGCAGCGTGGGCTCTTGCTCGGAAAGCCAGTCCTCGAGGACGACGCTGTGGCGCGCATGATCGAGAGCGCTCGGCCGAACGTGATCCTCTCGTGGTTCTGGCCGCGTCGCATCCCCGAGCGAGTCCTCCGCGTCGCGCCGCGCGGCGCCTTCGGGGTCCACCCCTCGCTCCTTCCGCGGCACCGCGGCGGAGACCCGTACTTTCACGCCGTCCTGTCGGGCGACCGCGAGACGGGCGTGACCCTTCACAGGCTCGATGCCGAGTACGACACCGGAGCGATCGTCGAGGCCATCCCGCTCGCGATCCGAGAGAACGAGAGCGCGTGGCAGCTGGCGCGCCGTCTGGATCGACCCTCGCTCACGCTCCTCGTGCGCTGTGCGGTGCGGCTCGCCGGCGGCGAGGCGCTCGAGGGCACGACGCAGGACGAGACGCACGCGACGGCCGCCGAGCCGCCGACCGAGGACGAGCTGGCCGTCGACTGGCGCGCGACCACGGAGCGCGTGCTGCGGCTGATCCGGGCGGCCTCACCGCACCCGGGCGCTGTCGCGCTCCTCGGCGACACGCTCGTCTCGATCCTCGAGGCCGTCCGGCGCGACGATGCACCGGCCGCGCTCGAGCCGGGCGAGGCGTTCTTCGTGGAAGAAGCCGTGCGCGTGAAGACCGCGGACGGCGCGATCGAGCTGAGCCTGGTACGGATCGAAGAGAGCGAGACCGAGAGCGCCGGCGCGCTCGTGAGGGGTGTGGCCATCGCACGTCTCGTCCCGCGAGGAGAGTGAAGCCGATGGACACGCGAGCGCTGGAGGTCCTGGATTTCTGGTTCGAGGGTGACTCGAAGGCACGGCGGTCGCGCTGGTTCGGAGGGGACACGGCCCTCGACGCGTCGATCCGGGATCGCTTCGGACCGCGGATCGATGCGGCTCGGCGGGGAGAGCTGAGCGCCTGGGCGGAGTCGGCGCAGGGAGCGCTCGCGCTCCTCGTGCTGCTCGACCAGATGCCGCGGAACGTTCACCGCGGCACGGCGGCAGCGTTCGCGAGCGACGCGCAGGCGCTCTCGATCTCGGAGGCGCTCCGGGAGAGCGGTCGAGACCGCGAGCTGGGCTTCGAGGAGCGCTACGTGGCGCTGCTCCCGACGATGCACGCGGAGAGCGCCGCCGTGCAGCGACGCGGGGTCCTCGCCTATCAGGCGCTGCTCGCCGACGCCGTCGCCGGAGGCGCGCCCGAGGCGACCCTGGACCAGCTTCGCAGCGCGGTGGACTACGCCGGCCGCCATCTGGCGATCATCGAGCGCTTCGGCAGGTTCCCGCATCGGAACGCCTTCCTCGGACGCGCGTCGACGGACGAGGAGGCCGCGTTCCTGAAGGAGCCAGGGTCGAGCTTCTGAGGGCGCGCTCGCTCTCGCCGCTGCTATCGTCGAGGCCCATGAGCCTCGTGCGCCCCCCGCCGGAAGTTCCCCCGTCCCAGCGCGGCCGCGGCGACCTCGCGCTCCGCTACGAAGACGTCTCGCAAGACGGCCGGCTCGGCTGCCGAGCGATGACGCACGGCATCGGCCCGGCGCTCTTCCGCGACGTGATCCGCACGCACGCTGCGGCGCCGCTCTTCGCCAAGGAAGGCATCGTCCCGATCCTCAGCAGGGTCACGGTCGAGAGCCACGGCGGTCCGATCGGCGTGCAGCTTCCCGTCGCCTGCGACGGGGCGTTCTCGTTCGTGAAGACGACCGACGCGCGCAGCAAGGTCCGCTTTCGCGCGGACATGTGGGTGTTCGTGCAAGGCCGGCGAGGTCGCACGCACGGGCCCACGCCCACCGAGGCAGACCCGATGCTCGCCCTGGGTACGGTCCTCGCCGAGCACGTGCTGACGCGTCCCTTCGGAGCGCCGGAACGACGGCACGTGGATGCGCTCCCGGACACGCTCGTCCCCGGTGAGGAACGAGCGTGGTCCCCGCCGGAGGCGCTCCTCGAGCTTCCCGAGGGCGCTCGCTGGCTGGAGCCGGCAAGCTCGCCCGATCCGAACGTGACGCTCTTCGGCCTGGGCCACACGGACTCGAACCAGCACGTGAACTCGCTCGTCTACCCGCTCTTGCTCGAGGAAGCCGCGCTGCGCCGCGCGGCCGCGCTCGGAGACACGAAGAAGGGCTTCTGTCGCTGGTTCGACATCGCGTTCCGGAAGCCCTACTTCGCCGGCGACGCCGCGCGCGTCTCCCTGCGGGCCTACCGGCGCGGGGATGCATTCGGGATCGTCGGGACCGTCGTCGATGCGAACGACGAGAGCGTCGCGCGGACCTTCGGCCGCCTCGAGCTCGTCGACTGACCCGAGCTAGAGGATGAACTTCGAGAGGTCGTCGCTCGCGAGGATCGGCGAGAGCGTCTCCTCCACGCGCTTGCCGTCGATGACGACCGTCGTGTCGCCCATCTCGGGTGCGCGGAACGAGAGGTCTTCGAGCAGCGCCTCCAGGATGGTGTGAAGCCGCCGCGCGCCGATGTTCTCCGCGCGCCGGTTCGCTTCGGTCGCGAACTCTGCGAGCGCTTCCACGGCGTCCGGCGTGAACGAGAGCTTCACGCCCTCGGTCAGCATCAGCGCCTCGTACTGTCGCGTCAGCGCGTTCTTCGGCTCCGTGAGGATGCGAACGAAGTCGGCCTTCTCGAGCGAGTCGAGCTCCACGCGGATCGGAAAGCGCCCCTGGAGCTCGGGGATGAGGTCCGAGACCTTCGCGACGTGGAACGCGCCGGCCGCGATGAAGAGCACGTGATCGGTCCGCACCTGTCCGTACTTCGTGCTGACGGTGCTGCCCTCGACGATGGGCAGCAGATCGCGCTGCACGCCCTCGCGTGAGACGTCGGGGCCGGACCCCGCGCCCTGCCGGCCGGCGACCTTGTCGATCTCGTCGAGGAAGATGATCCCGCTCTCCTCGGTGCGACGGATGGCCTCCGACTTCACGCGATCCGGATCGACGAGCTTGCTCGCCTCGTCGGCCTCGAGGATCGGCCGAGCCTCCTTCACGCTCACGTGCCGGCGCTTCGTCTTCCCCTTCATCCCCGGGAGGTGCGAGAGCATGTCGCGCAGGTTCGACTCCATCTCCTCCATGCCCTGACCGCCGCCGCCTCCGAAGATCTGCATCAGCGGAGGCGCATCGCCCGCCACGTCGATCTCGATGGGCTCGTCGTCGAGCGTGCCCGCGCGAAGCTTCTGCCGGATCTCGGCGGCCTTCGTCTCGTCACGCGGCACCGGCGGCGCTCCGCCGGGCGGAGGCGTGACGAGAAACGGGCCGAAGTTGCCGCGGATGGCGGGCGTCTGCTGCGCCGGTGCGCCCTTCGCGAGCAGAAGCGTCACGAGCCGATCCTCGGCCGCTTCCTTCGCGCGCACTCGGACGTTCTCCGTCTCCTCCGCGCGCACGAGCTTGAGCGCAGCCTCGACGAGGTCGCGCACCATCGACTCCACGTCGCGCCCGACGTAGCCGACCTCCGTGAACTTCGAGGCCTCCACCTTCACGAACGGCGCGTTCGCGAGCTTCGCGAGGCGGCGCGCGATCTCGGTCTTGCCGACGCCCGTCGGGCCGATCATCAGGATGTTCTTCGGCGCGATCTCGTCCCGCAGATCGGGGGGCACCTGCTGACGGCGCCAGCGGTTGCGCAGCGCGACCGCGACGGCCTTCTTCGCCTTGTTCTGCCCGACGATGTAGCGATCGAGCTCGGAGACCACCTCGCGGGGTGTGAAGTCGCGGCGGGTGCTCATGGCGCGTCTCCCGTGCTCGTCGGCACGATCTCTTCCACGACGATCTCGCCGTTCGTGTAGACGCAGATCTCGCCCGCGATGCGGATCGATTCGCGCGCGATGTCCACGGCCGGCAAGGACGTGTGGCGCAGGAGCGCGCGCGCCGACGCGAGCGCATAGGTCCCACCCGAGCCGATGGCGAGCACGCTACCAGCCTCGCCAGTCCGGTCAGGCTCGATCACGTCGCCGGTGCCGGAGATGAGCAGCGTGGTCGTCGAGTCCATCACCACGAGCATGGCCTCGAGCCGGCGGAGAAAGCGGTCGGTCCGCCAGTCCTTCGCGAGCTCCACGGCAGCGCGCGTGAGGTTGAGCTTGTGCTCCTCGAGCTTGCCTTCGAAGCGCTCGAGCAGGGTGAACGCGTCGGCCGTCGCCCCAGCGAACCCCGTGATCACCCGCCCGCCCGCGATGCGGCGGACCTTGCGGGCGGAGGACTTCATGACCGTCTGCCCCATCGAGACCTGGCCATCCCCAGCCATCGCGCAGCGGTCGCCTCGGCGAACGGCGACGATGGTGGTCGAGCGGATCCTGCTTTCGTCCGACATGCGGCGTCCTTCACGAAAAAGAGGGCAAGCCTGAGAACCGCGGAGCGCCCGTGTCAAGCGCCCGGGCCAAACACCAAAACCTCGCCCTGCCCCGCCCTCGTCCCGCACGATCGCCCGATGGACGGTGAGCGACGAGACCAGGAGGGAGATCCGCTGCTCGCGCAGATCGACCAGTACCTCGTCCACCTCGAGCACGAGAAGCGCAGCCCGGTGCGCACGCGCGAGACCTACGGACGCACTCTCCGTGAGCTCCGAGCCTTCGTCCTCGAGAAACGCCTCTCCGCCGACGCGGCGCGCCTCACGCACGTCGCGCTCCGGGCGTTCCTCGCTTCCCTCGCCGAGAACGACAACGGGAACGCGACCGTCGCGCGAAAGCTCGCCACGCTCCGCTCGTTCTATCGCTTCCTCATGCGACGCGGCGTCGTGGACGCGAGCCCGATGGTGCGCCTCCGGACGCCGAAGGTCGTGCGCCCGCTCCCTCGCTTCCTCACCGTCGACGAAGCGTTCCGCGTCGTCACGGCGCCCGGCGAGGATCCGCAGCACGAGGCGGCGCTCAAGCTCCGCGACCAGCTCATCCTCGAGCTGCTCTACGGCGGCGGCCTCCGGGTGTCCGAGCTCGGTGGCCTGAAGCTCGGCGAGGTCGATCGCAGCGCGCAGCGCGTGCGCGTGATGGGCAAAGGACGCAAGGAGCGCATCGTCCCCTTCGGCGCGCCGTGCGCGACCGCCCTCGACGCGTGGCTCGAAGTGCGGCCGGTCCTCGTCGCGCGGGGGACGGGCGAGGTCGAGAGCGCGCTCCTCATCGGCGCGCGCGGCACGAAGCTGACGGTGCGCCAGATCCAGAACGTCGTCCGCCGCTACGGCGCGCTCGGCGCCGGACGCTCCGATCTCCACCCGCACGCGCTGCGTCACACGTGCGCGACGCACCTGCTCGACGCAGGAGCAGATCTGCGCGCGATCCAGGAGCTGCTCGGCCACGCGAGCCTGCAGACGACACAGCGATACACGCACGTGACCGTCGATCGGCTGATGGCTGTGTACGACAAAGCGCACCCGCTCGCCCACGAGAAGAAGTGAGCGCTCGCGTTGCTTGCGCGCGAGGGCGCGGCCAGGCGACGCTAGACGATGATGTACCGGTCGCCGTCTCGCCGGAGTGGATTCGCGTGGCTCATGCTCGCGTCAGGCCTCCTCGCGCTCGGCTGCGCGCCGTCCGCGACCCAGCTCATCGTCAGCGTCGACACCGACCTTCTCGTGCCGAGCGAGCTCGATCGGATCGAGGTCAGCGTCACCGGGCCGACGGGCACGATGGCATCGCAGGAGCAGATGCTCCGCGACACCTCGACCCTCCCGCTCACGCTCTCGGTGATCCCGAGCGGCGAGGAGCTCGGGCCGATCGAGATCGTGGCCATCGGGTTCCGGGGCGCGACCGAGGTCGTCCGGCGCGCCGCCGAGGTGACGCTCGTCCGTGGCGAGACGCGCGTGCTCCCGCTCTTCCTTCTCGCGAGCTGCCGAGGCGTGACCTGCCCCGCAGACCAGACCTGCGGCGAGGCGGGCTGCTCGCCGCGGCTCATCCCGGACCCGCCGCCGTGGACGGGAACGCCGCCGCGGATCCCGCGCGACGCGGGGCCGATGGATGCGCCGAGCGACGACGCGCCGTTCCGAGACGCACCAGGCTCGGACGCCCCGGGCGCCGATGCACCGGGCACCGATGCTGCCACGACGGACGCGGGCCCTCCGTGCACGACGGCGTCGGACTGCGACGACGGCGTCTCCTGCACGCTCGACGTGTGCGACATGGCGCTCGGCTGCTCGCACCAGCCGATCGACATGATCTGCGAGGACGGCGAGCCCTGCACGACCGACACGTGTGACGCGAGCGGCTGCGTGCACGCGGCGAACAGCGCCTCTTGCGATGACGGCACCTTCTGCAACGGCTTCGACACGTGCGGCGGCTCGACCTGCTCGGTGCACGCGGGGAACCCGTGCGCGGGCGCGACCGTCTGCGACGAAGCCGGCGGTCGCTGCACCGGCTGCACGGCGGACACCGACTGTCCCTCGCCGAGCATGGGCGCGTGGTCGATGTGCGACTACGCCGACGCTTGCGATCAGAGCGCACAGCAGACCCGGACGGTGCGGACGTTCGCCTGCACCGCCGGCGCGTGCGTCGGAAGCGACATGGTGCAGGCGATGCCCTGCACCCGCACGACCACCGGAACGAGCTGCGGATCGGGCTCCTGCGGAAGCTACGGAGCCTGCAGCGGCTTCGTGGGAACGTGCTCGGAGTCGGGCGGAACTCAGTCCCGCACGTGCACGGACCTCGTCTGCGGAAGCGGCGTCTGCGGCGCGGCGATGTGTGTAGAGAACCAGGCGTGCACCCGCTCGACGACGGGCACGAGCTGCGGGGCGACGACCTGCGGCGCATTCGGTACGTGCGGCGGCTTCGCGAGCACGTGCGCGACGAGCGGGACGCAGTCGAGGACGTGCATGGACTTCGCGTGCGCGGGTGGAGGGTGTGCGGCCTCGCCGCGGATGGACTCGCAGTCTTGCATGCGCTCGACCACTGGAACCACGTGCGGCACCTCGAGCTGCACGGCGTGGAGCGCGTGCGCCGGGTTCGCGACGACATGCTCGACGGGGGGAACGCAGACGCGCACTTGCACTCCGTTGGTTTGCGCCAGCGGCGCCTGCGGGCCCGGCACCAGCGCTGGCGAGATGCAGGCATGCTCGCGCGCCACCGACGGAACGACGTGCGACTTCGATCGCTGCTCGTTCGGCACCGGCACCTGCAGCGGCGGTTCCTGTAGCGGCTACAGCGAGTGCTTCTCGCCGTGCATCTGCCCGGCGGGGGGCGCGCCCGTCTGCCGCGACCCAGGAGGCGGCATATGCGCGGTCTGATCGCTCTCGTGCTGGGCGTCACGCTCGCGCTCGGCGCCTCGCCGGCGCGCGCGCAGTCGGCGAGCGAGACCGCCGCAGCCCGCGGCCTCTTCGAGCAAGGCGTTGCCGCGGCGACCGCGCACGACTGGCCCGAGGCCCGCGCGCTCTTCGAGCGCTCCTACGCGCTCGCGCCGCGCGCCAGCACGCTCCTCAACCTCGCCGGAGCCCAGGTGGAGACGGGCCAGCTCGTCGCCGCCACGGAGAGCTATCGTCGCGTCATTGTCGACGCAGGACGCTCGGCGCGCGATCGCCGGGTGCGCGAGCAGGCCGAGACCGCGCTCGGCTGGGTGCTACCCCGCCTCGCGAGCGTGACGCTGAGCATCCCGAACCTCGGAGCGGACGATGCGATCGCGCTCGACGATCTCCCCATCGCGCGCGCCATCGTCGGGACTGCCACGCCGGTGAACCCGGGGAGCCACGTCGTCGTCGTCACGCGCGGGCAGCGCGAGATCGGTCGCGCGGCCTTCGAGCTCGCCGAGGGAGCGAGCACGAACCTCACGGTCGTGCTGCGCGCGGCCGAGAGCAGCGCCGTCGCCGTCGCGGACGACGCCGGGTCCAGCGCCGTCCCCGATGCGGCGATCACGGCCGACGCCGAGCGCTCGAGCGGCGGCGACGACATCGTGACCTCGTCCTGGCTCTGGACCGTCGTCGGCGTCGTCGTCGTGGGCGGCGTCGTCGCGGCCGTGCTCGCGACGACGCTGAGCGCATCGCCGAGCTACTACTCGGGCAACCTGGGCGACGGACAGATTCGCTTCTGAGCCTGACGCGTCTGGGTCAGCTGATCGGCTCGCGAAGCGAGACGCTGCCGCACGTGCTCGCGGCGAGCGCTCCCGTTCGCGCTCCGCTGCGCGAGCACTCCTCTCGGGATCAGAACTCGGTCGAGATCGGCACCGAGCGATCGTGCGGGTGCAGCGGCGTGTCCGAGCGCCGGGGCCGCGGCCGCGTCGGACGGGGGCTCGTGGCCGCCACGGGCTCGGGAGTCGGCGGGACGACGACCTCGGGAGCGGCGGGCGGAGCGACGACCACCTCCTCGGTCGGCGGGTCCGCCGTCGGCGTCACGATCGGATCGGGGGCCGGCGCCACGATCGGCGCGGGCGGCGTGGCTGATGGAGCGAGCGGCGTCGCGACCACTTCGTCGGAACGACCCGCGAGCAGCGCCCAACCGGTGACGGCCAGCACGAGCGTGATCAGGAGCCCTGCGAGCCCGGCCCAGACCGCCTTCGATCCGGAGCTGGCGGCGACCGGCGGGGGCGACGCTGGCGCGAGAGGGAGAGGCTCGGTGCGCGAGATGGCCGGGGCGGGCGGAGCCGCGACGAACCCGCCCGACGACACTGGCGGGGGAGTCTCCGCCCCCCCTCCGGTCGACCCCGAGATCGGTCCGACGCCCGACCCGCGCGAGTCGCCGCTGAGGAGCCCCGGCGAGCTCACCGTCATCGTCAGGACGATCTCGTCGGCGCGCTCCTCCACCGCGATCGCAGGGCCGACCGCTGCGCTCACCGCCGCCGGAAGGGCGCGCCGTTCGCGCTCGAGCTCCTCGCCGAGCACGGCTTCGATCAGCTCCGCGAGCGACTGCGGGTCCACCATGGCGGCGCGTGGCAGCGCCTCTCCGAGCGCCCGCCGGAATTCCTGCGCGCTCGCGTAGCGGTCCTCGGGCTTCGGCGCGAGCGCCTTGAGCACGACGGCATCGAGCTCGGCCGACAGCCCGCTCGCGGCCTGGCTCGGCGCCAGCACGTGCGGATCACGGACCTGCTCGAGGAGAGCGAGGTCGTTGTCCGCGTGGAAGAGCTTCCGCATCGTGAGCATTTCCCAGATCACGATCCCGAGCGCGTACACGTCGGCGCGTCGATCGATCGCGCCTCCGAAGGCCTGCTCGGGCGGCATGTAGCGGAGCTTTCCCTTGATCGACGCGCCGGTCGTCTGTGCGACGCGACCGCTGGCCTTCGCGACGCCGAAGTCGATGAGCTTCACGTGCCCGTCACGAGAGAGAAGGACGTTCTGCGGGCTCACGTCGCGGTGGACGACGCCGAGCGGCTTCCCGTCGTCACCGCGCAGCTCGTGCGCAGCGTGGAGGCCCTGCAGGACCTGCATCGCGATGCTCACGGCGAGCTCGGACGTGAGCCGCCGCTTCCGCTTGCCGAGGGCGAGCAGCAGCTGCGAGAGGGAGCAGCCGTGCACGTACTCCATCACGAGGAAGTGATTGCCGTCGGCCTCGCCCAGCTCTTCGACGTGCACGACGTGCGGGTTCTGGATGCGCGCCTGGAGGAGCGCCTCGTCGACGAACATCCGGATGAAGTCCGGATCGCTCGAGAGATGCTCGTGCACGACCTTCACTGCGACGTGACGCCGAAAGCCCGACGCGCCTTGCTTGAGCGCCAGGAAGAGCGTGGCCATCCCTCCGGATCGCAGCTTCGCCACGATCTCGTAGCCACCGACCATCTCGCCGACACGGAGCACGCGGACGGAACGTTATAGGACGCAGCGAGCGCGGGCGAGCGATTCGCATGCCCTCCCTCGGGGAAGACATCCACGATCCCGGCCCGCCGTGACGTGCGACCGCCTGCTCGTCAGAACACGCCCGCGAGATCGAGGACGGGCTTGAGGATCCCGCCGAGCCCCTCGGCCACGATGCAGCCCACCGCGATCGTCGTGAGCGACACCGAGGAGACCTTGAGCAGTCGACCGAGGACGACTCAGAGCAGGATCCCGCCCGCGAAGAACGCGAGGTCGTAGGCGATCGGCAGGACGAGCCCGATCCCGACACCGATCGAGCACGGCACCCAGCGACGCACCTCTTCCTTGAGCTCGAGGACCACGTACACCGCTCCTGCCGCGAAGCCGATGGCCAGCGCCTCCCACGCGAAGGCCGGCATCTCGGAGGTGCCCGCGAAGATGAGCGAGGTCGCGGCCCACATCTTCGCGACCGGCGCCGGCAGGCCCTCGCCCTCGAGCGTCATCGGGCGCGTCGCTTGGAGCTGCGTGAAGACCCAGGCCGAGACGAGCGCGCACGGCACGACCGTCGTCAGCTGCGCCCAGAACTGCCACCGAGACGGCACGCGCAGCCAGCGTCCGTAGACGAGATCTCCCGTGAGGTTGCCGGCCTGGGCGCCGCTGCCCGCGACGAAGCCAGCGCCGGCGAGGTTCGCCGCCGCCGTCGAGCCGCCGGCGAGCGCCGTCACGCCCTGGAGGAGCACGCCCATGACCCGCGCGGGGTTGAACGCAGTCTGCGCCGCGGCCCGCGTCGCGATCACGTTCTGCAAGAGGCCGCCGACCACGACCAGGAGCAGCACCACGACGATCGAGAGGCCCATCCAGACCGACGAGAAGATCGAGGTGACCACGATCGCGACGCCCGCGAAGATCGCGAGGGCGCGGCCGCTCATGATCGGATCGTCGTCGACCTTCTCCGCACGTCGCGCAAAGAGCGAGAGCATCGAGTCGCGGATGACGCGCCAGTTGATCGCCATCGTCGACATGCCGGACCCGAGCAGGAAGCCGATGCCGGGCCAGACGTAGCGGTGCGGCGCGCTCGGCGTCGGGACGTGCGGCGCCATGATCAGCAGCACGATCGCGCCCGCGAGGAACCCGAAGCAGGTCCGGAGGCCCATCAGGTACGCGCCGCCGATCGCGAACGGAGACCACGCGATCGCGGCGCCGAACGCAGCGAGCCCGAAGAACGACAGCTGCGTCTCGGCGGGGAGGAGCCCGAACCCTCCATCGTCGTTCAGCACGACGAACGTGATCCCGAGCACACAGGTCACCAGCAAGATCGCGGGCTGCGTGCGATCGGTGGAGGCGACGAGAGAGCGGATGACGCTCGCCGTCGCCTTGGACCCGGGCCAGGGCAGGTTCTCGCGCAGCACGAGCATCTCGCGCAACGGCACCACGAACGCCATGCCCACGAGGCTCGTGACGATGGCGAAGCCGGCCATCTGCCAGAACGTGTACGGCTCGCCGGTCATGGCCTTGGCGGCGAAGAAGTTCGAGATGAACCCGAGGCTTCCCCCCGCGCTGCCCATCGTCGCCACCATCACCATCTCGGCCGGCACGATCTTCGTGCGCGAGAGGAAGAAGAACGCGAAGAAGAACAGCGCGGCGATCGTCGGCCCCTCCTCGATCACGCCGAAGGAGAGCGTGAGGTACGAGTTCACGCCGCAGAGCACGATCGCGAGAATGAAACCGATCGCGAGGCTGCGGACGCTCGGGCGCAACGGAGGCGCCGGCGCGGTCGGGTCGGCGACCACGCCTACCTGCGGGGCGCTCGCCCTACCCGTGCTCGTTCGGGCCGCGGCGGTGCTCGCACCGACAGCCTCGTCCAGCGCGTTCTTCTCGTCCTCCGGCAGCGTCATGGGGCGCGACCCTAGTCGCTCCTCGCGCCGTCGTCGATCACGAGAGCGCTACCGAGTGACGCGTCCGAATTCCACGTCGGTGCGGATGAACACCGGGCTCCACGGGCCCTGCCAGCCGTACGCGTAGGCCGCGCCGTCCGGGTCGACGGCGAACGTCATCGTGCCCCGGCCGAAGCCGCCGTCGAAGTCGAGACCGAGCAAGCGGCTGTCGATCTGATGCGGACGCGTCGTCGAGTCCGCGACGCGGATCGAGTAGGCCTCGTCGAGGCCGACGACGCGCACGGGGGCGTCGAGGACGAACCCCGAGTGACCGGTCACGCCGTCGCGCTGGAGGTTTCGCGGCGACTCCCACGCGAATACGTCGCCCGGCCGCACCATGCTGACGTGGGTGATGCGCCGCCACCCGTCGCGCTCGTCGTCCGCAGGCGCCTCGCGGATCATCTGTGCGATGTCCTGAGCGACGGGCCTGTCGCGACCGAACGCGCCGAACGCGACCGGTGCGGCACGGCGGAGCACCCAGTCGACCATCCCGGAGCAGTCCCAGTCGTAGATGCCGAGCGACTCGTTCACTTCCGTCGTGTGCCGATAGCGCGTGCTCCGGACGTTCTGCTCGATCGCGTCGAGCTGAGCCATCACGGCTTCCGCGGCAGCCGTCGCGGGCGGACTGGGCTCTCCTTCGGCGAACGCATACGGCGCGAGCCCGAGCGCGATGCCCGGGATGGTCACGGCCGTCTCGCGCGCGGTCCGCGCGACCGAGAAGAGCACGCCGAACCCGAGCGCGAGGACCGCCATGCCGCGCCTGTTGTTGTTCACCGAACTGCCTGACAGCGGGGCGCGAGGTGCATCATCGGGAGCGATGATAGCGAGCACGGCGGCTCGTTGCTCCTCCCAACTCTGCCACCTCGAATCTCCACCCCCGCCTGCGAGAGGGCCGGGGCGAGGGTGCAGACGCCTCCAGCGCGCGCGGCGTCAGCATGCACGATCCCTCCAAGCGCCGTTCGACCCGATGGACGACCCGCTCGGCCGAGCCCGCGGGCGCCTCCGCGGATCGCGCCGTCTCCGCGAAGCCTGGCGGCGCAAGGTCTCGAGGTGTCGCGCACGATCGCCCTCGTCTCCGCCCTCGTCTCGCTGCTCGCCTCGGGCTGCGGGCTCTGGCTTCCCATGACGCCCCGCGAGCCGCCGATCGTCGAGGACATCTTCCACGACGCGCGCGCTCGCGTCCGGATGACGGCGCTCGACCAGGGCGGGTTTCCGGATCGCGTCGTCGAGTACCACGTCGTCGTCGAAGAGATCGGCGGCGGCTCGACGGAGCTCCTCACCGGCCGAGCGCAGGTGCAGAGCATCCAAGGTCATGCGCGCGCGACCCGCCTCGCGAGCTCCGCGCTGGCTGTCGCTCTCGGAGACCAGCTCTACGTCGTCGGCCACGGGGCGCGCTGCTTCGATCTCGCGTCGTCCGCCGCGCCGGCGTCCGTCGAAGCGCTGACGTGGCGGGCCGCTGATCCCGAGTCACGACCCGAGGACCGCACGCGCGCCGCGATCGCGCTCGCGTGGATCGATCCCGCGGCGACGGAGCCTCTCGGCCCCTCGACCGGCTACCTCGATCTCGACGCGGAGCTCCGCGGAACGCGCGCGCGCCTGACCGGAGACGCAGCGCTCATCGAGGCACTGCGGACCGAGCTCGGCGGCTTCTCGGCGATGCGCGTCGCGGGCCTGGCGCGAGCGTGCGTGCCCGAGCTCGACGCGGACGTGCGGAGCGAACGCGCGCGCATGTCGCCCAGCTCGGCGCTCCTGATAGACCAGGCCCTCGGGACCTGTGCTCTCCGCACGCGCGCACGCCGCTGAGCGCGACGAGAGCGAGAGCCCTCTCCGTCACGGGGACCGACGGGTTTCCGGCGACCTCTGTCGGTTTGTCCGAACGCCGCGCGCCCGCTCTCCGACGCGCTGCGCTGTCTTTCCAGTGGGACGGCGAGCATCGCTACGCCGGCCGCGCTGGCATGCCGACTGCACCGGAGAGCCTGGGTCGCGACGGACGATGGCCCCGAAGAGTTTCGTCCGCGATCGAGAGGTCCCCATGACGAGCCCCATCCCACCATCGACATGGCTCCGCCTCGCCGTGTGCTCCCTGGCGCTGCTGTTCGTCGTCCTCGGTGCGCCCGCGCCCGTGCACGCGGACGGGCCTCCCGTCATCGTCGAGATCGAAGGGCTGCGCAGCGACCGCGGCGAGGTTCATGGCGCCCTCTTCGCCTCGGCCCGCGGTTGGACCGAGGAAGGGCGCGAGGTCTCTGCCTGCCACGCACGGATCCGCGCGCACCGCGCGACGTGTGTGCTGCAAGACATCGTGCCCGGGGACTACGCGTTCGCGTTCTTCCACGACGAGAACTCCAACGTCCGGATGGACCGCGATTTCTTCGGCTGGCCGCAGGAAGGCTACGGCTTCTCCAACGACGCCGCGCCCGGCCTCGGGCCTCCATCGTTCGAATCGGCGCGGTTCCATCAGGTCGCGCGCGGGACGCTCCTGCACGTCCACGTCAGATACGGCCTTTGACCCGCGCGGGCGCATGCCTTGAGGGCCGCCTGCCATCGGCCACACTTCCGCCTTCCGATGTCCTTCACCTTCGTCGCGCTCCACGGCTTCTCGAGCAGCCCACGCTCGCGGAAGAACCTCCACTTCGAGAAGTACTTCGATAGGCGCGGGCTCTCGCTGCTCCGCCCAGATCTCAACCGACCTTCCTTCGCCGAGCTCTCCGTCGCGGCGATGCAGGAAGAGATCGAGCGCACCTGGAACGCTGCCGGGCGAGCGCCCCTCCGGATGATCGGCTCGAGCCTCGGCGGGTACATGGCCGCGCTCTTCGCGAGCCTCCACCCCGAGCGGGTCGATCGGCTCCTCCTCCTCTGCCCGGCGTTCGATCTCGTGGACCTCTGGCCGCAGCTCATCACTGCCGAGGAGATGATCGAGTGGCGAGAGCGCCGGGCGCTCGGCTTCGAGGACGCGACCGGCACGGTGGTCGACGTGCACTATCGGCTCTTCGAGGAAGCGCTCACCGTTCCGCGCTTCCCCCGCGTCCCTTGCCCGACCGTCATCGTCCACGGGCGAGACGACGCCCGCGTTCCGTTCGCGCAGTCGGAGCGCTACGCGCGGGAGACCCCCGCCGTGCGTGAGCTCGTACCGGTCGACGACGGTCACGATCTCCTCGCGTCGCTCGATGCGATCGATGCGATCCTCGATCGCTTCCTGCTCGAAGGAGTGCCCACGTGAGCGACCCCAAGTTCTGCCTCCAGTGTGGAAACGGCCTCGCGCCTCACGAGGAAGAGGGCCGGACGCGGATGCGCTGCGGCGCGTGCGGCTGGGTGCACTACGGCAATCCGACGCCGGTGGTCGCTGCCATCGTCGAGCACAGGCTCGAAGGAGAGGTGAGCGCGAGCGTCGTCCTCGTCCGCAATCAGGGGTGGCCGGAGAAGTGGTTCGGGCTCGTGACGGGGTTCCTGGAGGCGAACGAGACGCCGCGCGAGGGCGTCCTCCGCGAGCTGAAGGAAGAGCTCGGGCTCGACGGGACCATCGTCTCGCTCGTCGGCGTCTACGCGTTCACCCTGCGCAACGAGGTGATCATCGCCTACCACGTGCAGGCGACAGGCGAGATCGTGCGGGGCGCCGAGCTGGCCGACCACAAGCGCGTGCCGATCGAGAAGGTGCGACCGTGGCCGTTCGGAACGGGCGAGGCGCTGAAGGACTGGCTGGAAGCGCGCGGCCACTGACCCCTGCACGAACGCTCGCGCAGCCCCCCGATCCCGATCGGCGCATCCTTTTTTCCTCTCGACGTTGGGCTCGTGTACCCTTTTCGCGTGGCTGATCCGCCCGATCTGGTGATCGTCGAGGGCGACGGATCCGTCCGTGTCCCTGGCCGCGGCGCTGATCGGCGTCTACGCGATCGGCCCGGTCGGTACCGCCTCGTCGCGGACGCGCCGGGGCTCATCGTCCTTCGCGGCGAGCCGTCCGACGAGGCAGCGCCGGAGGGGCGCGCTCGCGTCCTGATGGCGGGCGAGATCGTCTCGCGCATGACCGTGTTCGAGATGATCAACGTCATCGCGAGCGCGAGCTGGCGCGGCGAGCTGCACCTCTTCGCCCCCGACGCACATCGCACGCTCACCCTCGATCAGGGCGCGCTGAAGTCGGCTCGGAGCGACCACACCGACGACCGGCTCGGGCAGGTGCTCTATCGGAACGGCGCGCTGTCGAAGACCCAGCTCGACGAGGTGCTGAGCGAGGTCGATCCGGAGCGGCGCCTCGGGCAGCTCGTGCTCGAGAAGGGCTTCCTGACGCAGGACCAGCTCTTCGCGCAGCTGCGTAACCAGATCCAGCAGATCTTCTTCGCCTCGCTCCTCGCGCGCGAGGGGACCTACGTGTTCTCCCTGCCTGACGATACGGCGCAGCCGCCGATCCACTCGGTCCACCTCTCTCTCGGTGGGCTCCTGATGGAGGGCGTCCAGCGCATCGACGAGATGGCGCTCTTCCGCGAGCGCGTCCCGCACAGCGATCTCGTCCCCGAGATCCAGCCGCGAACGAGCGCTCACAACCTCGACGAGACCGCGCAGACCGTCTTGATGTATGCCGACGGCGTCCGAACGATCGACGACATCAGCCGCGAGACCGGGCTCGGCGAGTTCCTCACGACCAAGGCGATCTACGGGCTCGTCCAGCAGGGGATGCTCTTCCTTCGTCCGAAGAAGACCATCGACGTGGACGCCATCCGCAAGCTCGTCGGTGAGTTCAACGTCGTCCTCCGAGACGTGTTCATGGCCGTCGCGGCGTACGGCGGCATGGACCAGACGCGCTCCACGCTCGAGGCCTGGATCCAGGGCAGCGGGTATGGGCCCATCTTCGGCGATCGCGTGACCGAGGACGGCAGCGTCGAAGCGGAGTACGTCGTCGCCGCGCTCTCGAGCGTGCAGGTCGAGAACCCGATGGAAGGGCTGCTGCAGGCGTTCCACGAGCTGAGCGCGTTCGCGCTCTTCGCCGCGACGACCTCCCTCCCTCGCGAGCAGGAGCTCTCCCTCTCGCGCGACGTCACACAGCGGCTGAAGAAGATCCGGCTGTGAGCTTGCCGCCGCGAGTCGTGATCTTGCCGTCTCGACGCTGACCGTCGAGGCTGAGACCAGACTTGAACGGTGGCGTTCGGATCCTCTCGGTCGAGGCGTGCTCGCTGCGCGTGCCGCTGATCGAGCCCTTCGTCATCGCGTCCGCGACGATGACGACGACGCGCGCGCTGGTGCTCCGGGTGAGCGTCGAGCGCGAAGACGGCGCCCGCTTCGAAGGCCTCGGGGAAGCTGCGACGCTCCCGCCGGTGACCCGCGAGACGGACGACGAGATCCTCGCCGTCCTCCCCCACGTGCGAGCCACGCTCGAGCGAACGCACGTGCGCGCGCTGGCCGACCTCGAGGCAGCGCTCGACGCCGCGACGCCGCGGATGCCGGTCCTCCGTGCGGCGCTCGAGGCAGCGTTGCTCGACGCGCTCGGTCGGGCAGGCGGCCGCTCGGTCGCGCAGCTGCTCTACCCCGAGCGCGAGCGCAGCTCGTTCACGCTCCGAACCGACATCACGCTACCCATCACCGAGACGCCCGACGACGCCGCGAGGCTCGCGGAGGCGCACGCACGCAAGGGCTTCGATCGCTTCAAGGTGAAGGTCGGCAAGGACGGCGAGCACGACCTCTCGGCGCTGCGGCTCGTGCTCGATGCCGTGCCTCACGGCCTCTTGCGGCTCGACGCGAACGGCGGCTTCTCCGCGCGGCAGGCGCTCGCCCTGCTCGACGGCCTCGCCGATCGACGCGCCCGCGTGGAGTGCTTCGAGCAGCCGTGCGGCAAGCTCGACCTCGCCGGAATGGCCGAGGTTACGGCACACGTCGGGCTCAGCGTCGTCGCCGACGAGTCCGTCGCGACCGAGGCGGACCTCGATGCGATCCTGCGCGCGCGGGCGGCGACCGGCATCAACCTCAAGCTCGTCAAGCACGGCGGCCTCGCCGCGGCGCACGCACTGGGGCGGCGAGCGCGCTCCGAAGGCCTGTCGCTCATGGCGGGCGCGATGGTCGAGACACGCCTCGGCCTCGTTGCGATGGCCCACGTCGTCTGGGCGCTCGGGGGCGTGGACTTCGTCGACCTCGACACGGCCTTCCTTCTGTCGGACGATCCGTTCGTCGGAGGCTGGACGGCGACCGGCCCCGAGATCACTCTCGAGAACGGCGAGGGCCTGGGGATCACCTTCCGCGAGGAGAGTCGAACGTGGCGATGATGAGAACGGCACTATCCCCGGCCGCGATCGCGAGCGCGTTGAAAGCGCTGCCTGGCTGGCGCTACGAAGGCGACGCGCTTCGGAAGACGTTCCAGCTGAAGAGCTTCCGGGAGGCGATGGCCTTCCTCGTCCGGATCGGCTTCGAAGCGGAGCAGCGCGATCACCACCCGGAGATCACGAACGTGTACGGACGGGTCGACCTCGTGCTGCGGACCCACGACGCGGAGGACCGCGTCACCGAGCTCGACGTGGACCTCGCGCGAAGCATCGAGGCCATCGCGCCGCAGGCTTGAGGGGCTCGCGGCTCCACGAGCGCGCCTGCCGTCGATCACCGCCGACGTCGTCGCACGCGCGAGACGCCGCACGCCTCGGCGTGACGCGCGAGGCACGCGTGGAGGGCCGTCTCGTCGAGGACGACGCCCTTCTCGCGGAACAAGCGATCGATGACCAGCGAGTCGCCCTCGATGCGCACGTCGATGCGCCCGACGAGCCGCCCTCGGTGCAAGAGCGGGCAGACGTACCAGCCCCAGAGCCGCTGGGAGACTGGCTTGTACACCTCCCAGACGTACTCGAAGTCGAACGCGTGCTTCACGAGCGCGCGATCCCAGAGCATGGGATCGAGCGGCCCGAGGATCCGCATCACCTCGTCGGGTGTGATCACGGCTCGCCCGCGGAAGCCGGCAGGCGCGAGATAGGTGGACGACCGGCCCCCGACGCGCGCGCGCTCGATGAGACCCTTCTCGATCAAGCGCTCGACGGCGCCTCGCTTCTTCGCGTCGCGCAGCATCGACCAGGACGGCGATGCAGACTCGCCGAGCAAGCCGGCAGACATCACGCGCTGCCCGATCGCCCATTCGTCGAAAGGCAGCTCCGGCTCGCGGTCGTGGTGCTGCGGCAGCGCCCGCTCCGGCACGTCGTAGACCTTGTCTTTGCCGCGGCGCGCGGTGACGACCACCTCGCAGCGCGTCCAGAGGATCTCGAGGGCCATCTTCGCCGCGCTCGACGTGCCCTTCCACCCGCTCCAGTCGAGCGGGACGACGCGCCCGCGATCCTCGAGCTCCTTGGCGCCGAGCGGACCGCGCGCGCGGACTTCGTCGAGGACGCTGCGGAGGAGCCCGTCGTCGATGCGCTTCTGGCGCTCCTTGCTGCGCCACCAGGGCGTCTCGACCATGCGCGAGCGGTAGTAGGGAAACGCGTCGGGCGGCAGCAGGCAGCGCTCCTTCGCGAAGTGCTCGAACGCGTGCCCGGGCAAGAGGCTCGTGTAGACGTCGCCGCGCGCTGCGCCGCGTACGCGAGCGAGCGTGACGAGATCGGCGTTGGTGCCGATCGGATCGAGCGGGTCCAGCTGCACGCACCCGAGCGACGAGAGCATCTCCCGGATCGCCGTGGGCCCGCGCTTCGGTCGATGGCGCGCGAGCCCGAGGTGGCTCACGAGGAAGCGGCGCGCCTCGTCCGGGGCGAGCTCGTGCTGCGCGATCGATCGCAACGTGGGACTCCGCAAGGCGCTTATACTCCGAGCTGGCGCCATGCGCGCCAGGAGGCTTCCTTGCATCGCAGCACACGCACCGCGCTCACGCTCGTTCTCGCCTCCCTGGGGCTCACGCTCGCCGCGGCCGGCTGCGACTGCTCCGGCCCGACCGTCCGAGGACGCGCGTGCACGACGTCCGCGCAGTGTGCGACGGGAGAGAGCTGCATCGACAGCGTCTGCACCGCACCGAGCGACGGCGGCGGCGGCGGCCGAGACGGCGCTGTGGACGGCTCGACCGACACGAACCTCGACGCGAACTGCGATCTGGCGAGCGCATGCGGCGCGAGCTGCTGCGAGGCGCGCGACGTCTGCTTCGACGGGACGACCTGCGTCCGCGACGGAGGTGCGTGCGCCACGACGGACGACTGCACCGGCGACACGTACTGCGATCCCACGCTCGGTCGCTGCATCCCCTACGGGACGCCGCCCGACCACGTGTCCGATCCCACCTGCACGCGCCTCGTCGCAGCGGGCACCTTCTCTCCGACCGTTCAGTGCGCCTTCGACACGGCGCCCGCGGGCGATCCCTTTCCCGAGAACCTCCACGTGCTCTCGACGCCGATGGTGGTCGACTTCGGGATCGGTCGCTCGCCCGACGGTCCGCGCCGCCCCTCGATCGTCGCCGTGTTCGACGACGGGGTCGACGGCTCGAGCGAGCAGCCCACGGGTGTCATTCGCATCCTCGACGGCGCGACATGCGTGCAACAGGCAGAGCTCGGCTCGCTCTCGATGGTCTCGCACTCGTCACCTCCGGCGCTCGGAGATCTCACCGGCGACGGACGACCGGAGATCGTCGCGAACCGCGCCAACGGTGGCGTCATCGCGTTCACGTACGACGACGCCACGAGCGCGTGGCGCATCCTCTGGACCTCCACCCTGGCCGACTGCACGACGCCCTACGTGGTCACCGGAAGCGGTTGGGCCGGGCCTTCGCTGACGGACCTCGACGACGACGGACGACCGGAGGTCCTGCGCGGCGGCATCGTGCTGGACTCGAACGGCTGCCTGGTCGATGGGACGAGCCTCGGCCTGCACGCGTACAGCCAGGGGATCTTCGCGGTCGTGGCGGACGTCGACGCGGACGGCCTGCCCGAGTTCGTCTCGGGTGATGGAGTCTGGGGCTGGGACCTCGCGACGCGCACGTGGATCGCGGAGGCGTACGCGAGCGGCGGGACGGCCGCCGGGCACGTGGCGCTCGCCGACTTCGGCGACTTCCCCGGCACACAGGCCTGGCCGTCCGCGACACCGGAGGTCGCCGTGATCTCCGCGGGAACGGCGCGGGTGCAGACGCTCGACGGGACGATCGTCTTCGGTCCGGTCACCCTGCCCGGCGGCGGAACGGGCGGACCGCCGACGATCGGCGACTTCGACGGTGATGGGCGTCCAGAATTCGCGAGCGCTGGTGCGGCCGCGTACTCGGTGTTCGATCTCGACTGCACCGCGACACCGATCGGGACGTGCGCGAGCGCGACGACGACGGGCGTCCTCTGGTCCCAGCGCTCGCAGGACGGCTCCAGCAACGTGACCGGCTCGAGCATCTTCGACTTCGAGGGCGACGGCCGATCGGAGGCCGTCTACGGCGACGAGTGCTTCCTCCGCGTGTACGACGGCGCGAGCGGCGCGGTGCTGTTCAGCCAGAGCCGCTCCTCGTGCACCTGGTACGAGAACCCGGTCATCGCGGATCTCGACGGCGACTTCAACGCCGAGATCGTGATCGGCGACAACTTCAACTGTCCTTCCCCCGGCTTCACGACCGGCCGCGACTGCTCGGGCTTCGGGCTCGATGCACGCCAGACCGATCCGCTCTTCGCCGGCCTTCGCTGCGCGGGCCCGGAGGACTGCCTGAGCGGCAGCTGCGACATGGGCTTCTGCCGCTGCACGGTGGACACGGACTGCTGCGCCGGAGCTGGCTGCTCGACGTTCGTCTGCGAGGCGCCGCCGGCCGGAACGCCAGGGACGGGGAACACGTGTCGCGCGTCCCGACCCGAGGGCACGCGCGGCATCCGCGTCTACCGCGATGGCGCCGATCGCTGGGTTCGCTCGCGGATGGTCTGGAACCAGCACGCGTACTTCGTCACCAACGTCGACGAGCTCGGAACGATCCCGCGCACCAGCCTGACCGAGCCCAACTGGCTCGACGGCTCGCTCAACGACTTCCGAGAGAACGTGCAGGGCGACGCGATGCCGGGGGCGGCTCCGGACCTCACGACCGGGGGCAACCCGCTCGTCTGCGACGCGATGGGCGCACGGCTGACGGCCCGCATCTGCAACCGTGGCACCGAGCCGGTCGGCGACGGCGTCGCCGTCGGCTTCTACGTGGGCGACCCGGCAGCGGGCGGCATGCGGATCTGCGAGGGCGCGAGCGTTGGAAACCTCGACGTCGGCGAGTGCGAGACGGTCGAGTGCGCCTGGGTCGATGCGCCCGAGACCGATCCCGGCGTGGACGTGTGGGTCGTCGCCGACGACGGCTCCGTCGCGGGCGAGTGCCGCGAGTCGAACAACGTCACGATCTTCCGCGGCGTTCGATGCGGCGTGATCTTCTGAGCTGCGCGCGGCTCAGCCGGCGGCGCGGCGTGCGCCGTCGAGCTGTCCCTGGGACCAACGCAGCGCTTCGTCGAGCGTGCCACAGACCAAGTGCGGCGTCGGATGCGACGCGACCAGCATCACGCCGCTCATCACGAAGCGCAGCGCAGGCGACCGAAACATCAGCGCAGTGCCGACGCAGATGCCCTGCATGCGCTCGCCGTTTCCCTTGAGCCACTCGCCGCTGCGCTTCCGCATGTAAGCGGACGGCAGATCGGCGAGCAGGCTGTCGAACACGATCACGTGGGGCACGCCGCGCAATAGGATCGCGTCGGCGCGACGGATGAACGCGTCGACCTCGTCGTCACCGGGAATATTGATCGTTCGATGCACCACGATCGGCCAACGCCCCATGTCGGTCTCGATGCGCGCGTTCTGGGCCACGGAGCGGCAGCATATCCCGGACGGCATCGTCTGCCTCCCCAACCGTTCTCGTGACGCTCGAAAGGAGCGGTGGCCGGGCCGGTTCCTGTTGCGCGTCGGCCGCGATGCCGGCGACAAACTCTCCATGCGCAAGATCGACCGCACCAAGGGGACCCTGGAGGTCGCCATCCAGCGGGGCCAGCGGGCCCTGTTCCGCTCGCAGCGCCCCGACGGCTCGTGGGACGACCGCTCCGACGTCGGCCCGGTGAGCACGGCGATGGTGCTCGTCTCGCTCGCATGGTTGGGGCGTCTCTCGACGGACGACCGCCGCGAAGGGGCGCGCTGGCTGCGCAGCCGGCAGCGGCCGGACGGGTCGTTCGTCGGGCGTCCCTTCGCACACGGCGGAGACCTCGGGACGACGGCAGTCGCATGGGCCGCGCTCGCGCTCGACGACGCGAAGGAGAGCGCACGAGCCGCGCGCGCCGCTCGTGCTTACGTCGAGGCGCGGGGCGGCGTGAACGAGGTCGTCGCCATCATGCGACACGGCGACGTCTCGGCCCTCTTCTGCGCGATGGGCGGCGTGCTGGATGCGGGCCTCTTGCCTGATCCGCACCTCGCCTGGGCGCTCGTTCCGGGCGTCGTCGAGCTCACGGCGCGCCGCGTCCACTTCGGGATCGTGATGGGCGCGCTGATGACCTCGCTGCTCGCGCGCCGGATGCGCGGCGCGTACGGGCCGGATGGGAAGAGCGTGTCTTTTCTGGCGAAGCGCGAGCACGCGCGCGCGGTCGAGCTCCTCGGTCTGTTCCAGAACGCCGACGGGAGCATGAACTCCAACACGGTCCAGACCGCCCTCATGCTCCCGGCGCTCCACGCCGCAGGTCTTCCGGTGGACGGCGGGCCGGTCGCACGCGGCGTGGAGTGGCTGCTCTCGCGACGAGTCACGAGCGCGGACGGGCTCTGGTTCGACGTGTTCGCCTCGGACGTCTGGAGCACAGCGTTCACGATGCGCGCGCTGATGCGAACGGGCGTCCCCCCTGCCGATCCGCGCATCTCGAAGGGCGTCTCGTGGCTGCTCTCGCGACAGCTCACCGTGGAGCAGCCGTGGCCCAACCAGCGGCAGGCCGCTGCCGTGAAGCACGGCGGGTGGCCCTTCCAGACGGGCAACGAGACGATGGCCGACGCCGACGATGCCGGCATCGTGCTCTCCGCGCTCGCGCTGGCGGTGGACGATCAGGCGCCCGATCGCGCCCTCGACGCGGCGCTCGCATCACGCGTTCGCACCGCGATGGAGAAGGGCCGCGCCTGGCTCCGCGCGATGCAGAACCCCGACGGCGGATGGTCGGCGTTCGTCTGGGGCCTGCCGCCGCGGCCGCTGGGCCCGATCATGACGAAGCCGATCGACGTCCCGCCGGACTCGCCGATCGCTGCGCTGCGCGTGATGCTCCACCCGCCGCCGGAGCTCGGCGACCCCTCCACCGAGGACCTCACCGCGCGCGTGCTCCACGGCCTGGCGGGAACGGGCGCCAAGCTCACGGACGACGAGGTCGCGCGCGCGCTGGCCTTCTTGCGCCGCCACCAGACGGAGGAAGGTGCGTTCTGGGGTCGCTGGGTGGTGAACTACGTCGCGTCGACGGCCTACGTGCTCTCGGCGCTCCATGCGCTCGGCGACGATCCGAAACAGGAGCTGGTCCAGCGCGCGACGCGCTTCCTGCTCGCGCACCAGAACCGCGACGGCGGCTGGGGCGAGTCGATCGACACGTACGCCTCGCCCGCGAAGGCCGGCCGTGGGCCGAGCACTGCGCCGCTGACCTCGCTCGTCGTCTGTGCGCTCGTCGATCAAGGCCTCGGCGATCGCGACGAGACGCGCCGCGCGATCGAGTATCTGCTCGCCAAGCAACGGCCCGATGGAACCTGGCCCAACGACGACTACGTGGCGACGAACCTCCCGCCGGACGGCTTCTACGTCTACGACGGCGCGGCGCGGCACATGCCGGTCGAGGCGCTCGGCCGCTACGCGCGGCGTCACGTGCCGGAGCTCGTCCGGGCTCCCGAGGCGTGGGGGCGCTGGACGACCGCGATCCTCGGTCCTGCTCGCAGCGCCATGGATCCGGTCGCCGACCGCATCGTCGACGAGATCCACGGGACGGGGGAGCTCATCGCGGTGAACGCCATGCTGCGATCCATCTTCGAGAACGACGATCCGATCCCAGCCGGCATGCCGGCGCACGCCGCGCACTACTTCGAGGAGACCGCCGCCCTGCCGCCATGGGCCGACCCGGCCCGGATCCGCCGCGCACAGGCGCTCTTCGAGGATCACGGCGCGCAGCTGACGTTCGGGCTGTTCTGTTCCTCGTTGCCGCAGGCCTACGCCGCGGCGAACGGTGCGCTCGTCCTCCGGCACACGGGCGCGATGACGGGCCGCGTGCGCCAGCGGATCTTCGAGACGGCGCAGTTCCTCTTCGACGTGCTGGACCTGGGCGGTCTCGATCCAGGCGGTCGCGGGATCCGATCTGCACAGCGTGTGCGCCTCATGCACGCGGGCGTGCGTCGCCTCATCCTCGACTCGCCGCGGATCGCCTGGGACACCGAGGTGCTCGGTGCGCCGATCAACCAGGAGGATCTCGCCGGAACGCTGATGACCTTCTCCGTCGTGACCTTCGATGCGATGCGCCGCCTCGGCGTCGAGGCCACGGACGCGGAGGGCGACGACTGGATGCACCTCTGGGCGGTGATCGGTCACTTCCTCGGCGTGGACCGGCACCTGGTGCCGGCGAGCCTCGCCGACGGGCGCGACCTGATGGACGCGATCCGGGAACGACAGTGGGCGCCCTCGAAAGCGGGCGCCGAGCTCGCCACGGCGCTCGTCTCGTTCATGCAGGAGTTCTTCACCCAAGGCATGCTCGACGGCCTGACGCCGACGCTCGTCCGCTTCCTCGCCGGCGATCAGTGCTGCGACGTGCTCGACCTCCCGCGCGCCGACTGGACACGTACCTTCGTCGGGGCAGCCGCGTCGCTCGCAGGAGCGTTCGACGAGGATGCGCGCGAGGACGTGCTCGAGAAGGCCTTCGGCGAGCTCGCCTTCACGGTCATGAAGGGCGTCATCGTCTACGAGCGTGAGGGAAAGCGTGCGTCCTTCCGCGTGCCCGCCTCTCTACGGCGCACCGTGATCCCGCACACCTGAGCCCGCGGCACGCTCGGGGCACCCCCGCGGCGCTTGCCCGCCCGTATGCCACCATCCAAGGTCCGCGCTCCGGAGGTCCCTTCATGTCGCTTCGCAGTCTTGCCCTACTCGGTGCTCTCGCCTCGCTCTCGCTCACCCTCACGGGCTGTCCCGGGAACCCGGTGAACACTCCCGACGGCGGGATCCCGGGCGACGCTGGCCCGCTCAACGACGCAGGCGACACCGGCCCGAGGCCCGACGGCGGGATGCCCGGGCCCCGGATCACGATCTGCCCAGGCGATGCGCTTCCGCCGCTCGCCTCGGGCGTCTGCGAGACGACCGCGGGCGACATGGGCCTGCTGATCACCGCCGACGTCCTCGCTCCGGGTGAGGTCTTCCGCGGCGGTCAGGTCCTCGTCGACGCGACGGGCACCATCGCGTGCGTCGCCTGCGACTGCTCTTCCTCCGCAGGCGCTGCGACCGCGACGCGCGTCGTCTGCCCCGACGGAGTCCTCTCGCCCGGCCTCATCAACGCACACGAGCACCTCTCGTTCGAGGGCAACCCGTACGCACAGACGGCCGAGCGCTACGAGCACCGGCACGACTGGCGCCGAGGCGCACGCGGTCACACGCGGATCGGCTCGACGATGGCGACGCGCGAGTCGACGATGTGGGGCGAGCTGCGGATGGTGCTCGGCGGCGCGACGAGCATCAACGGCTCGGGCGGACAGGCCGGCTTCCTGCGCAACCTCGACCGCGCGACGATGGAAGGCCTCGGCCAGGACCAGGTCGACTACAACACCTTCCCGCTCGACGACAGCGACGGAACGACCGCGACGAGCGGCTGCACCGCCTACTCGGCGACCCGGGCGTCCGCTGCGGACATCGCGGCAGACGTCTCGTTCACCCCGCACATCGCCGAAGGCATCGGCCTCGAGGCGCGAAACGAGTACCTCTGCCAGCGTGAAGGCGCGTTCGATCTCATCTCCGACGCGACGGCGATGATCCACGGCGTCGGCCTCCTGCCCATCGACATGGCGGAGGTCGCGACCGACGGCGCGATGCTCGTCTGGTCGCCGCGCTCGAACATCACCCTCTACGGTGAGACCGCGCGCGTGACCGAGTACGACCGACTGGGCGTACCGATCGCCCTCGGCACCGACTGGGTCTTCACCGGCTCGATGAACATGCTCCGCGAGCTCACGTGTGCCGACGAGATCAACGTGACGTACCTTGGCAGCTACTTCTCGGATGAGGCGCTCTTCCGGATGGCGACCTACAACGCCGCCATCGCGACGGGAACCGACGACGTCATCGGCTCGATCGCGGTCGGCCGGATCGCCGACCTCTCCATCTTCGACGGGACCATGAACGTCGACCACCGCGCCGTCATCGACGCGACCGCGACCGACGTGGCGCTCGTCCTTCGTGGCGGCGTGCCGCTCTTCGGCGAGTCGGCGGTGGTCGCGGCGATCCGTGACGGCGCGACCTGCGACACGCTGGACGTCTGCGGAGAGATGCGTCGCGTCTGCGTGATGCGCGAGGTCGGGATGACGCTCGCCGCGCTGACGACGGCGAACGCTTCGAGCTACCCGCTCTTCTTCTGCGGCGTACCTACGAACGAGCCGTCCTGCCGTCCCGAGCGCGACGCGATGGGCTCGCTGCCCGCGCCGAGCGTGATGGGCTCGACGGTCTACTCGGGGATGACGTCGGCGACGGACCAAGACGGCGACGGCATCGACGACGCCTCGGACAACTGCCCGACCGTCTTCAACCCCATTCGCCCCCTCGACATGGGCATGCAGGCGAACACGGACGGCGACGCCGACGGCGACGCGTGCGATCCGTGCCCGCTCGATGCGGACACGACCGCTTGCGCGACGGTCGATCCGAACGATCGCGATCACGACGGGGTCACCGACAGCATCGACAACTGCGTCGGCCTCGCCAACCCGGACCAGCTCGACACCGACATGGACGGCCATGGCGATCCCTGCGACCCATGCCCGATGCAGGCGAACCCCGGCGGCGCGGCCTGCACGAGCACGATCTACGACGTGAAGAACAGCGTGGTCGCCGTGGGCGCCCGGGTCCTCGTGAACGGAATCGTCACCGCGGTCGGCTCGACGGGGTTCTACCTCCAGGTCGAGGCGAGCGACGCGGCGTACACGGGCCCGGACTTCTCGGGCATCTTCGTCTACTCGGGCGCAGTCCCCACCGTGGTCCGCGGACAGCGCGCATCGGTCGACGGAACAGTGGTCGACTTCTTCGGAGAGCTCCAGCTCGGCACCGGCGTCACGGTGGTCGGCGGCGCGATGGGCACGATCCCGGACGCCGTCGTCGTCGAGCCCGCCGTGATCGCGACGGGCGGCGCGCGCGCGACCGCGCTCGAGGGCGTCCTCGTGCGAGTCGACACCGTGACCGTCACGAACCCTGTCTCGGCGCTCGGTGGTGGGGAGGTCGCGCCGACGGACGAGTTCGAGATCGACTCGATGCTCCGCGTGAACGACGGCCTCTTCTTGCTCTCACCCTTCCCGGTGATGGGCGAGTCGTTCACGTCGATCACCGGCATCGTCGCGTGGCATCGCTCGAACTCGAAGCTGAACCCGCGAGACGCCGATGACGTCATCGCCGGCACGCCGCGTCTCTCGGCGCTCACGCCCTCGCTCTCGTACGCGCGCGTCGGTGCGGCGTCTGCGCCGACCTTCCCGACGCCGCTCACGGTGCAGCTCACGCGCGCCGTGGCCTCCGACACGGTCGTCACGATCACCGCGGGCGTGGGAATCACGGTCGCGAGCGTCACTGTCCTGGCCGGCACGGCGAGCGCGGTGATTCCCGTCACGCCGGTGACCGCGTCGGCCACCCCCGTCACGCTCACTGCGATGCTCGGCGTGGACTCGGCGATGGCACAGGTCCGTGTGCTGGGCGCGGCCGAAGGGCCGACGACCTTCACCCTCAGTCCGGCCACGGTCACGATGCGCACTGGCGCGACGGCGACGTTCACGGTTGCGCTCGATCTCCCGGCCCTCGCGGGCGGTCAGTCGATCGCGCTCGCGGAGACCACGGGCGGCACGCTTCCGCCCACGGTCGTCGTTCCGGTCGATCAGCTCACCCAGACGTTCGGCTTCGTGGCTGGCCTCACGGACGCGACCGGAATGCTGAGCGCGACGGCGCTCTCCATCGTGCGCACGGCATCGCTCACCGTCATGGCCGGCCCGCTGGGCCACCTCGTGATCAACGAGGTGGACTACGACCAGGTCGGTACCGACATGGGCGAGTACATCGAGATCTACAACCCGACGACCTCGACGATCTCGCTCGCCGGGATCGTGATCAGCCTGATCAACGGCGCGACCCCGGGCGATCCCGAGTACACGCGCGTCTCGCTCGCCTCGGCGGTCGACCTGCCCGCTGGCGGCTACCTCGTGGTCGCATCGGCGGCGACGCTCGCGACGTTCGTCGCGGACCGTGAGGTCGCGATGCCCGGCTCGGGCATGAACCTCATCCAGAACGGCGGCACGCCGGACGGCGACGGGATCGCCCTCATCGACACGACGTCGCCTGCGCACGTCATCGACTCGCTCTCCTACACGGGAGCGATCACGGCGGCGACCATCCCGGGCTTCACCGGTGGCGTGAACCTCGTCGAGGGGACTGCCACGGCGGTGAGCGATTCGAACACGGCCGTGCGCTCGCTGTGCCGGATCCCGAACGGCGAGGACACCGACGACGCGGCGAGCGACTGGGCGACCGCGATGATGCTCACCCCCGGCGCCGCGAACGTCGCGGACATGTGAGCGCCGGCGCGCTCACCCGGCTGCGAGCACTCGCGCACGCAGCCGGGCGGGTGCGGTGACGGCGCGGACGCCGTACCAGAAGAGGTCCTTCCCGTCCGCGTACGCGACCCGCAGGGCGGCGCCGCCTTCGACCGCACGGATCTCGTTCGCGTCGACATCACCGAAGCGATAGGGCTCGTCCGGCAGGAGCACGACGTCTGGCGCTCGCGCGATCGCTTCCTCGAGACGAAAGCGCGGATAGCGCGTGTCTCTGTCGGCATCGACCACCTGCTCCACACGATCGCCGAGATCCGCCGCGAGCGGATAGCGCCGCGGACGGTCGGCGAAGACGTTCACCAGGCCCGCGTGGGCGAGGACATCGCTCGCGAACGTGCGTTCGTCGAAGCTCATCCAGGGATCTCTCCAGATCGGGACGAACACTCGAACCAGCGGCTCGGGCGTCTCGTGGAGCAGGCGCTCGTAGGTCTCGCGCGCTTCGATCACGATCGGGCTCTCCGAGTCTCCCAGGAGCAGCTGTGACAAGGACTCGAGGTAGCGGATGGAGCCCTCGATCGTGCGTGGAAAGCTGACGTGAACGCGCAATCCGGCCGCGATCAGGGCCTCGACGTCTCCTCGCGAGCTCTCTTCCTGGTTGGCGAGGACGAGGTCGGGCGCGAGCGCGATCACGGACGCCCGGTCGATCTTCTTGGTGCCGCCGACGCACGGGACGCGCTCGATCTCTCCGCGTGGTTCCTCGCAATACTCGGTGCGTCCCACGAGCCGGTCGAGGCCGGCGATGCGAGCCACTGACTCGGTCTCGCTCGGAACGAGGGACACGACGCGCCGCGCGACCCCAGGCTCGAGCGAGCGCCCGAGGGCGTCGATCACGAAGCTCTTCGGCGCATGCAGCACCCGAGTGTGTTAGCATCGCGGCGTTCCGGCCATGGCGACGGATGTGAAGCAGCTGAAGGCGGAGCTCGCGCTCGCGGGGATCGAGGTCTACCGCTCGCGAAAGACCGAGATCCATATCGCGGAGCGCGTGCGCCTGCACATCATGGACTCGGGCGTGCGCCTGCAGATCGTCGACACCGGCGCGGGCGAGGACTCTCCGACGAGCTCACCGACGGGGGAGCGCTTGAAGGTCACGTTCACGGCGCGCTCGCAGCGCTCCGACTTTCCGAACGAGCAAGCCACCGTGCTGTTCGAGAAGGTCCGCGCCACGGTCGGCACCGCAGCGGTCACGCGCGGGTTCATCGAGGTCGCCGCCAAGAGCCTCGACGTGACCGACCCGATGGACGACGCACGCATCCTCGATGTGTGGCACGAGGTCACCTACGAGAAGCCCGCGGACGGCACGGAGTCCGCCCTCGACGAGATCCGCTGGGCGCTCGCGCTCGAGCGCTGCATCCAGCGCTGAGGCTGGACCCAGCGCTCAGGCGCCCGGTCGGTCGATCAGTCGACGCGGAAGACGCGCTCGGCGAGCGGGCCCTTCGGGCCATCGCGGAGCGCGAACCGCACCATGTCGCCCTCGCGGAGCGTACGGAAGCCGTCTCCCGCGATCTGCGAGTAGTGGACGAAGACGTCCGGCCCCGTGTCCTGGCGGATGAAGCCCCACCCCTTGGCATTGTTGAACCACTTCACGGTTCCGCTCAGCGCGGGCTCCGCGTTCAGCCCATCGCTATCGATCTGCACCACAGATTCGTTCAGCATCACAGCCCTCCCATTGCCTCTCGATCCTCAAGCGCGTCGAAACGTCGGGGGTCCATCGGACGAGCGCAGCGCGGGCCCGACAGGTTGTCGAGCCACGCGACACCCTCGTCACGTTCACCTCGCGGCACGCCTCGCGGCGGCGACGAGCACAAGCAAGCAGACCGAAACCCCCAGACGGCAGCGCCAAGACTATTGAGAACGACGAAGCGGTCAAGCCCCCTTGCGGAGATCGATGCCGTGTTTTGCGAAGAGGCGCACGAGACGCGGAAAGCTGCCGTGAGCGTGAAGCAAGACGCCTCCTGCGGGGCCTCCGGGGACCACCTCGCGGGCGATCTTCGGATCTTCGAGGAGCCGGGAGAGGAGCGAGGGATCGTCGATCGGAACCCAGTGCGCCGGTGCGCTCGCGACCGCGGCCGCGACGGGGGCCGGAAGAGCAGCGAGCATCGCGCGGACGACGGGCTCGGGACAGAGCGCGCGCTCCAGCGACCGAGCCAATCGATCCGGATCGACCGAGAGAGGCGGAGGGCGCTCCGGATCGAGCGTGAGAACGAGGCCGTCGTCGATGGCCGCGCGAGCGACGGGCGAGAGGGCGAGCGCGACACCGACGTTCGCGGCGCCCGAGAAGCGAGCGCGCCGATCGACCCAGCGGACGAGGTCCGCATCGCTCGCGCTCGTCTGGCTCGGTGCCGCATCGCCGAAGAGCGAGGACGCGCGCGCGGCGAGACGGAGCGTCCCGTCGTGTGCGACGTCCACGACGCCGAGCGCGGGGAGCGAGACCGTGAGGACAGTGCGCAGAACGAGGTCGAGCGCCGCTCCGGCCGGTGCGCGCAGCGCGGCTTCGATCCCTTCGGCGCGATGATCGGCGCGCGCAGCTCGCACGACGTCCTCGACGCTCACGAAGCGCCCGCGCGGAAGCCCACGCAGCGTGTCGAGCGCGAGCTCGCGCACGAGCATGATCGCGCTCGGCGTTCGCTCGGTGGCGCCGTCCTTCGGGCCTCGGGACTCGTCGTGGATCGGCGTGCCGCGCCAGACGGTGAAGAGCTGCGCGCCGACCTCCTGGATGCTGAGCGCGTCGAGCGGCCCAGCGCGGGCGAGCCCGGCGAGCATGCCCGCACGCTCCGGGCTGACGGCGAGCGCGTGCGCGACTCGGTTCAGCGCGGTCCGCCGAACGACCGCACCCACGCGCGGAAGCTCGCCGGCAGGCGTGAGCTCGATCAAGAGAGCCACCGCGAGCGGCCCGGGATCGGTCGCGAGATCCGCGCGGGTCGTGTCGTCCTCCACCCTCTGCAGCTTCCACAGGAGTGTGTGGCGGCGACGCTCCAGCACGGCGCGTCGCTCACGTCCCGCCACTCGCGCGACCTCGGATGGCAGAGCGAAGCGATCGTGGCCGGTCGGGAAGAGGAGCCCGCGCGCGAGGAGCGCGTGCGCTGGCCCCCTCTTCGGGATCGCGCCGCGCACGTCCCAGCGGGCCGGCTCGCGAGCGAGCGAGAGCAGCTCGCTGCTGCTGACGTCGCCGCCGCGTGCCTCGATCGCAGCGAGCGCGAGGCGCTCGGCGAGCGGGAGCTCGTCGATCTCCCGCGCGAGAACGGCCTCGTCCTCGAGGCGCTCGAGCAGCTCTCCGAGGGCGAGCGCGCGCGGCGCACCACGTCTGCCGGGCATCGCCTGGAGCAGATCACGGACCGTCTCTTCGTTCGCAAAGGCGAGCAACGCGCGGGCAGCGCGAGGGTCTTCGCGCGGTGTTCGCGCGAGCGAGAGACGAATCGCGGCGGGACAGACCACGGTCTCGCCGACGTCGAACGCGAGACCGAGCTCGAGGAGCTGCCGCGCGCCCGCGGCGAGCTCCGCGCGCGCGAGCTTCCCCGGCGCCGGAGCCAGGCGGTCGAGCGCGTCCCGCGCGGACGGGGTCAGGCTCGCGAGCGCGCGGCCCGGCACGTGGACGAGCGCGCGCGCCGCCTGTTCGCCGCGCGAGAGGATCTTGCTCGGATCGAGCTTCGCGCCCCGCGTCGCGAGCAGCGGCTCGAGGATCGAGTCCGGGAGTCCCTCGAGGAGCTCTGCGAAAGACACCGGCACGGAGTAGCGCGCGATCGCACGCACGGCGAACGACGGCTCCGCGCTCGGACCGCGCCCGCGCTAGCGCGCCGCCCACCGCGCGGCTAACTGCTGTTCGGTGCCGCTGGACTCACCGCTCGCCGTGATCGATCTCGAGACCACGGGCATCACCGCGGCCGAAGACCGCATCGTCGAGGTCGCGATCGTCCGGACGCGCGGGCTCGAGATCGAGGGCACCTTCTCGAGCTTCGTCCGTTCGCCCGCCCCGGTCGGTCGCTCGTTCGCGATCCACGGCATCTCCGATGAAGCTCTGACCGACGCACCGCTCCTCTCGGAGCTCGCCTCCGCCATCGAGCCACTGCTCCGCGGCGCGACCCTCGTCGCGCACCGTGCCGGCTTCGACCGCGCGTTCATGGCCGCCGCCGCCGAGCGCGGCGAGCTTCCGGGGCTCGCGATGGACGCTCGATGGCTGGACACGGCTGTGCTCGCCGAGCGCGCGCTGGGCGAAGGTGGACTGCGCGGGATCGCGACCCGCATCGGAGGCCCGATGCCCACGCATCGCGCGCTGCCCGACGCCATCGCGGCGCACGCGGCGCTCGCGGCCGTGTGCGAGATCCTGGCGCCGCGCGACGTCGACGACCTGGTCGCGCTGCAGCTGTCGCGCGCCACGATGCGCGACGACCTCGCGTCGATCCTGCGCGAGGGGCTCGTACATGGCCGACCGGTGGGCTTCCTGTATCGCCCCCCGGGCAAGAAGGCCCGCGAGGACGAGCTCACGGTGGAGTCCCTCGACCCGCCCTACGTGCGGGGAATGCTCGCCAGGGCCGGCGTCCGCCGGGTGCTGCGCGGCGACCGGATCCTCCGGGCGTGGATGGGAGAGCGCCCTTCGATCCGCTTTCTTGACGGCGCACCTCATCGTACGGCATCCCCTGACGTAGGAGGCAGTCGCTCATGAACGGACATCAGGCTCTCAGCACCTACACTGTCGGATCGTACGGCGCGGCCGACGCCTCGCCCGACTCGAGCCACGCGTTGAACGTTCGCGTGCTGCGCTTCCGGCACAGCCCGCACCGTGAAGACCCCACCCTCCTCGCGCAGGAGCTGCTGGACGCGGGCCGCAACGCGGACGCTCTCGAGCTCCTCGAGACGGCGCTCGCTCGCGAGCCCGGAGATGCGGACCTCGAGCTGCTGCGCGGGCGCGCGCTCCTCGGGACGGGCGACGTCTCGCGGGCCAAGGAGACCCTCATCCGCGCCGCGAAGGCCGCGCCCGGTTGGGCGGCTCCGTTCACGTGGCTCACTCGAGCGCTCTCGATCGGCGGCGACACCTCGCGCGCCGGCGCGATCGCCTCACGGGCGAAGTCGCTCGGTGCCGACGACACGCAGGTCGTCCGGCTCGCGAACGGATACGAGACGCGAGAACGTCTCGACATGCGGCTGGCTCGCTATGAAGAGTCGCCCGAGAACGAAGAGCCCGTGATGCTGGCGCGCGAGCTCGCGCTCGGTGGCCGGGAAGCAGACGCGAGCCGTGTGCTTCGCTCCGCGCTCGAGCGCGACGGAGACGACCCCGACACCCTCGCTGCGCTCGCTCAGCTCACGCGCGCCGACGGTCGACACGAGGAGGCGATCGCGCTCCTTCGTCGTGCGCGCTCTGCCGCGCCCGGATGGGACACCGTCGAGCGAGCGCTGCACTCGCTGGTCGGCGAGGAGGTGCTGGTCGACATGCTCTACGAGTCGCCGATCGTGCCGACAGTGTCTGCCGCGCCGCAGCCGGAGCACGAGCGCGCGGTGAGCGTGTTCGACCTCGACATCACCGTGGAGCCGCTCGTCAGCGCGAAGCCGGCGGCCGCGGACCTCGACGGCGCGCTCGATGCGCTCCTCGCGCTTCGTCGCGACACGACCGTTCCTTACGCCACCGAGGGCCGCGACACCGAGCACGGCCTTCCCGCGATCGACGCGACGCTCGTCGGGATGCCCGCGCCCGTGCGCGAGACGATCCACAGCTCGACGGTGAAGCACGACCTCGCCCACGGCCGGATCCGTCGCGCCGGCGCCACCGGCTGGCCGCGCCGCGTCGTGCCGAAGGCCGAGCCGGCCGCGACCCCGTACGTCCGTGTTCTCGTCGGCGAGCCGGGGCCTCGGTTCGCGCGCGCGTGATCGTCTCTGCTCACTGCCGGCGGCGGTGCGCAGCTACCAGGAGCACATCTCCATCACGTCCTCGGGGCTGCTCTCTTCGAGATGCCCCAGGCGCGCGAGCTCGATGGCCTCGGTGAGCGGCACCGCGACGTAGATCTCGCGCGGCTCGTCGGACAGCAGCGGCACGAGCCGCTCGCGTACGCCGTTTCGATCGAGAAGGACGTTCACCGCGCGCACCAGGCCGCGCACCGTCACCATCATGATCCCAGCGGCGCGCTCGCGTTCCACCTCTTCGACGTCACGCAGATCGACCTCGCCGGTGTCGAGGTGCTCCTCGTAGTCGTCGAGCAACGCCGCGAAGTGCTCGCCTGCGCGGAGGACGAGCGGCCCATCCGGCCCGCCGCCGATGCGCTCGAGCGAGATCTCGCCGAGCTCGGGCGCGAGCTCCGCCAGGCTCGTGAGGAGCGTGGTCGTCGTGATCGCGTCGCCCTCGTGCTGGCAGAAGAAGCGATCGACGAGGCGGCGCGTCCTCGAGACTCCGACGTCGCCGGCGGCTTCGTAGTAGCGCTCGAGGATGTCGATGTGTCGAGCGAGCCCGGGCTCACCGTCGATGAGCTTCGCGACTCGCGAGAGCTCGGCGCCCGCGAGATCCGGAACGAGGCCCGCCTCTCGGAGCGCCTCGATGTACGCGAGGTCGTCGCTTCGGAGCACGCGCTCTGCGGACGTAGGCGCCGGCCGTGAGGGACGCTCGTTCGATTTCTCGTGCGACTGCATCTTGAGGGACGCACCGATTCTGCCGGGACGCGCAGGAGAGATCCAGCGCGTACCGCACGGCTCAGCGCTTCTTCGGCGGAGGAGGCGGAGGCGGGAGCGAGGCGCCGCGCATGGGCGGCGGCGGCATCGCGGAGGGAGGCCTCGTCG
>JBBSAT010000016.1:0-50528 GCA_038252025.1 Polyangiales bacterium | reverse complement strand
CATCGAGATGGGCGCGCCGCTCGTGGCCCTCCTCGCACCTCGCCTCGCGATGGCCGCGATCGCCGCGCTCATGTTCTTTCACGTTCCGCAGATCGCGGTCATGAACGTCGCCGACTACGCGATGATCGCGAGCGCGTTCTATCCAGCGCTCCTCAGCCATCGCGATGGACTGCGCATCGCGCGCCGACTCGGACCTTCGCGCTGGACTCTGACCGGCGCGATCTGCGGCGTCTCGGCGCAGCTCTGGTTCATGCCGTGGTGGGGCGGCCTGACCATCTTCGGCATGTTCGTGCTCGGGGTCTGGGGCTGGGCCCTCGGCGCGATGCTGCACGTCTCGGTCGCGCGGTGGCGACGAACCAGGCCATCGTCGCCTATGCTCCGCGCATGACCGTCCTCGTGACCGGAGGCGCCGGCTTCCTCGGCGCGCACCTCGTCCGTGCGCTGCGCGACCAGGGGCGCGACGTCGTGGTGCTCGACGACCTCTCCGGCGGCGTCGCAGCGAACGTCCCCGACGGCGTCGAGCTCGTCCGCGGCAGCATCCTCGACGAAGCGCTCGTCGCGCGTCTGTTCCGCGAGCGGCGCTTCGAGGTCGTCTTCCACCTCGCCGCCTACGCGGCCGAAGGGCTCTCGCACTTCGTTCGGCGCTTCAACTACACGAACAACCTCGTCGGGTCGGTCACGCTCATCAACGAGGCCATCCGGAACGAGGTACGGCGCTTCGTGTTCACGTCGTCGATCGCCGTCTACGGCACGGGCGAGCTCCCGCTGCGCGAGACGCACGTGCCGCGCCCCGAAGATCCCTATGGCATCGCGAAGCTCGCCGTGGAGCAAGACCTCGCGGCCGCGTTCCATCAGTTCGGGCTCGAGCACACCATCTTTCGGCCGCACAACCTCTACGGGCCGTTCCAGAGCATGCGAGACCGCTACCGCAACGTCGTGGGGATCTTCCTGAACCAGGCGATGCGCGGCGCGCCGCTGACGCTCTTCGGCGACGGCTCGCAGACGCGCGCGTTCACCTACGCCGGTGACGTCGTCCTGAAGATGGCAGAGAGCGCGTGGCTCGACCAGGCCCGCAACCAGACGCTCAACGTGGGCGGCGATCGCACGGCGAGCGTGTCGGAGCTCGCGCGCGCGGTGCTGAAGGTGACGGGCGCGAAGGTGGACGTCGTGCACCTGCCGGCACGCAACGAGGTCGTGCACGCGCACTCCGACCACACGCGCTTCCGCGAGGTGCTCGGCGCGCCGGAGGAGACGTCGCTCGAGGACGGGCTCGCGGCGAGCTGGGCGTGGGCGCAGGCGCTCGGGCCGAGCGAGACACCCGTGTTCCCTGCGATCGAGCTGACGAAGGGGCTGCCGCCCAGCTGGCGCTGACGGGTCGTTCCGAGCCCTCCGTGGGCCACGCGCGAGATCCTCGTGGTAGCGTGCGCCGCGATGCTGGGCGGAAAACGGGTCGTGGTGGTGCTCCCTGGCTTGAACGTCGTGAAGACGCTCGAGCGAACCCTCGCGGCGATCCCGCCGGGCATCGTCGACAGGAACATCCTCGTCGACGACGGAAGCACGGACGGCTCCGCGCAGCTCGGGCGTCGTCTCGGCTGCGACGTGTTCCGGCATCCGAAGAATCGGGGCTACGGCGCCGCGCAGAAGACGGGCTACCGCGAGGCACTGCGCTTGGGCGCCGACGTCGTGGTGATGGTGCACCCGGACTTCCAGTACAAGCCCGAGCTGGTTCCGGCGATGGCCTCGATGGTCGCGTTCGGCGGCTACGACATCGTGCTCGGCTCGCGTCTCCTGATGCGCGGCGCGCTCGCGGGCGGGATGCCGCGCTGGAAGTACGTCGCGAACCGCGCGCTCACGATCTTCGAGAACGGCCTGATGGGCGCCGGCCTCTCCGAGTACCACACGGGCTATCGCGCGTTCTCGCGCGAGGTGCTCGAGGCGCTGCCGCTCGCCGAGAACCGCAACGACTACGTCTTCGACAACGAGCTGCTCGCGCAGGCGATCCACTTCGGACGTCCCATCGGCGAGGTGAGCTGTCCCGCGCACTACTTCGACGAGATGCAGACGATCACGTTCGGGCCCGGCATCAAGTACGGCCTGGGCTGCCTGCGAACGGCGTCGGCGATGCGCGCGCACCGCGCCGGCATCGCGCGGTCCCCCCTCTTCGATCCCGACGGCAAGAAGCTCGAAGACTGGACGGACGGCGTCGCGTTCGAGCAGCCCCCGCAGGCCGAGGCGTGACCGCGGTCGCCATCGTCGGTCTCGGGTACGTCGGCTGCGTGGAGGCCGCAGTGCTCGCGGCCTCCGGCACCACGGTGGTCGGCGTGGACCTGCGCGCCGCCGTCGTCGATGCGCTCTGCGAGGGCCGCGCGCCCTTCGCCGAGCCGGATCTCGAGGCCCGCATCGCCACGGCGAGGCAGCGCGGCACGCTGCGCGCCACCACGGACCTCGCGGACGCGATCCAGGCCACCACGGGCGCTCTGGTCTGCGTCGGCACGCCGCGGGGCGAGAACGGCGAGCTCGACACGACGCACGTCCTCGACGCCTGCGAGGCGATCGCGCGGGCCGTCCCGCCGGGGGAGAGCTACGTCGTCGTCATCCGCAGCACCGTGCCGCCCGGGCTCTTCGCAGAGGCGCGCGGCCGGATCGCCACCGCGCTCACCGAGCGCGGCGTCCGTGCACGCATCGCGCTCGCGCTCAACCCGGAATTCCTCCGCGAAGGGAGCGCCGTCCGCGACCGCGAAGAGCCGGAGCTGGTCGTCTACGCGACCGAGGACGAGATCGCGGCGACCTTCCTCGAGGCGCTCTGGGGCCCCGTCCTGCGCGGCGATCGCGCGCGCCGCCTGGTGCGGACCGATCCGGCGAGCGCCGAGGTGCTCAAGCTCGTCGCGAACGCGTGGCACGCGCTCAAGGTGAGCTTCGCGAACGAGGTCGCGCGCATCGCGAAGCCGATCGGCGTCGATCCGTTCGAGGTGATGGAGCTGCTCTGCCGCGACACGAAGCTCAACACGTCTGCAGCTTATCTACGACCAGGCATGCCGTTCGGCGGTGCCTGCCTCGTGAAGGACGTCGCGGCGCTCGAGGCCTTCGCGCGTGAGGAGGGCGTGCAGGTCCCCGTCCTCGCGAGCGTGCTCGCCTCCAACCGGGCGCACCTCGATCATCTCGTCGAGGCCGTGCTCGCGCGCGCACCGAAGCGCGTGGCCGTGATCGGCATCGGCTTCAAGCCCGGAGCGCCCGACGTCCGCGACAGCGCGCCGGTCCTCCTCGTCGGCGCTCTGCTCGACCGTGGGCTCGAGGTGCGCGTCGCCGACGCGGCCGTGATCGACGCGCGCGTCCCACCGCTCGGGCTCGCTGCGCTCGAGGCCGCGCTCGACGATCCGAGGGCGCGCGCGATGGAGAGCATCGAGGAGGCCGTCGACGGCGCCGACGTGGTGGTGGTCGCGCACCCTTCCGAGGCCGATCGTCGCGCGCTCGTCGCGCTCTGGTCGGGCAAGCGTGGTCCGCGCGGCGTCGTGCTCGACGCGGGCGGTGAGCTCTCGCGAAAGCTGAGCGCGCCCGAGCGCGAGGTCGTCGCCCCGGTGGTCGTCCTCCGAGGCAGCGCGTGACGACGGGGCAAGCACCGGGCGTGACCGCCGCGCAAGCACCGAAGCTCTTGATGGTCCCGACGCACCCGGGGGTGCAGTACCACTTCACGCGCGTCGGCCTGCCGACCTACTTCCTCGGCCACTGGGACCAGTTCAAGTACTGGCGGCCTCAGGAGCCGAACGTGGTGAACCTCCTGCCGGCGTTCGAGGATGCCCAGCTCGAGTGGGGCCCGAAGGAGTACGCCGCGCTCCTCGACGGAACGATGCCGGGCGCGCCGCCGATCGGCTGGAGCGAAGGGCGCTTCGACCTCGCTTGGTTGATGTTCAACTGGCAGTACAAGCTCTTCGCCGATCGCCCTGGCAAGAAGCTCTATCGCGTCTGCAAGAGCGCGGAGCTCGAGCCCCACGAGTGGGACGAGATCCTCGCACGGGACGACTTCACCATCGTCAGCTTCTACCCGAACACGGTGGAGTGGCTGAAGCGAGAGAAGGGCGTCGACGTGCCCTACGTGCCGCTCGGTCTCGATCCGACGGCGTACGGGCCCTGGACCGGTGAAGAGAAGCGCGTGCTCTCGATCATCCACAGCTATCGCGACCGCGGCTGGCACTACCGCAGCTACCGCGAGGCGATGGAGGGCCTGCCCGCGCTCCACGTCGACCACCTCGATGACACGCAGGAGAAGCGCTCGTACGCGGACCTCGTGGAGCTCTTGAAGAGCTCGCGCCTCTATCTCCACGACGGAGAGCAGGAGTACACGATCACGCTGATCGAGGCCCTCATGACGGGCATGCCGATCGTCTCGTTTCGCATCCCGGGGATCGAGCGCTACGTGATCGACGGCGTGAACGGGTTCGTCTGCGACGGAGCGTCCCAGGTGCGCGACCGCTGCCGGATGCTGCTCGACGACGAGGCGCTCGCCCGGAAGATGGGCGCGGCCTCGCGCGAGATGGCGGTGCGCGACTATGCGGAGAGCGCGTGGCGGTCGCGCTGGACCGAGATCATCGCGCGCTACGTCAGCCCTTGAGCGCGCCGGCCCGATCGATCGCGCCCGCGGGACCCACCGGGCTCCGCATCGGCGCCCCGGAAGCGCTCCTCGCGTTCGCGATCGGGTGCGCCTGGGCGCTGCTCGTTCGACTCGGGGCGCTCTCGCTTCCGTACTTCTGGGACGAGGCCGACGTGTACGCGCCGGGCGCGCGCTGGCTCGCCGATCACGACCTCGACCCGACGCCAGGCCACTTCCCCGACGTCTGGTCGCGCGGGCATCCTCCTCTGCTCTATGTCCTCGGAGCGCTGGTCTTCCGCGTCTTCGGTCCGGGCCCCGCCGTCGGCCACGCGATCACGGTGCCCTTCACGGCGCTGGCGCTCTCGGCGACGTACGTCCTCGGCGCCGAGCTCGCGGGCGCGACGCGAGGTGGCCGCTCGGTGGGCGTCGCCGCGGCAGTGCTGCTCGCCGTGAGCCCGCTCTTCATGTCGATGAGCGCGTTCTTCCTCCCGGAGATGCCGCTCACTGCGCTCACCGTCCTCGCGCTCGTGCTCGCGGCGCGCGGCCAGATCGGCTGGGCGGCGTTCGTCGGTGTGCTGCTCGTCTGGATCAAGGAGACCGGCGTGGGGCCCCCCATCGCGATCGCGGGCGGCCTCTTCGTCGAGGCGCTCGGCCAGCCCGGCGACCGGCGAGCGAACCTCCGAGCCGCGGCGCGACCGATCGCCATCTCGCTGCTTCCTGTGGTCGCGCTCGCGGTGTTCTTCGTCTGGCAGCGCGCGACGGCCGGCTACTTCATCTTCCCGCACCACCAGGCGCTCTTCAGCGACCGACCCTTCGGCGTCTGGAACGCGATCACGGTCTTCCCGTCGATCTTCGGCTGGCACGGCCGGTGGTTGGTCACCGCCGTGGCGCTCGCCGCGCTCGGCACGCTCCTCCTGCGCGGTCGCTCCCTGCGCGGGCTGCCGCGCGATCGAACGAGCGTCGCGATCGGCCTCTTGCTCCTCGGCAACGCCGTGTTCTTCGCCAAGATGTTCTGGCTGGAGCGCTACGCGCTGCCGGTGCATCCGGGGATCGTCGTGCTCCTCGTGCTGGCGATCGCGACGTTCGCGCGCGACCTCCCGCGGCGCGCCGGCATCGCGCTCACGGCTCTGCCCGTCGCGGTCGCCTGCGTGATCGGCCTCGGGTCGCTGCATCACGTCTCGAGCGCCCATGAGCACACGTTCGCGTTCGCCGACGTCGTCGCCTCCCACGAAGAGGCCTTCGACTGGCTCTCGAACCAGGACGCCGATCGGCTCGTCTTGACGACCTGGCCGATCACGACCGAGATGCGCGAGCCGTGGCTCGGCTTCGTCGACGCGCCGATGCGATCCGTCGGCCCCGAGTCGCTCGAGGAGGGCTCAGCGCCGGCCCCCGACGTCGTGCTCGTCGACCTCGCGTCGTCTCGACGAGACGGGCTCCGCGATGTCGCGCGCTCCCGCGGGATGCACGTGCTGACCACCGTCGAGCACGGGACGGCCCCTCGTCTGGAGATCTGGGGCCCGTGACCGAGTCGCGCGCAAAGCCCGTCGTCGCCGTCCTGATCGTCACGCTGGCGACGGTCGCGCTCTTCTGGCCCCTCGTGATCGGAGCGATCACCCACGCGCCGCGCTTCTTCGAGTGGGACGTTCCCGAGCAGTACTGGGGTGACCTCGTCTACCTCTGTCGATCGGTCCATCACGGCGCGCTGCCGTACTGGAACCCGTTCGATCGCGGCGGCTACCCGTACTACGCCGACCCGCAGAGCGCGGCCTACCACCCGCTCGCCTGGGGAATCTGCGCGCTCGCCGGCCCTTCGCCGGGCCTCGGCTGGCAAGAGGCGCGCGTGGTGATCGGCTTCGCTTGCGCGGGGCTCTTCGCGCTGCTTTGGCTTCGCCGCCTCGGGTCGACCTGGGAGGCCGCGTCGGTGGGCGCGGTGATCGTCGAGGCCGCGCCGTTCATGCGGCACAACTGGGAGCTCAACCTCACGACCGCGCTCGGCTGGCTGCCGATGGTCCTGTGGGCGCTCGAGCGGCTGCTCATCGAGAGACGCATGCGCGACGTCGCGCTCCTCGCACTGGCAGAGGCGCTGCTCGTCTGGAGCGGCTCTCCGCCCGCGGCCTGGCTCGCAGGAAGCTTCACCGCGCTCTACGCGCTCGGGCGACTGGTCGAGATCGGTCGTGCCGAAGGCTCGCCGGCGCTGCGCGCGATCGCTCCACGGCTGCTCGCCACGACGGTGCTGACCGCAGGACTCGTCGCGGTCGTGCTCGTTCCCGGGCTGACGCTGTCGACGTACTCCGTGCAGGCGGGCCGCTCGTACGCGTCCCTCGCGGAAGGCGGGCTCACGCTCGAAGGCGCCCTCGCGCTGCTCTGGCCGCAGGACGGGAACCACCTCTACGTGGGCTGGATCGCGCTCGCGCTCATGCCGCTCGCGTTCCTGCGCAGCCCGAAGCTCCCGGGCCGCGTGACGCTCGCGGCGCTCGCCACGGTGGCGGTCTTGCTCGCGCTCGGCGATGACGGTCCTCTGTTCGGCGCCGCGTTCCGCTTCGTGCCCGGCGTGGCGCTCTTCCGGCTGCCGCACCGCTACGAAGCCTGGCTCGGCCCCTGCGTCGCGGCGCTCGCGGCCGGCGGGCTCGATGCCCTAGAGGAACGTCTGCCCAAGACGCTCCGCCAGCGGATGTCCGCGTCCTCGGCCGCGGGCATCGCAGCGACGCTCGCAGCCTTCGCGCTCAGCTGGCGGATGCTCTATCCGGGCATCGGTCCCGTCGCGCTCGCGGCCGGTGCCGCGGCGATCCTGCTCGCCGCGCTCTCGCGCCACCGCGCTGCGTGGCCGGCGGCTGCCGTCGCGCTCGCCATCCTCATGCTGGCGGACGTCTCCCAGCGCATGCCTCCGGATCGGCACACGCGTCTTCGACCGGCGCCCGGCGAGGGCGATGCGGCGGACCGGATCCTCGCGCACGCGGCCGACATGGGCGTGCACTTCCGGGTGATGGACGAGTTCGGCATCTCCTGCCGCGCCGGCACGCGGCTCGGGCTGCGCGACTTCCGCGGCTACCAGGACCCGCTCCTCCTCCACGCGTACGAGCGAGTCGTCTCGAGCCTCGCCGAGCACCCCGAGCTCGCGATGCAGTTCAACGTTCGCTACGCGCTCACGTCGCCCCACTTCATCCACGGCTGGGACCACCACTACCTTCCGCGCCCCGAGGTGCTCGCAGCGCTGCCGGGCGCCGTCGATCTGGGCGACGGCGTGATCGAGCTGGGGCGCGCGCTCCCCTGGGCCTACGTCGTCCCCGAGGACCGCGTCGTGACCGTGGAGCGGCGCGAGGACGCGCTCGCCCTGGTCACGGCGCACGCGCCCTCCCCGCTCGCCATCGTCGAAGGTCCGCCCAGCGCTCGACCAGAGGATATCGACACGCCTCTCGTGACGGCCGAGGTGACGCGCTTCGAGCCCGACTCCCTCCGTATCGAGGTCCACGCGCCGGCAGCCGGGATGCTCGTCGTGAACGATGTCTGGTACCCAGGCTGGCGCGCCACGGTCGACGGTGACGCCGTCTCCGTGGTCCGCGCCAACGGCCTCGTGCGCGGCCTGCGCGTGCCCGCTGGCGACCACACGGTGGCGATGCGCTTCGAGCCCTACGACGGCCCGCCGCTCCGCTGGCTCTTGGGCGCGTCCTGGCTCGTACTGCTCGTACTGGCGCTCCCCTGGACACGCGGCAAGAGCCGGCGACAGGATCGCGCCCCGTGAGCGAGGACAAGGAGCCCCGTCGTTCGCTGCCCGCGCAGGTCGCCCTCCTCTACCGGAACCTCGGTGGCTCGCTCGGGCTCGCGTGGGCGCTCGATCGCAGCCTCGTCGTCCGCTACCTCGCGCTCGGCCTCATCGACTCGCTCCTCCCGGTCGCCATCGCGGCGGTCGGCAAGGAGATCGTGGACGCCGTGGTCGCCGCCGCCGGTCGCCCCGAGGCCGACTACCACACGGCCGTCACCTGGGTCGCCATCGAGGGCGCGCTCGTCATCACGCGCCTCGCGAGCGGCCAGGGCATCGGCTTCGTCGCCGAGATCCTGCGCGCGAAGATGGCGGCGCACGTCGAGGGGCTCGTCGCCGAGAAGGCCGCGCGGCTCAGCGTTCGTCACTTCGAGGATCCGAAGTTCATGGACGTGATGGAGCGCGCGCGGAAGGACGCGAGCTGGCGTCCGGTCGAGATGATCACGCACGGCGTGTCGCTCACGCGGCAGCTCGTGACCATCCTCGGCTTCGCCGTGTTGCTCGCAGGCTTCAGCCCATGGGCCGTGCTGGCGCTCTTGCTCGCGTCGCTGCCCTTCCTCGCAGAAGCGCGCTGGTCGGCGCTCCAGTACGAGATCCGTCTCGCGCGCACCCAGGACGAGCGCCGTGCCGGCTACTACCGGCAGACGCTCACGAGCGACTCCCTCGTCAAGGAGGTGAAGCTCTTCGGCCTCACTCGCTTCTTCCTCGCGCGCTGGCGGGCGATCGAAGAGCGCTTCCTCGCCGAGGATCGCGCGTTCGCGCGCTGGCGTGGGCTCTGGGTGACGGCGTCGGGCGCGCTCAGCTCGCTCGTCTTCTACGGCGTGTTCGCCTGGATCGTGATCCTCGCGGTGCACGGCGCCCTGACGCTCGGCGCGATGACGCTCTACCTCGGCGTCTTCCGCCAGGCGCAGACGGGCTTCCAGACGGCGATGTCGGCGGTCGCCCGCGCGTGGTCGGACAGCCTCTACATGGGCAACCTGTTCCGCTATCTCGCGATCCCCGACGACGACGTCGCGACCGTCGAGCCCGGTGGCGTGACCGTCAGCCTCGCGCCTCCCGACATCGTCTTCGAGAACGTCGAGTTCGCCTACGCAGGCTCGGCGCGCAAGGCGCTCGCAGGCGTCGATCTGCACATCACGCCGGGTCAGGCCGTCGCGCTGGTGGGCCTGAACGGCGCGGGAAAGACCACGCTCATCAAGCTGCTCACGGGCCTGCACCGTCCGACGGCCGGGCGCGTGCTGCTCGACGGCGAGGACGTCGCTCTGCTCGACCCCGGAGCGCTGCGCGCGCGCATCGGCGTCGTCTTCCAGGACTTCGCCCACTACCACCTCACGGCCGCCGAGAACGTCGGCATCGGCTGGACGCCTTCGATGAACGATCGCGCCGCGGTCGAGGCCGCGGCCGAGCGCGGAGGTGCGAGCGAGGTGATCTCCAGCCTGCCCAAGGGCTTCGACACGATGCTCGGCCGCTGGTTCGGCGGCGAGCAGCTCAGCATCGGACAGTGGCAGCGCGTCGCGCTCGCGAGAGCGTTCATGCGGGCGAGCGGCGTGCTGGTGCTCGACGAGCCGACGGCGAGCCTCGACGCCGAGGCCGAGCACGCGATCTTCGAGCGCTTTCGAACGCTCGCAACGGGCCGCACGGTGCTCCTCGTGACGCATCGCTTCTCGACCGTGCGGATGGCCGACCGGATCGTGGTGCTGGAAGAAGGGCGCATCGCGGAGGACGGCACGCACGCGGAGCTCATCGCGAGGAACGGAACCTACGCGCGCCTCTTCGCGCTGCAGGCCGCGGGCTACCGCGACGGCGCGGCCGCGCCTCAGTAGGTGCCAGAGACGCCGACCATCGCGCCGCCGGCGATGGGCGTGAACTGAAACACCCGCACGCCCGTCTCGGCATCGGCCGCCGCCGCGTCGCGCGAGCGGTGACGCAGGCCAACGAGCGTCGAGATCGAGATGCCGAGGCTGAGCGCGCCGACCACCGCGAGCGCTGCCGATCCGCCGAGCCAGATTCCGGCGTTCGACTGCGCGCGGTCGTGCAGCGCCAGCAGGACGAGCCCGGATCCGAGCGCGCCGACCGCGCCCGCGATGACGGCGGCGCCGCCGAAGACCACTCCGAGGATGGGCAGCGCGTAGTCGCCCGCGTCGGGGGCTCGAAGCGTCATCGCATCGTCCGCGAGGTGCGGAGCGACGCTCGGTGCGTCGGCGCGGCGTGCCCGCGGCGCGATGTCGGCCCCGAGCGCCGGAGCGCTCTCTCGCATCGGCTGGGCGGCCGCCGTGCTGGTGAGCGCCGACGCGCAGACGACGAAGCAGAGGGTGGCGATGACGTTGTTCATGAACGGGCCCCATCGCACGTCCGGTGCCAGCCCTGATCTGCGCGATCGACCGCTCTTTCGGCCGCGTCCGTGCGGGGTGCGCAGCCGAGTGCACGCGCTTTCGCGCTGGCCGCTGCACACGCCCTCGAGGACCGATTCATTCGAAGCCGTCGGGTTATGCTCCGCCGCCTCGTGACAGCCACCGCCCGGAACCTCTGCCTTCACTACGTCACGCGGACCGCCAGCGAGCGCCGCCTCGCGCTCTCGGATGCGCAGCTCCGGGGCGTGGTCGAGCGCGAGCGCGCGAGCGGGCGGACGAGCGCGAGCCTCCTCGACTACAGGGACGCCGCCCCCGGCCCCGACCGCTTCACGCTCTCCTTCGACGACGCGCATCGCTCGGTGCTGGAGCGCGCCGCGCCCGTCCTCCAACACCTCGGCGAGCGGGCGACGCTCTTCGTCGCGACGGCCTGGATCGGTACGTCGAGCGAGTGGCTCGACTGGGACGGCGTGCGCCGCCTGCGTGATCTCGGCTGGACGATCGGCGCGCACAGCGTGACCCACCCGCGGATGAGCTGGGCGCTCTACGACGAGACGCCGGCAGCGCACGGCGCGCGCCTCGCCGACGAGTGCGAGCGCTCGCGCGAGATCATCACCCACGCGCTCGGCGCCGCGCCCGCGCTCTTCGCGTACCCGTACGGCGAGGACCCCTCGGTGGCGCGCGAAGCAGTGCGCGCCGCAGGGTTCGAGCTCGCGTTCACCGTGCGCGAGACGAGCGACTGGGACGGCGATTCGCTCTCGATCCCGCGCGCGGACGTGCTCGAAGCGACCGGGCTCGTGAGCCCGCGCGAACAGCCGCTCGGGATCAGCATCGTCGTCCCCGCGCGCGACCGAGCGCCGATCCTCGGCGAGGTCCTCGGTCGGCTCGCCGCGCAGAGCTACGACGCGGACCGGCACGAGATCATCGTCGTCGACGATGGCTCGAGCGCCGACCTGTCGAAGGTCGTCCCGGATGATCCGCGCTTTCGCCTCGTGAAGAACGAGAGCACTGATGATCGGTTTCGCGCGGGCCAGGCGCGCGCGCGCGGCGCGAGCGAGGCCAAGCACCCGATCCTCGCGTTCCTCGACGCCGACGTCGCCGTCGGCAAGGACTTCCTCTGGGCGCTCGACTGGGTGCACTCGCGGTGGCCGCGCACCGCGCTGTTCGGGTACTTGTCCGGCTACAACCTCCACGACCTCGGCCATCTGCACACGCTCGAGCAGGTCCGCGGCGTCGATCCCATCGAGTCCGTCCCCGTCATCCCCGATCGTCAGCGCGAGCCCGTGGCGCGCGCTTGCCTCGACAACGTCGACTGGCTCTCGGACCCCTGGCGCCTCTGCTACACGGGGAACCTGTCGCTACCGCGCGCGCTCTTCGACGAGATCGGCGGCTTCTCACACGCGTTCACCGGCTGGGGGCTCGAGGACGTGGACCTCGGCTACCGGCTCCACGCGGCCAAGGCGGCGTTCGTCTTCTCTCGCTTCGCGCTGGGCTATCACCTCGTCGATCCCGCGGAAGACGCGCCACGCAATCCGTTCCGGAGGCCGACGCCCGCGCGCGAAGACTTCGCGGGCTACCTCGAGAACCTCGAGATCCTGCGCGCGCGTCACGGCGCGGATCCCGCGATGCGCGCGTACGTCGAGCACACTCTCGCCGACGTGGAGGAGACGTGCTCGCGCCCGGGCACCGTCGGGATCGAATTCGGCGGCGCCGCGTCGCGAACCCCGCCCTTCCACGCGCAGCTGCACCGCATCCAGCCAGGCGGCGTGCCGACGGAGGAGCTGCTCGACCGGGTTGCCTACGCGACGAAGATCGGCGCGCGCCGCCTCTGGCTCTGCGGCGGCGAGCCAGCCGAGCATCCGGGCTTCCTCCGTGTCCTCGAAGAGGCGAAGCGTCGCGGCTTGAAGACGGGGCTCCAGTCGATGGGCCATCCGTTCCACGCACAGCTCGCGAAGGAGGCCGCGCGCCTCGGCATGGACCAACTGACGCTGCTGCTGCTCGGCGGTGACCGAGCGCGTCACGACGCGCTCCTCGGCGAGGGCAGCTGGGCGCGCTTCGAGGCAGGCGTCGACGCGCTCCGAAGCGCGGGTGTCCACCTCGCGGCGCACGTCGTGATCTCGCCCGCAGACGCGGGCTCCGTGGGCGACGTGGAGCCGTGGCTCGCGTCGCGCGACATCGCGCTCGACGAGACGACCCGTGTCTCGTGAGGTCTACTGATCGTCGTGGATGTCGAGCGTGTTGCCCTTCGAGGCCACGCTCATCTTCTTCATGCGCTCGGGCACGCGCAGCGCGATCACGCCCTGCTCGACTCCGCCCGTGACGCTCGGCCCCGCCGCCGCGCTGGCGATCATCCCGGCGTTCCATTCCGCGTCCCACGCGTAGTTGAACCCGTTGCAGGCGACACACCGCTTCTCCAGCGCCTCGCGCACGATGCTCCGCGCGAGATCCGAAGAGAGCGCCTCGATCAACGACCCTGCCTCGATGTTCCGGCCCTGGTGCCAGCAGAGATAGAACCCGTGGTCCGAGAACCCGATGAACTTCTGCGGGATCTTGCAGCCGTCGATCGGCCGATATCGGAAGTCCTTCCGGGAGTACATCTCGAAGTGGTCGAGCAGCAGGTCCTTCTCGTTGAACCAGGTGTGCGTCTCGTGACAGGCCTTCTCGATGCGCACCAGCTGCGCGAGCGCGATGGCCTCCTGCTCACGCGACATCTGGTGGTGTGCCGTCTCCGGGACGACCTCCACGTGGCTGAAGCCGCAGTATGCGTAGCGCTGCTTCCCGATCGCCTGGATGTGCCTGAAGCTGTCCTCGATGCAGTGGAAGTTGTCCTTCTGCATCACGGTGTTGGTGCCCCACTGGATGTGGGACTCCGCCAACCAGCCGATCGTCTTCATCGTCCGCGCCCAGGTGCCCTTGCGCTGGCGGATGTGATCGTGGACCTCCTCGGTCCCATCCACGCTGATCGTCAGACAGTCGAGCTGCGAGAGGAACTCGATCCTGTCCTTCTTGATCAGCGTCCCGTTCGACACCATCTGCACGCGCACTCCGGTGGAGAACGCATGCTCGAGCAGCCTGAAGATGGCGGGATGGACGAACGGCTCACCGCCCGAGAAGCTGATGACGGGAATCCCGATCTCCGCGGCCTCGGTGATCGCCTTCTTGCAGAGCGCCTCGTCCATGAAGAGCGCCTCGGAGGGACGCCGGCACATCTGACAGGTGAGGTTGCAGTACTCGCTCAGCGCGATGTCGACGCGCTCGTAGCTCGTGAAGGCCATGCTCTTCGCGCAGCGCGGACACGCCTCGAACTCGATCGCTTCGCGCCCGCTCATGCGGTGCACGACCTTCTCCCCACACGCGCACGTCCGGCTCTTCGTCGCCTCGACGCTCGTCTTGCCTGCTGCAACGAGCTCGACCTTCGCCCCGGCAGCCAGGGTCGTCACGCGACGGTCTCGCCGTGGGTCGCCGCCGCATGGCCCTTCGCGGGCGCATAGACGACCTTCTGGTCCTCCTTGCCGCCGAAGCTGTCCACGTCCGAGCAGGCGGCCAGGCAGCCGGGGCAGCGCTCGGTGAGCGCGAGCACCTGCAGCTGCTTGTGGTGGAGCGAGTGCCAGATGTCCGTGATCTCGTCCTTCAGCACGTTCCCCATCCGGTCCGCGTCGCTCCGCATGAAGAAGCACGGGTACACGTCGCCCCGGAAGTCCACGAGCAAGAACTTGCTCGGCAGGAAGCAGCCGCCGGGCGGGATCGGGCGCTTGCCCGTCGCGAGGTAGTCCGGAACGACGCCGAACATCGACTCCGTGAAGATCGTGATCCCGAGCTCCTTCGCGTGCGCCGAGAGCTTCTCGAGGCTCTCCACGATCCGCTTCTTCGGCGTGCGGATGAGCGAGAAGCGCTGGAGGTCCTTGTCCGGCCCGCTGATCTCCTCCTGGAACGGCTGGAAGGAGACCTCGGGGATCGAGAGCGACTTTGCGAGCTCGAGCAGGTGGTGCGCGTGATGGAGCGTCTCACGCATCAGCACGCCCGAGAGCCCCACGCGGATGCCGCGCCGCACGCACTCGCGCGCCGTGTCGACCGACTTGTCGTAGTTGCCCTCGCCGCGGAGGTCGTCGTGCACGTCCTTCGGACCGTCGATCGAGATGTGGAGGAACACGCTGGAGCACTTCTCGAGCCGATCGAGGTGCTCCTCCGTGATCATCGTCCCGTTCGTGACGATGTCCTGCGTCCGGTAGCCGATGGAGTGCGCGATCTCGACCAGATCGAGAAAGTCCTTACGCATGAAGCTCTCGGCGCCGCACGGCGTGAAGGTCGTCGCGCCGAGCGCGCGCGCCTGCCGGATGAGCTTCTCGGCGACCTCGAAGGGCACGCCGTGCTGCTTGAGCTCCCAGACGCTGCACATCTTGCACTTGAGGTTGCAGTAGACGGTGAGCTCGACCGCGAGCTCGTCGAGAGGCCGATCGAGCGCGGAGCTCGCAGCCAGCGGAAGGGCAAAGGGCCTGGTCATACGGTTCGTTCCTCTTCCATCGATCCGGTCTTGTCCGCACGACCGGAGCGGCCGAGCTGCGCGCGCAAGAGGACGAGCTCCTCCCGGCATCGCGCGATCACGGCATCGACGTCGTTCGAGTAGCCGTTCTTCACCCAGTGGCCTTCCGCGTCCTTCACGAACCAGCGGACGTCACTTCGAACCCACGCCTCCACGTCACGGTCCTCCGGATGGAGGTCCATGAAATAGACGGCGTTGCGCACGTACGTGTCGTAGCCGGGCGCGAGGTTGCGCTCCTCGCACCGAAACGGATCGCGCGGCGCAGGATCCTCCACGTGCAGCACGCGAGCCCGCGGTGCCGCGACGATCGGCATGCCGCGCTTCCAGAGCCGATAGCCGAGCTCGATGTCCTCCATGCCCCAGCCGTGAAAGCCCTCGCCGAACGAGAGATCGGGCACACCGCGCCGCACGGAGAAATTGCAGGAGTAGACGTAGACCCACGGACGCGGGTGGTCGCGCACCGGCGTGCCGTCCATCCCGAGCACCGCCACGCGATCATCGGGCTCGCCCTGGGCGATCTCCTCCAACGTCGGCTGCGCGAGCGGCGCGACGAACGCGCGATGGCGATAGCCGATCACGATGCCCGCTTCGGCGAGCCCCTCGTGCGCGCGAACGTGCTCGCGAACGAAGTCCGGTGCGACGAGGACGTCGTCGTCGACGAAGATGACGACGTCGCCCTTGGCGCGCCGGATACCGAGGTTCCGCGCCTGTCCCGCACGGAAGCCGAGGTCCTCTTGGTGGCAGTAAACGAGCGGAAGCCGATCGGCGAACGACATCGCCACCGCGCGCGTGTCGTCGCCCGAGCCGTCGTCGCAGACGATCACCTCGGCCATCGCCTCCTGGCCGACCAGGCACGCCAGCAGCTGCCGAACCCGGTGGCTTCGCTCGTACGTCGGGATCACGACCGTCGCGTTCACACGCTTCCCCTGCCCTCTCCTCGGGTCGAGCCCCGCTCCCCCACGGCCAGGGCGCGACAGTGCCACACACTGCCCCGCGAGACAGCCCCCGAACCGCCATGGTACGTGCCGTTGCCATGCGGTCTCTCCTCGGGGTCAACCTCCCGTACTTCAAGGGCGCCTACGGCCACGACCTCGCCCCCTCGGCCAGGTGGCCCGAGTGGCCGTGCGACTTCGACCTGCTCGCCGCGTATCGGCCGCTGCTGGAGACCAAGGAGCTGGGGCTCGATGCCGTGCGCATCTGGCTCTGCGAAGGCGCCGAAGGCTTGCTCCTCGACTCGGACGGCCACGTCACCGGCCCCCACCCTCGCCTGCTCGAGTCGATCCGCATGCTCGAAGAAGGAGCGCGCGTGGCGGGGGTACGCATCTACTGGTCGCTGCTCGATGCGAACGCTGCCTCGCGGGACGGCGACGTCATCACGCGCTCGATCCTCGCCGATCGCGATCAGGCCGCGCGCTTCGCAGAGCGCGTCGCAGGGCCCATCGCGCGCGCGCTCGACCCGCGCGTCGCGGTCGCGCTCGAGATCGTGAACGAGCCCGAGGTCGTCACCGAGAGCTGCAAGGATGTCCGCGCCGACGACGTGCCGTCCGTCGCTTGGGAAGACGTCGGCCGCGCGATCGCGCTCGCCGGTGCCGCAGCGCGCGCCGAGCATCCGGAGCTCCTCGTCACGTCGGGCACCGGCCACGTGTTCCTCCCGAAGCTCTGGGCGAGCGGCGCCGGCCTCACCGCGATCGACATCCACATGTACCACCCCGAGGGCGGGCTTCCGACCCGCGAGGACCTCGAGTCCTACGCAGGCGATCCCTCGGCGGTCGGGCTCCCGATGATCGCGGGCGAGTGCGGCGTGCCGAAGCCGTCCGAGGATCCCGGCACGGCGATGCGCAACTACGTCATCAACGCCGACCAGAACGGGTACGACGCAGCGTTCCTCTGGAAGCTCGAGGGCGACCTCATCGATCCGAAGGCCGAGGGCCGCCCCTGCACCGACACGGCGCGCACGCTCTCGGAGGCACTGAAGTCGCGACCGGCGGGCGGCTTCGACGCCTGAGCGCGAGGCTGACGCCGCGCACACCACAGGCTTGGCGTTCGCCCGGCGGTGGGCGATCCTCGGGCTCATGAAGTACCGGCTGCCTTTCGCCATCGTCTCGTCTCTGGCCGTCCTCGCGTGCGGCGGCCCCGCCGCTCCCGACCTCTGCGCCGCCGTCACCTGCGAGATCGCTGGCACCACGTGCGATCCCACCGACGGCATGTGCCGCTGCGGCGCCACGGACGGAGACCTCTGCGCGCGCGGCGAGGAGTGCGTGGTCGCGACGAGCACGTGCCAGCCTCCGATCATCGCTGGCCCCGGCACGCGCTGGACGGCAGGCCAGACCGCGTTCGTCGAGGGCACCGACGCGGCCGGACTGACCGGCGTGCTCGCCGTCCGCGCGCACGCGATCGACTACGACGGCGACGGCTGGACGGACCTCTTCGTGCGCAACGGCCGGGGCCTCGACGACTTCGCGCCCGGCGGCACGCGCTGGTCCTGGCTCCTCCGGAACCGCGGCGACGGGACCTTCGAGGACGTGACCGAGGCGAGCGGCATCCTCCAGCGCCGCTCGGGCGAGCGGGGCGGGCGCCCGATCGACGTCGAGGCGTTCGCGGACGCGGACGGCGACGGAGACCTCGACGTGTACACGGGCGTGTCCACGCAGGATCGCGCCGCGAACATGGGCGAGACGAGCGAGCTCCTCTTCCAGAACGCGGACCACACCTTCACGCTCTGCGACGCGTCGAACCAGGTTCGCTTCGACTACGACCCCGACGTACAGCTCATCGACACCCCCGCGGGTGCGACGTTCGTCGACTTCGATCTCGACGGCGATCTCGATCTCTGGACGCCGCACCACGGCTACGCGTCGTCGACCGGCGCGTTCGTCTTCCGGCCCGATCACCTCTACCAGAACGACGGAACGGGAAACTACGAAGACGTGACAGACGCCGTCGGGATGCACACGGCGGACTGGGCGAGCCTCGACACGATCGACGGCGGTCTCGCGCACAGCCGAGCCTGGTCGGGCGCCGCTTGCGACCTCAACGACGACGGGCTTCCGGAGCTCCTCGTGGCCTCCTACGGACGCGCGCCCGGCCACCTCTGGCAGTCGGAGCGCATGGGCGACGGCTCGATCCACTTCACGAACCGCTCGGTCGCCGCGGGGTACGCGTACGACGACGAGGAAGACTGGACCGACAACGAGTTCGCGCGTTGCTTCTGCGAGTCGAACCCGACGGTCGATGGCTGCGCCGGACTGCCCGCGACGCGGCTCTTCCACGACGCGACGATGCGGTGCGACACGAGCTGGGATCCAGGCACGGACACGCGTCCTTTCCGCCTCGGGGGCAACAGCGGAACGAGCACCTGCGGGGACATCGACAACGACGGCGACCTCGACGTGCTCACGAGCGAGATCGCTCACTGGTGGGCGGGCGCGAACACGGACCACGCCGAGGTCCTCGTGAACTCGGGCGCGATCGACGTGGCGTTCACTCGCCCCGGGCGCGACGCGATGGGCATCGTGATCCCGCACGACGATCCCAACGGGTGGAACGAAGGGATCATGACGAACGCCATCTTCGACTTCGACAACGACGGCTGGCCCGACCTCTACTTCGGCATGAGCGACTACGCCGGCAACCACGGCGTCCTCGTGCATCAGACGAGCGCGCTCCACTTCGAGTCCGTTCCGCGCGAGCTCGGCATCGACCACCACCGCAGCCACGGCGTGGCCATCGCCGACTTCGATCGCGACGGGGACCTCGACGTCGTCGTCGGCCACTCGAGGGCCCGATGCGACGCCACCGCGCCGGACGACTGCTACCCGACCCAGCAGCTGCGCCTCTGGGTGAACCAGATCGGCGGCAACTTCGTCCAGCTCGCGCTCGTCGGCGTCGCGGCGAACCGGAGCGCGGTGGGCGCGCGCGTCGAGCTCACCGCGGGGGGTGTCACGCAGCGGCACGACATCGAGGGCGGTCACGGCCACTTCGGCGAGCAGGACGATCTCGTCCAGCACTTCGGCCTCGGCACGGCGCATGAGGGCGACGTCACGATCCGCTGGCCCGATGCCGCGCTGACCGTGCAGTCCTTCCACGTCGTCGCCGGGCACCGCTTCCTCGTCCGTCAGGGCGAGGATCCGGTGCTCGCGGACCCGTGAGCCTGGCGGCGCTCTAGGAGACTGTGTTTTTCAAACACCAGTCTCCTAGGCGCGCGCGCGACCGAGGACGCGCGCGCGACGGCCACCGATCTCGACCTCGGCGCCCTCCACGATCGCAGCGCGCTTGAGGTAGCCGAGCGCCAGCGTCTGCTTCGTCGCGTCGTCGGTCGCGACGCTCGTGATCGAGCCGAGCTCGGCCCCCGCTGCGTCGTGAACCTTCGCCCCGGCATCGACCGACCCGTCGATGGAGAGCCGGACGAGCGCGCGGCTCAGCTGTCCGCGGTTCTCCAGCATGCAGACGACCTCCTGGCCGAGGTAGCAGCCCTTCTGGAACGAGACGGCGCTGTCGAGGCCGGCCTCCTGCGGATAGGACGTGACACCGAAGTCGTGGCCGAACCGAGGTCGCCCCGCTCGGATACGGTCGAGCTCGAGGGAAGCCTCGTCGACGAGACGCGCGCCCGCGGCCGCGAGCTCGGCGCACGAGCCCTCTTCGCCCAGCACGAGCGAGGCGTCCTCGCCGAGCCATGGCGCCGCGTATCTCTCGACCTCGATCGTCGTCGCGCCGTGCAGCTCGCAGAGGGTGAGGCTCTCGAGCACGAGCTCGACGTCTTCCATGATCACGTACTTCTCGAGGTGAGCTCGCAGCACCTGCAGCTCGCTCCGCGGCACGATCGCCGCGAGCCCTCGCGGACCTCGATCGACAGCGACCACGTCGGCCAGGATCCGGCCCTTGGCGTTCAGCACCAGCGCGCGGACGGCCTCTCCAGCCGCGATCGATCGGATGTCGTTCGTGATCTGCCCGTTGAGCCAGGTCCGCGCGTCGTCGCCTCGGACGGCGAGGACGGCCAGATCATCTCGTGCGTGCACGGTCGCGTCGGTCATACAGGGGTCTTCTGGGCTCGGCGCTGGCCGACCGCAAGCGCCGAACCGTGAACCAGCGTCCACGCCGCGAGCGCGCGTCTCGTTCGCGATCCTGGCCGCAGACCTCGCGTGACCCGGACCGACTCGCTTCGAAACACCGCAAAACCGCTGCCGTTCCCCGGACATGCGCTTGGTTCGAGCCTTGCTACGCTGCGCGTCGGAGGTTCTTCATGCCCCGCTTCGCTCTCGCCCTCTTCGTAGCGGTCGCTCTCGCCTCGAGCGCACCCCTCAACGTCCTCGCGCAGGACGACGTGAGCGGCGAGGACGCGATGCTCGCTCGCCTGAACGAGCTGCGCGCGGCGCAGGGCCTGAGCCCGCTGGCCCGCGAGGAGCATCTCGACGCCGCCGCGCGCCGGCACAGCCACGACATGGCTGACCACGACCAGCTGATGCACGTCTCCGAGACGACCGGCACGCCGACCGACCGCGTGCACGCCGCGGGCGTCGCGACCGACGAGATCGCCGAGAACGTCGCGATGCACCACGACACCGCGCAGGCCGAGGCGACGCTCGAGGCGAGCCCGCCGCACCTCGCGAACATCCTCAACCCGCGCTTCACGCACGTGGGCCTGGCGTCGATCCTCGACGGCGACGGGACGTACGTGACGCAGGTCTTCGGGCGGATCGAGGCCGGCGCGCCGTCGACGCCGCCTCCCATGATCCCGCCGAGCGTGACCGATGCCACGCCCACCGTGGCGCCGATGGTCACCCCGAGCCTGACGGTGGAGACGCCGGTCCCGCCGCCCACGCCTTCCGCGTCGGGTCAGGCCCTCGTGATCCCGCCCAGCTCGAGCGGCGTCGTCACCGTGCCTCCGGCACGCCCCGGGGTCGCCGGCTACTGGGTCTGCGGCAGCGGGCGCTGGTGGTACTACCCGATCCCGGCGGGCGCGACCGGCGGGACGCAGCTCCAGCCCGACCTCTCGCTCTCCGGCCCGCCGCCTGGCTACGAGGGCGCGTGTGGAGGCGGCACCTACGCCGTCGCTCCGCGCGCCACGCCTCCCGTGTACCAGCCGGCGCCGAGCTACCCCTACCCGTCGCCGAGCTACCCGCCGAGCTACTCCCCGCCGCGCTACGGCCCGCCGGGCCGCGTGACGGTGACGCCGGGCGTCGTGATCGGACCCTGGGGCGGCGGTATTCGCGTCCAGGTCGCTCCGGCCCCGATGTACGCACCCGCACCCGTCTATGTGACGCCCCCGCGCGTCTACGGTCGCGCGCGCCGCGGCTGGCGCGGCCGCCGCTAGTCGATCGTCAGCTCACCGCGGAGGGAGGCCATGAGCATGCTCGTGGCCTCTTCTCTTTTCAGGCCTCGACCCAGCACGTGCGCGAGCTTGGTGAGCGCCGCCTCGGGCGTGAGGTCCGCGCCCGGGATCACGCCGACCTCGGCGAGCGCACGACCGGCGGCGTACGCTCCGCTCACGGTCCCGCGGAGGCACTGCGTCACGTTCAAGACCACGAGGCCCCTTCCGATGGCCGCCTCGAGGACGTCGAGCAGGTCGCGCCGCAAGTCCGGGGCGTTCCCCGCGCCGTACGTCTCGAGCACGAGGCCCTCGAGCGGAGCCCGCACGAAGTTCGCGAGGATCTCGTGCGTCATGCCCGGGTAGAGGCGGAGCGCGGCGACGTGGCGCGAGAGCTCGGTGCGCACTCGAAACGGTCGTTCGTCCGGCGGCAGCACCAGGTCGCGGCGGATGTCGAGCTCGACTCCGATCTGTGCGAGCGGGGCGATGTTCGGTGACGTGAAGGCATCGAGCCCCGACGCGTCGTGCTTCGTCGCGCGATTTCCGCGGAAGAGCTGATGATGGAAGAAGAGCGTGACCTCCGGGATCGGTGCCTCCGTCGCGATACCGAGGCTGCCGAGGACGTTGTCGAGCCCGTCGTTTCGCAGCTGGGCCAGCGGAATCTGTGAGCCCGTCAGGATGACCGGCTTGGTCTGCCCCTCGAGCGCGAACGAGAGCGCGGACGCCGTGAACGCCATCGTGTCGGTCCCGTGGAGCAGGACGAACGCGTCGTAGTCGGCCTCGTGCGTGGCCAGGTCGGTCGCGAAGCGCGCCCAGTCTCGGAGGTCGAGGTTCGCGGAGTCGAGCAGCGGGTCGTACTCGATCAGGTCGTAGTACGCGCGCCGGCCGTGCGAGAACCGGGGCGTCACGAAGTCGTGCCCGCGCCGGTCTGCGCTCCGGTCCGAGAGCTGCGGGAGCCGCTCGAGCTGCTCGCGGAGGAAGCCAGGCGCGGGCACGTAGCCGCGCTCGCCCTCCTTCATCCCGATCGTGCCGCCGGTGTGGAGGAGGAGGACCCGGGCGCCATCGGGGGTGGGGGCTCGCGACATGCGCGGGCATGGTAGAGCGCGGCGAGTGGAACGCGAAGAAGCAGATCGCGGGCGGCAGCTCGACTCCCTGTCCACGCCGTGCCTGCTCGTCGACGGCGCGAAGCTCGACGCGAACGTCCGCGCGATGCAGCAGGCGCTCGCCCGGCACGGAGCGCCGCTGCGCCAGCACGTGAAGACGGCGAAGTCCGTCGACGCGGCGAGGCGTGTCTCGGGGGCCGAGCGAGCGCCGATCGCAGTGTCGACCTTGAAGGAGGCCGAGCACTTCGGGCAGCACGGCTTCGACGACCAGACGCTCGCCGTGGGCATGACGGCCTCCCGCGTCGCGCGCGTCGCGGCGCTCGCCCGCGCCGGGACGAGGATCCGGATCCTCCTCGACGACGCGGAAGCTGCGCTCGCCGTCGGAGCGGCGGCGCGCGCGGAGGGCGTCGTGCTCGAGGGACTCGTCGAGATCGACGTCGGACAGCACCGCGGAGGAGTCGCGCCGGACGGGGAAGCGCTCCTCGACGTCGCGCGCGCCATGACCCGCGCCGGCATCGCGTGCGTCGGCGTTCTCGCGCACGCGGGCCACTCGTACGACGCGCGCGGCGTGGTCGAGATCGCGCGCGTCGCCGAGCAAGAGCGGAGCTCGGCGGTGCACGCTGCGGAGCGCCTGCGGGCCGACGGTCAGCGCGCAGACGTGGTCAGCGTCGGCTCCACGCCGACCGCGCTCTTCGCCGAGCGGCTCGACGGCATCACCGAGGTGCGCGCCGGCGTCTTCGTGTTCCAGGATCTCTTCCAGGCGGCCCTTGGATGCGCCCGCGTCGAGGACATCGCGCTCTCGGTCCTCACGACCGTGATCGGCGTCCACCGCGCGCGCGACACGGTGCTCGTCGACGCGGGCGCGCTCGCGCTCTCGAAGGACCGCAGCCTCGACGCGATCGGCGGAGGCGGGCTCGGAGAGGTCGTCGCTCTCGACGGCACGCGTCTCGCCGCTCGGCCAGTGATCGCGTGGGTGAACCAGGAGCACGGCGCGATCCCGCTCAGCGCGCTGCCGAACGTCCCGCGGGTCGGCGATCGGCTGCGCGTGCTGCCGAACCACGCTTGCATGACGGCCGCGATGTACGACTGCTATCGCGTGCTCGATGAGGGCGGGCGCATCGTCCTAACGTGGGCGCGCGTGAACGGCTTCTGAGAGGCGGGTCAGCCGGGGAGATGGACGAGGCCGCGCTCGACCGCCCAGCGCAGGAGAACGCCGCCGGAGAGCGCGAGGAGCAGCAGCGCCACTGCCAGCAGGATCTTCCAACGCGCGAGCCCTCGCGCCTTCGTCGGCGCCTGCGGCGGCGGCACCATCGGAGCGGGAAACGCCGACCCCGGATCGCGCACCACACCGAGCGGCGGCGTGAAGGAGCGCGGTCGCGGCGGATGCACGCTCGGCGCCCTCTGATCGGCGCCGACGTAAGGCGGGGGTCGATCCGAGTAGGGCCGCCCGCCCTCGCCATACGCGCTGTCCGACGTCGGTCGTGGATAGGACGGCGGCGGCTCCGAGCGCGGCTGTGGGGTCGGCTGCGGCATCGGGTACGGCATCGGCTGCGGCATCGGCATCGGCCGCGGCATCGGCGGTGATGAGGAGAGCGGCGGCGCCGTGTTCGCCAGGTCCGCGTTTGCCGGCCCGGCCGGAGGTCGAACGGAGTCGGGCCCGGATACGTAGGGGCGCCCGGGGAGCGGCGCGAAGCCGGCGACGGTTGGCTTTCCCTCGCCCGCCGCCCGCACCTGTGGCGCGGGCGATGCGGCCCTCGCGGGCGATGGAGCGCCGGGACGATCGGACACCGTGTGCATCGGCGCGATCACCACGACGGGCCCGCGGTTCACGAAGGGCGTCGCCAGCGCGGGACGAGCGACCGGCGGCTCGATCGACGGCACGCGCGGCGCGCGCAGCGAGAGCGAGGGCGCGTACGGATCGACGAGCGGCGCGCCGGCCTGATCATCGAGCGTCGTCGAGGCCTCCGAGTCGAACATCTCGTGCGCGCCGTCGAGCTGGCTCCGCATCGAAGGGACGCCGATCGCGTGCGCGTAGCTCTCGGCGAACGCGCCTGCCGTCTGCTGCCGGGCCGAGGGCTCGAGGGACGTGGCGCGCTCGATGACCTGCTCGAGGCTCTCGGGAAGCTGAGGCGCCAGCTCGCGGAGCTTCCGCGTGCGCCCCTCGAGGATCGCACCGAAGAGCTGCCCGACGTCGTCCGCGGCGTAGATCGACTTCCCGGTCAAGAGCTCGAACGTGATCGCCCCCACCGCGAACACGTCCGCGCGATGGTCCGTGTCGCGAAGCGTCTTGATGAGCTCGGGGGCCATGTAGCGCGGCGTCCCGAGGATCGTCCCCGCACGGGTCAAGCGCTCGGCGCTGAGCTGGTTGATGCGCGCGAGCCCGAAGTCGAGGATCTTGCACGCCGGCTCGCCGCCGGTGGGCATCATGATGTTCTCCGGCTTGAGGTCGCGGTGGACGATGCCCTCGCGGTGCGCCGCGTCGAGCGCGTCGCAGAGCACGTTCACGATCCGGTACGCGTCGACCGGCGACATCGGGGGGCCCTTGCGAATGCGCTGCGCGAGCGTGTCGCCCTCGATCAGCTCCATGGCGAGCCACCGCGCGCCGTCGCGCGTGCGGTCCGACCCCACCACGCGCACGATGCCCGGGTGCCCGAGCCGAGCGAGCACCTCCGCCTCGCGCGCGAAGCGCTCGACGGCCTCCTTCTGCGCGGCCCGCTCGCGATGGAGCACCTTGAGCGCAACGCGCTGGTTCGTCACCGAGTCGAACGCGGTGACGACCTTGCCCATCGCGCCGGTGCCGAGCCGACCGTCGACGCGAAAGCGCTCCGCGTAGAACGTACCCGGCTCGAGCGCGGCGACCACCTCGGTGAGGTCGTCGCCGTCGTCATCGCCCCAAGCCTGATACTCGCGGTCTTCGCCCGTCACGGAGCTCCCATCCTAGCGCGCGCGGCCCCGTTCTACTTCACCGGTACGCCCCAGATGTCCTTGGCGTAGTCGCGGATGGTGGCATCGCTCGAGAACCTGCCCATCCGAGCGACGTTCAGGATCGCGCGCTCGGTCCACTTGGCCGGGTCGAGATAGAGATCGTCGACGGCGGTCTGGGCATCCAGATACGACATGTAGTCGGCGAAGAGGAGGAAGCGATCCTCGCGCATCAGCTGGTCGATGATCGGGCGAAACCTGCCCGGCTCGTCGAGCGAGAACATGCCGAGGCCGATCGCGTCGACGACCTCGCGCAGCCGAACCTCGCGGTCGTAGACGTCCGCAGGCACGTATCCGGCATTCTTCTTCGCCTCCACCTCCGCGACGGTGAGACCGAAGAGGAAGAAGTTGTCCGGACCGACGGCGTCACGAATCTCGACGTTCGCTCCGTCGAGCGTGCCGATGGTGAGCGCACCGTTCATCGAGAACTTCATGTTCCCGGTGCCGGATGCCTCCTGGCCCGCCGTCGAGACCTGCTCGGACAGATCGGCGGCGGGGATGAGCTTCTCCGCGAGCGACACTCGGTAGTTCGGGACGAACATCACGCGAAGGTGATCCTTCGCCGCCGGATCCGAATTCACGGTCGCGGCCACGGCGTTGGCCAGATGGATGATCCGCTTCGCCGTGTCGTACGCGCTCGCGGCCTTGCCGCCGAAGAGCACGACGCGCGGCACGCGCGGCGCCTGGCCCGTCTTGATGTCGAGGTAGCGCCGGACCACGTGCAAGAGGTTCAGGAGCTGCCGCTTGTACTCGTGGATCCGCTTGATCTGGATGTCGAAGAGCATCCACGGCGGAAGCTCGGTGCCTGGGTGCTCCTTCGCCAGATAGGCCGAGAGACGTGTCTTGTTCGCCGTCTTGATGGCGCGGAAGCGCTGCTGGAACGCAGGGTCGGTCGCGACCTGCTCGAGGGCGCGCAGCTTCTCCAGATCGGTCACCCAGCCCGGCCCGGCGACCTCCGTGAGCAGGGTCGCGAGCTCCGGGTTGCACTGCTGGATCCAGCGACGCGGCGTGACGCCGTTCGTCTTGTTCCGGAAGCGGTTCGGGAAGAACGCCGCGAGCTCCGGGAACATCTCCTCGCGGAGGAGACGCGAGTGCAGCTCCGACACGCCGTTGACCGAGAAGCTGCCCGCGATGCTGAGGTTCGCCATGCGCACGTTGGGCTGCGGGCCACGCTCGATGATCGCCATCTTCGCCGCGCGCTCTTCGTCCTCGGGGTAGAGCCGCGCGATCTGTGCGCCGAGGCGTCGATCTATCTCGCGGATGATGTCGAGCTGCCGCGGGAGCATTCGATCGAGCAAGTGCACCGGCCACACCTCGAGCGCTTCGGGCAAGAGCGTGTGGTTCGTGTACGCGAAGCTCCGGTGCGTGATCGCCCACGCGCGCTCCCAGGTGACCTGATGCTCGTCGAGCAGGATCCGCATCATCTCGGCGACGGCGAGCGCGGGGTGCGTGTCGTTGAGCTGGAAGACGTTGTGCTCGGGGAGGTCGTCCAGCGTCCCCCAGCGCTTGAGGTGCCGCGCGACCGCGTCCTGGAGCGACGCGCTGACGAAGAAGTACTCCTGCCGGAGCCGCAGCTCCTTGCCGGAGGGGCCGCTGTCGTTCGGATAGAGCACGCGCGAGATGTTCTCGGCGACGTTTCGCTGCGCGACCGACCCCGAGTGATCCCCCGCGTTGAAGAGCGCGAGATCGAACGCGTGCACGGGACGCGGCCACCAGAGCCGGAGCGTGTTGACCACGTCGTTGCGGTAGCCGGGGATGGGAAGATCGTGGGCCTCGGCGAGGACGTCGTCGGTCCCTTCCCACGAGAAGAAGGTCCGGCCCGCGTCGTCCTTGCGCGCCACGACGTGACCGCCGTAGCGCACGGTGTAGACGGTCTCGGTGCGCAGCACTTCCCACGGCGAGCCGTGCAGGAGCCAGCTGTCGGGCTCCTCGTGCTGCATGCCGTTCTGGATCGCCTGACGAAAGATCCCGTAGTCGTAGCGGATGCCGTACCCCATCCCCGCGATGCCGAGCGTGGCCATGGAGTCGAGGAAGCACGACGCGAGGCGACCGAGACCGCCGTTGCCGAGGCCGGGGTCGACCTCGATCTCGAGCACCTCGTCGAGGTCGACCCCGAGGTCCTCGAGCGCGAGCCGAGTCTCGTCGAGGATGCCCAGGTTGGTGAGAGAGTCACGGAGGAGCCGCCCCGGCAGGTACTCCATCGAGAGGTAGTAGACGCGCTTCTGTCCTGCGTCCCACTGGCGCCTGCTGCAGTCGAGCCACCGGTCGGCGAGCCGATCTCGCGCCGCGAGGGCCACGGCGTTCATCACGTCGATCGGGCTGGCGCGATACTGGTCACGCACACGACCGCGCGCGAGGTGCTGGACGATGGAGGCCCGGATCGAGGCGCGATCCATCGCGGCGGGGACGTCGGGGATGGGGGCCGTGATCTTCATGTCCGCCCGAGTAGCAGGGCACCCGACACGGCGGCAAGCGCCGACGCCCTCACGCGGGCTCTCGCCTTCGTTTGGCCTGGAGCGCCGGTGCTGTCATCATTTCCCTGCTTGCGGCTTTGCACTTGGGGAGGTCGGGGATGCGCACGAACGCGATCGCTTGGTTGGGACTGGCGGTCGCCCTCCTGCTTCCAGGCTGCGGGCTGACCCTGGACTACGGGCCCCCGGACCTCGAAGGGGACGACGCGGGTCTGGACGCGGCGACGGAAGATGCAGGCCCGGTCGAGTGCATCGACGACGCGGTCTGCGACGATGGCGTCCGCTGCACAGTGGACGGCTGCGTCGCGGGCTTCTGCACGCACGTGTCTCTCTGCCCAGGCCGTACGGAGTGCATCGCTCGCGGCGACGGCGAGTGCCGGTTGCCGTGCGCGATGGACGGCCAGTGCACCGACGCGGATGACTGCAGCGCGGACACCTGCGCTCCCGACGGGCACTGCCAGCACGACTCGCTCTGCGACGACACCACGCGCCCCGTCTGCCTGCCCGGAGGTGCGTGCGTCCCCGCCAATTGCAGCGGCGACGTCGACTGCGACGACGGCAACGCGTGCAACGGCGCCGAGACGTGCGACGCGGCCTCCTCGCGCTGCGCCGCGGGGGCGCCGATGGTCTGTCCCGCCGCGACAGGATGCATGCACAGCGAGTGCGATCCCGCCGCGGGCGGCTGCGTGCAAGTGCCTCACAGCGAGGACTGCGGCGCGACCGAGTGCCACGTGTCCGAGTGCTTGCCCTCGGGCGACTGCGGTCCGGCCGTGAGCGGTGCGAGCGTCTGCGACGACGGAGACTCCTGCACGGACGACGTCTGCGACGGTAGCGGCGCTTGCACGCACACGACCGTCGAGTGCGACCAGACGTGCGCGAGCGGCGCGGCGCCGATCACGTGCGAGCCGTCGACGGGCGTCTGTTCGTACGCGACCGCGTGCGGCGCGGGGCTCGTCTGCACGTCCAGCGGGTGCAGCGCGAACGTGATGTGCACGAGCGACGCCGCCTGCGCGGGCGACACGGGGCCCGACGGGTGTCCTCTTCGGTGCGTCAGCGGCATGTGCTCGCCCCTGACGTGTGCGCCGCGCGCCGGCGAGTGCGGCGTGCTCGACGTGGTCTCGTCGGACGGGCTCACCTGCCCCGCGCCCGTCGCTTCGATGTGTCGCTACAGCCGCTCGGATGCGGCGTGCACGTCGCCGTTCCATGGCGCGCTCGGCACCTGCAACGCGGCGTTCGCTTGTGAGTACACGTGCCCGCGCTCGGACAGCTGCGTGACGTACGTCTTCGACCCTGCGGCCGGATGCGTGCCCGTCGCGTACGACTCGACGTTCTGCGCGGCGAGGGGCGGACCGATCGGCCCGGGCGACTGCAGCCGGTGGGTCTGCACGGGCGCGACGGGGAACGGCTGCGAGCGCCAGCTCCAGAACGCGGTGTGCGACGACCGCGTGCTCTGCACGATCGACACGTGCATGAGCAACGCGTCGGGCGGCGGCGCGTGCGTACTGGCCCCGAGCGACGCTCGCTGCGATGACGGCGCGGAGTGCACGCTGGACACGTGCGAGCCTGGGGCCGGCGCGCGCGATCCTCTGCGCGGCTGCCGGTACGTCGCGCGAGATACCGTCTGTCAGGCGGCTGCCCCCGGCCTCGAGTGCGCGTCGGTGTACTGCGTGGGCGAGGGAGCGCCTCCGCTCTCGTTCTCGGGAACGCCGCTCCCGTCGGGCTGCGTCGCGAGCTACTCGGCGTGCGCTCCGTCGGTCGGCAGCCTCGACGGCGGCATCGTCACGAGCGATGCGAGCGTGGGGCTCCTGGACGCCGGCCCCCCCGGAGCAGGGGCCCGCGTGTGCGACCTGACGACCGGCATGTGTCGCCGCGGCGCGGCCTGCACGAGCGACCCGGGCTGCGATGACGGCGATGCATGCAACGGCACCGAGCTGTGCGAGCTCGGCACCTGCGTGCAGCGGCCACCGCCGCCCATGTGCGTACCGCAGGTCCACTGCGGCCGGTTCTGCGTGAGCGGTCTGTGCACCGTGAGCGCGTCGCCGTCCTGCTTCTCCACGCTCTCCATGTAGCTGGCCGAGTCGGCGAAACCCGCCTGGGTCCGGTGAAAAAAACTCGCAGTTCGGGACGATCGACCGGGCTAAGGTCGAGCCGTGAGCCACTCGATCGCAGTCATCGGAAGCGGACCGTCGGGGTTCTACGCCACCGAGGCCATCATGAAAGCGCGGCCCGACGCGCGCGTCGATCTGATCGATCGACTGCCGACGCCCTACGGGCTCGTTCGCATCGGGGTCGCGCCCGACCACCAGGGCACCAAGAACGTCTGGCGCGTGTTCCAGCGCACCGCCAAGCGTCCCGAGGTGCGCTTCCTCGGGGACGTCGAGATCGGCCGAGATCTCGCGCTCGCCGAGCTTCGAGCCCACTACGACGCCGTCGTCCTCGCGATCGGTGCCCCTCTCGATCGCGAGCTGGGCGTGCCGGGCGAAGAGCTGCGGGGCGTGTTCGCCTCCGGCCCGATCACGAGCTGGTACAACGGGCACCCGGACTTCTCGAGCCTCGCGCCCGACCTCGAGGGCCTCACGCGGGAGTCGGGCGGCATCGCCGTCATCGGCAACGGCAACGTGGCCGTCGACATCGTCCGAGTGCTGGGCCGGATCGCGTCCGAGATGACTCGGACCGATCTGCCGCCTTACGCGAGCGAGCGGATCGCAAGGGCGAACATCAAGGACATCTACATGATCGGTCGTCGCGGGCCGGGCGAAGCGAGCTTCACGCCGGTGGAGCTGCGCGAGCTCGGCGAGCTGGCCGAGACGGTCGCGGTGGTCGACGGCACGGACCTTCCGAAGTCGCTGACGGCGAAGGATCCGAAGGACCAGAAGCTCAAGGAGAAGATCCTGGAGATCCTCCGCGGCTATTCGGAGACCGATCCGAAGAGCAAGCGCGCGCGCCTGCACATCCTCTTCTACTCGGCGCCCGCGGAGATCGTGGGCGAGGACGGGCGCGTCACGAAGCTCCTGCTCGATCGAACGCGCGTCGAGAACGGCAAGGCCGTCATGACCGGCGATCAGGTGACGCTCGACGTCGGTATCGTGATCAAGGCCATCGGCTACCACGTGCGTCCTCTCGAGGGTCTGCACGTGACGAGCAAGGAGACCTGCTATCCGAACCACGAGGGCCGGATCGAGCCGGGCCTCTGGGCGGTCGGCTGGGCCAAGCGCGGCCCGTCCGGCGTCATCGCAACCAACCGACAGGACTCGATCGGCGTCGTCGACCGCATGCTGAAGGAGCTCCTCCACGACGCGAAGCCCGACCCTCGCCCGATCATCGACTCCCTCCTCGCCGCACGCGGCAAGAAGCCCGTCCACTTCACCGACTGGGAGAAGATCGAGCAGGCCGAGCACGACCGCGCGATCGACGGCGCCCCCCGCTCCAAGGTCACCTCCTGGGACGAGCTACGCGCCCTGGCCCGCGGCTGAGCGCGCCCCACCGCGCGAGCCCTACCCGCGCCGCGCGCCCTACCGCGCGCCCGGCGAGCCCTACCCGCGCCCGGCGAGCCTAGAGCCAAGTCGTACGGGGGTTTGGGGAGCCCGAAGGGCCCCCAACGCGCGGCGCCAGCGCCGCGCAGGAAGCCAGCGCAGAAAATCAGCCGCCGCCGCGCTTGAGCTCGGTGAGGACGAGCTTGGCCACGGCCTTCAGCGTCTCGAACACGCCGATACCCGTCGACGCGACGCCCTCGAAGTCCGGCACGCCGCCCGGGTTCAGCAACCGGCGCAGCTCGTCGACTGGCGCGACGTTGGGCATGTCGCGCTTGTTGTACTGGACGACGTACGGAAGCTTATCGAGCGAGTAGCCCTGCTCCGCGAGGTTCGTCCGGAGGTTTTCCATCGACTCCATGTTCGCTTCGGTTCGCGCGATCTGCGAGTCGGCGCAGAAGACGACACCGTCGACGCCCTTGAGGATGAGCTTGCGGCTCGCGTCGTAGAAGACCTGGCCGGGGACGGTGTAGAGGTGGAAGCGCGTCTTGAAGCCGCGGATCTCACCGAGCGCGAGCGGCAGGAAGTCGAAGAAGAGCGTCCGCTCGGTCTCCGTCGCGAGGCTGATCATCTTGCCTTTCGCGTCGGGATTCGTCTTGTTGTAGATGTACTGCAGGTTCGTCGTCTTCCCGCAGAGGCCGGGACCGTAGTAGACGATCTTGCAGTTGATCTCGCGCGACAGGTAATTGATGAAGGACATCGGTGTTCTTCCCCCTCAGTCGTTGAAGAGGTTGTCGATGTCGTCGTCGGTGATCTCTGCGAAGGGCGTCTCGCGGGCCGGATCCTGAACCTTGCGAAGGAGCGACTCGAAGATCGAGTTGAGCTCCTCGCTGGCCTTCTTCACGCGCAGACGAACGAGCCCGAGGCTCGTCTTGCTGTCGAAGATGACCACCAGGATCACGCGGTTGCCCACGATCTGGATGTGGATGTTGGCGCGCTCGCCTTCGTGCGACTGCGTCGTGAACTCGTTCTCGCGAAGCAGCTTCGCCATCCCGCCCGTCGCGGCGATGTTGCCCGCGGTGAGCGACGCGAGCGACGTCGTGTCGAGCTGGTCGGTCTCGCCTGCCTTGGCGATCTCCTGACCGTTCTTGTCGATGACGAATACGACGCGGGCGTTCGCCTCTTTCGCCAGCCGGACGACGATCGTCTGGATCTGGTTGAACTCCTCCTCGTACATCACCATCTGCGGGTTCGCCATGAACTCCTCCGCACCGCACGCGCATGGCGAGCGGGCCTCTCGAACGCGGCAGATCGAGCGAAGGAAACGCTCTCCGGCCGCACCCTAGGTACCATCGATCCCAACGCGTCGTAAAGGGTGACAACACTTCGCCTGGCCCATGCGCCGCTGGGCCCGGTTCCCCCGTCTCGGGAGCCTGGCCGAACGGGCCGGAACGCTCCCCGACCGGGCGGACTACACTGTGGGCGTGCTGCGAATCAGTCTGCTCTTCGTTCTCAACGTGCTCCGGGCGCCCTTCTGGCCGTTCTGGGCGCTCGCTCGGTGGTTCGGCCGGCCCAAGAGCCGCTGGATCCATCTGCACATCACCGAGACCCTCTCGGAGATCGATCCGCCGGGACCGCGATGGGCGATCCTCGCGCGCTGGATCCCCGCCCTCCGCGAACGGAGACCGACGTCCATCCGCGCGGTCGCACGCCTCGTCGATGCGATCCTCGAGGACCCGGCGCTCGACGGGCTGCTCGTCGAAGTGCACTCGGTCACGAGCGGCTGGGCGCGCGTCGACGCGCTCCGCGCCGAGCTCCTCCGCCTGAAGCGCGGTGGGAAGAAGGTCGCGATCTACCTCCCGCGCGGCGGCGGCAACCGCGAGCTCTTCCTCGCCTCCGTCGCGGACCGCGTGCTCTCGACCGAGGGCGCACCGTTCTTTCCCGTCGGCATCGGCGCGACCTCTCGCTACCTCAAGGGACTGCTCGAGAAGGTCGGCGTGCAGGTCGAGGTCTATCGACGCGCGGCCTACAAGACGGCCGCCGAGGCAGCGTCCGAGAGCGAGATGAGCGCTCCGCAGCGCGAGCAGCTCTCGGCGCTCCTCGACACCTTCGACGGCGCGCTGGTCGACGCGCTGAAGGAGCGGCCAGGCTTCGACGAGGAGAAGGTGCGTGCGCTGTTCGCGCGCGGCGGGATCGGCGGCCAGGCGGCGATCGATCTCGGCGTGATCGACGCGTTCGCCTTCGAGGACGAGCTGCCCAAGGCGCTCGGCGTCGAGAAGCTCGTGAGCGCAGGAAGCTATCTCCGGCGCCACGACGCGCGCTTCTTCGCGCGGATGTTCAAGCGCGGCTACATCGCCATCATCCCGGTGCACGGCGCGATCGGCGATGCCGCAGGGCGCGGCGCCTCGCGCGCGGCGCTCGTCCCGACGCTGCGACGCGTCGCGCGCGACAAGTACGCGCGAGGCGTGGTCCTCCACATCGACTCCCCCGGGGGCTCGGCGCTCGCGAGCGACCTCATCCACCGAGAGGTCCAGCTCCTCGCGCAGAAGAAGCCCGTGATCGCGTGCTTCGGTGACGTCGCCGCGAGCGGCGGCTACTACGTCGCGGCGCCGGCGAGCGCGATCGTCGCGAGCCGTCTCTCGATCACCGGTTCGATCGGCGTCATCAGCGCGCGGCTCGTGCTCGGGACCTTGCTCGACAAGCTCGGCATCAAGACCGAGGTCCTTCGGCGAGCGCCGCACGCCGACCTCCTGACCAACCCGCGCGCCGCCGACGAGGACGAGCGACTGCTGCTCGATCGCGAGGTGGACGCGTTCTATCGGACCTTCGTCGGCGTCGTCGCGAAGGGGCGCAAGCGCGACGAGACGGAGATCGAGCTGCTCGCGCGAGGACGCGTCTGGTCCGGGCACGCGGCGCTCGAGAACGGGCTCGTCGATCGGCAGGGCACTCTGTCGGACGCGCTGGCCCTCACTCACGAGAAGCTCGGGCTCCCCGCGGGCACGACGCTGCGCGCCGTGACGATCACACCGCACGACCGGAACGAGCCGCCGATGGAGCGAGCCAACGCGCTCGTGGCCCTCGGCGCGGCGCTGGATCCCGACGTCGCGTTCCTCTCGCGCACGCTCGGCGGCGGCGAGCGCGCGATGTACTACGCGCTCGGCCTGCCAAGGATCGAGTAGCGAACGGCGCTGCGCCCCGGCCGGACCCGACAGGCGTAACACCCTGGGGTCAGAGCACCTGTGGCCGGTCCGCTGGCTGGCCACTCGATCCGCCACCGACGCCGCGCTCGCCGCGAGGCCCCGCAAAAACGCGCAATTCGCGTGTGTAGGACATCGGCACACGCGTTGCGAAGCGGCACCGTCATGACCCGACGAGACGCCCGCCTCCTGACGCTGCTCGCCCTCGCCACGACCTCCGCGCTCGCCGGTTGCGCCCAGGAGCCCGGCGCCGACCCGGCCGATCAGGGCCAGGGCGAGGAGTTCGTCGAGGACGGCGTGGTCGTCGAAGAGGGCAAGGCCGACGACTTCCTCAGCGCGACGGCGCGCGAGTACGTCGTGTCCGGGACCGACACGATCACGCTCGAGCCCGAGTACGAGACGCGCTCCGCGGACGACCGACTCGACCGCGCGCGCGAGCTCGTCGCGCTCCGCCAGATCGCGCTCGCCTGGTTCCTCAACCAGTACCTCGTCGACAAGGAAGAGGAAGAGGCGAACCACGCGTACGGCGGCTTCGGCGCGATGAGCAAGGCGGGCGACTACGAGTCGATGAACCTCCGCCCCGAGAGCACGGGCTCGCTCACGTACCTCTTCGACTTCGAGCAGCTCATCGCCGGCCGCACGAACCTGATGAACCTGATCCCGACGCACGTCGGCCCGAACAGCACGCGCGTCTTCACGCTCACGGTCGGTCTTCCGACGAACGCGCAGATGGCGCAGCTCGAGACGAACCACGAGTGGTATCGCGCGTCGCCCTTCGGCGACTGGAATCCGACGGCCGTGCCGGCCGCGCAGCGCCGTGACCTGACGCTGACGCTCGCGCCTGAGACGACGTCACACGACGCGTGGTTCGACTACCAGCGCCTGTTCGCGGACGGCGTCCTCGACATCGACATCCACTTCGGCTGGGACTACCACGCGGGCTACCACGTCACGCACGCGAACGAGATGTACGACTGGCTCCGCGCGCAGGGCTTCCACGCGCCGGTGTCGCGCTTCGAGGATCTCGATCGCACGAGCGGCGCCTTCACGCGGAACATCCGCGCCAACGGCCAGACGGTGAGGATCGAGGTGCGTCTCTTCTGGGGCCACGCGGGCGGCGACACGGATCCGGACACCGACGCGGGCGGCCGCCAGCTCGAGGCCGACGCGCGGACCTCGCTCGCGAGCCGCGACATCATCGTCTACAGCGGTCACTCGGGCCCGTTCTACGGCTTCGCGCTCGCCAACTGGCGCATGACGGATGAGGGCGACCTCGACGACAGCGAGATGTCGAGCGTGCAGATGGCCGAGGGGCGCTACCAGATCGTCGTCGCCGAGGGCTGCGACACCTATCAGATCGGCGCTGCGTTCGGGCGGAACCCGGCGCACCCGGACCTCGAGGGCCTCGACGTGCTGACGACGACCTCGTTCTCGAACGCGAGCACGTCCGAGACCGTGCAGCTCTTCCTCTCGCACATCCTCGAGCGCGACAGCCGCGGCGCGCACCGCCCGCGCACCGTTCGCTCGCTGCTGACGCGGCTGGACGCGACCTCGAGCTACGGCTTCCACACGATGTACGGCATCCACGGCGTCGACGACGACCCCGCGCTTCACCCCTACGCCGACCTCGAGATGTTCGGCGAGGCATGCAGCGCGAACGCGGACTGCGGCCAGCTCGGTAACCTCTGCGTGCGCGCCGTCGCGCGCGGACCGCGCACCTGCACGGCGGCGTGCACCGACGACAGCGGTTGCCCCACCGGCATGACCTGCCGGCAGATCGCGAGCGCCAGCTCGCGGACCATCTACGGCTCGGCCTGCGTCGCGCGCTGAAGGCGTGACCAGAAGCTGGTCTCGCCTTCTCGCGCCGCGCTACGAGGGGGTGGCTCCGTCAGCGCGGGGCGCACGCGCCGAGCGCACACTGTGCCCAGAGCGCCGCGACGTCGCGCCCAGCGATCAGTCCGTCGAAGGACTGCGTGCGCAGCCGCGCGTGGAGCGCTCGGACCGTGCCCGGCGTCCCCGCCTCCGCAAACCTGAGCAGCGTTGCGGCGCAACCGTATCCGTCGAGATACGTCTCGGTCCCGCGGCAGTGGTAGTCGTCCCAGCCCGTCGGGCCGCCGAGCTCGCTGCGGACGAAGTCGGCGACGCCTTCGCTCACCCAGGACGGCGCGTCGTCTACACGAGCCCCCGGGTCCTGCCGGGCGTGACGTTGCGAGACCCGGAGCCATCACGCGGGGAGCGCAACGTCACCGCGCGAGTCCATCAGCTCGGGCGCGGAAAGGATGCAGCGATGCGCGGCACACATCGCGCGTGCGAGCGGTCTGTCGTGTGAAGGATGGGCACGGCTGTGCGGGCGCTTCACGTGCACACCCTACGCAGCTGCCGAAAACGCCGCTGGATCTCGGTGGCATGGGAATCGCTGTCACGAGCGTCGCGGAGGCCATCATGCGACTCGTCCACACACTCTTCGGGATCGCGGCTCTGGCCTCCGCATGCGCGCCCCCGAGCTACACACCGACCTCCTGTCACACGGCGGCGGAGTGCCCAGCGCGCAGCGGGTGCCTCTACGGCTTCTGCACCACCCCGCGCGCGTGCGGCAACGGGAGGTGCGACGGCGGAGAGAGCGTGCGGTCGTGCCCGAGCGACTGCGACGGCGCGATCTGCGGAGACGGCAGGTGCGATCCGAGCGAGACCTCCGAGTCATGCCCGGACTGCTCGCTCACGCGCACCTACGTGTTCTCGACGATGGACACGATGGAGCTCTCCGCGGATCCCGCCGTCACGTTCGGCTTCGATCTCGACGGCGTGCCCGACGGACGCGAGGGCTTGCCATGCACCACGGCGCCGGACTTCATATCGGTCGTCACCGGTCAGCACGGGGTCGACAATCAGCTCGGCACGGTGCTCCCCATCATCGGCCAGATGCTCCCCAACGGCGTCAATGGGGCGATTCAGGAGGACATCCAGCGCGGAGCGCTCCTCTACATCATCGAGGTCACCGGCATCGCGAACTTCACCAACGATCCGTTCGTCGCGGTGCACGGCGTCATGGGCCGACCGCTCCCGGGCACTCCGGTCGTGACGGATGGCGCAGGTCTCGCCCCCGGCCAGACGTTCGGGATCCTGATCGATCTGGGAACGGTGGCCGGCGCGATCACCGATGCGCGCCTGAGCGTGTCGGCGTTGCAGCTCCCGCTCTCGTTCACCGCCAATGGCGTGTCGCTCCTCATGACCATTCGAGACCTCGTCATCGGCGGGCACCTCTCCGAGACGGGAGAGCTGACCCAGGGCGAGATCGGCGGCTCGGTGAGCGTCGAAGATGCCGTCGTTCTCGGGTCGACGTTCTTCGCGGGCATCGATCGGGCGACCATCGAAGCGATCGCGATGCCCGACCTGGACCCCGACGCCACCGGCGACCACTGCGCCAGCATCTCGGCCGGGTTGGGCTTCGAGGCGGTATCCGCGACGCTCGAGTGAGTCGCGGCTCCTCTCCTCCGTGTCAGAGCAGGGCGCCGCCGATGGAGGCGACCACGCTCCCGCTGCTCAGAGTCGCAGCTCGATCGTCGAGCCGTCGGCGAACGTGCGTCGAAGGACTGACGTGCTCTGCACACGCCCCGTCGACTACAATCGCCGCCATGTTGCGATCGAGAATCCGGAGGCGTCGATGACGACGGCGAGCAAGAAGACCTCGGCGAGAGCGCCTTCGCTCCGCGACGTACTCGACGGGATCACGCCGCCCCACGATGCCTGGGGATTGCCGCGCGCGAACGGCCTGGGCGCGACGCCGGCGATCGAGGCCCACCTCGGCTGCGGCTTCCCCGACGTCGTGCTCACGACCGACGAGCCCCGGACCGACACGGAGGCGGCGGAGAGCCTCGAGAAGCGCTATCCACACGGCACGATTCCGAGCGTCATGCCGCGCTGGGCGGTGCCGAGGCTCTATCGACTGCGCGCCGGGCGCGTCGAGCCAGCGGCCGCGCTCAGCGACGAGAGGCCTCTCGCGCTCGACCAAGCAGAGGTCGCGCAGCTCTTGCTCCACGGAAATAGCTTGTCGCTGTGGCTGCTCGAGGCGGCGCTCGGAGCCGCGCCCGTGCTCGACGCGGTCGTCGGCTACATGGCGTCGAACGACGCGGAGCCCTGGATCCATGGCGCTGGCGCCCGGCCCGTCGTGCGCGGGCTCGGCCGAGTGCTCCTTCGCGTTCCGAGCGCTGTGCGCGCGGCCCACGTGGGCGCGCTCGAAAAGCTCTTCGAGAAGCTCTTCACCGACAAGCCGTCGCGCGCGGCGAAGGCGCTCGACGTGGTGCTCCACGGGCGCGCGGGCGTCGAGCGCAGCGGCAATGGATTCAACGGAAGCCTGTTCCTCGCCGAGTACGCCTGGGCGGGCGACGATCCAGCGTGGGTGATCGAGGGCGTGCGCGCGCGCCTCGCCAAGCTTCGTCCCGCAGACAGGGAGATCTTCGACCCACAGGTCGTCGTCGCGGGCGGCGCGCCCCTCATCGAGGCGTTCCGTGACTCACAGGAGAAGTTCCAGGTGGTGTTCCGAAAGAGCATGACAGCCTACGCGACGTTGTTCCGATGAGCGCCGCCACGAATGTCCTCGCCGTGATCTCGAAGGCGATCTTCGAGAAGGAAGCACGCAGCGGCGGCCAGCTGCTCGGCGTCGGTGACGTGTGGCCGACCGCGCTCTACGCGAGCGGCAGTCCGCACCTCTCGCCGCTCGCGTCCGGCGGGACGCTGTTTCTCGTCACGGTGCGGCCGGGCGATCGGCTCTGGCTCGTCGGTGTGCTTCGCGCGCCGAAGAAGAGCGCGAAGGGGTGGGCGGCGAGCGCGAACACGATGCCGATCCGTGATGTCTCGGCGCTCGTGCGGGAGCTGCGCTTTGCGTCCGGAAAGGGAGTGACGGCGGAGCCGGGCAAGCTCGGCATGTCGCTCCAGACGCCCCGCGCGCTCACGGACGCCGACGTCGCGCTGCTGCGCGGCGATGCGGCGGAGACGCTGCCGGCAAAGCAGAGCGCACCGCTGACGTGGCGGCTCGAGAACAAGCGGCGACGCAAGAGCCACAAGTCGCTCACGGCGACCGAGAAGGAGCTCCTCGGGGCCATCGAGGGCGAGCTCGAAGAGTCCGAGGAGTTCGACGGCTGCGAGCTCTTCGACGTGATCGAGACGGCCACCGGCAAGCCGGTCGCGCTCCTCGCTCTCTGGCCCTTCGGTTCGGGCGTGGTCGTGGAGCTCGCGACGAAGGCGCTGCTGGGCGACGTGACGCAGCACTCCTTCGACGCGCACGGCGATCGCGAGCTGCGCGCGCGGCTCGCGGCGGCCTACGCCGAGGCGCGAGCACGGCTGAAGATCTCGGAGTCGGTCGACTTCACCTCGGGCAGCGACACGGCCAAGCGGACGGCGCAGGCGCCGGCGATCGAAGCGACGCTCGACGAGGTCCGCGCGATGCGCGCAGAGCTCGCGGCCGACCCCGACGCGATGCGCTCGGAGCAAGCCCAGAAGCGGCTGCTGATCCTCGCGCGGCAGGTGCTCGACTTCGAGCGCTATCGCCCCGTGCCGGCGCGGCGTGTCTTCGAGCTCTCGGAGATCGAGCGCGAGATGCTCGAGCTCTTGCGTGAGGGCGCCGAGCGCGCCGTACAGCTCTGGCCCTACGGCCTACCCAACATGGTTAGCCGCCGCGCGCGGCAACCCGATCACGAGGGCAAGCCGGACCCGCTCGCGCGCTGGCTCGGACATGCTCCCCCGGAGCCGCTCGACGAGACGATCGAGGTGGAGGGTCGGCCGCATCCGATCGGGTGCCTGTTCCACGACGCCATCCACGGCCTGCGCGAGGTCGACGACGTGCTGCGCCTCGTCGCGCCGCTCTCGCTCGAGAAGAAGGTCGACCTGGTCGAAGAGGTGCTGGTCGACCCGACGCTGCGCCTCTCGCGCGTGGTCCCGGAGAGCATGAAGGAGCTCCGCACGGGCACGACGTCGAAGGAGACGCGCGCTCCGCAGAACGCGCGACGCGCGGCGCTGAGGTCAGCGCTCCTCGAAGGGCTCGGCGACGACGGCGAGATCGCGCGTCGGCTCCTCGCCAGGTACGCCGACTGGGCGCGGACGAGCGCCCCCAGTCTCCGCCGGAACCCGCAGCTCGTGTACGACGAGACGCCTCTACTCTCGGGGGCGCTCCTCGCGCTGGCCAAGCGTGCGAGGGCGCGAGGCGAGGTGCTCGATCCGTCCCACGACGCGCTGCTCTCGGCGCTCGCGCTGGCCAGCTACACGACGGCGAGCGTCGCGGAGGTGCTGGCGCTCCTGCCCATCGAGCGCGCGCGCCGCATCGCGTGCGCGCAGCTCGCGCTGATAGCGCAGTTCCCGAGCGACGCGGGCGCGGCGGCCGCGGCTCGCATGCTCGAGACGAACGTCGATGGCGGTCCGTACACGACCAAGCTCTTCTCGGACGCGGTCGCGGCGCTCGGCGAGCGAATGCGTCCGTATCTCGCGGACGCGAAGAAGAAAGTGCCCGCGCGCGCGGCGCTGATCACGGAGTGCCTGGCTGTGCTCGATCGCTCCGCAGTGCCGAAGAAGTCGACGAAGCGGAAGAAGACGTAGAGGCGAAGCCAGTTCGTCCGATTCGCGCGCAGGTGCCTGCCCACTTGGCGGAAGCGTCGCGTGACGAGAGCGCCCGCAGGCTTGGCCGGAGCGCTGCCCGCAGCTCCACGCGCTCTGTGTCGTGCGGCGACCGCTCGAGGCGTGACCAACAATGGTCGCGCCTTGTCCTTTCCCAGCGTGAAGCGCCGGGAATTTCTCTCAGTCGAAGGGATCTTCCATCCGTTCACACGTCTCGAAGCGGCGCGCGACCGTGCGTCGGGCGGGGCGGGCATCGGGCTCGCGATCACGGCGCGTGCGGTTCAACTGCATCGCGGGAGCGTGCGCGCGGCGAACGCTGAGGGCGGCGGGCTCGTCGTGGCGATGACGTTGCCGCTGGCGTAGATCACGCTCACCTCCCCTCGGTCTCGAAGAGCCCATGACCCACCTCATCCACGTCGACCCGCTCGGCTTCGACACCGCCGCCGCCGCGGCCGACGCGCTCCAGGGCGCGTTCGAGGCCATCGCGACGGAGCTCTTCGCGCCGCGCGCGCACGACGCGGCCGTGGGGGGCTTCGAGGCGCAGCGCCTCCGCCTCGCGCCCCGCAAGATCCTCATCACGGCCCACTCGCATCCCGAGAAGAAGGTGCTCGTCGCCGCCAAGCAGTGGGACCGCTTCGAGCTCGAGATGGGCCTGCGTCAGGCCGAGGTCCTCATCCTCGCGCTCCGCACGCCCATCCTCGCCGCCGCGACGAACGTGACCATCAACCCCACGGAGCAAGCCGGCGCCGACGCGGCGGGCGATGGCCCCGAGGGGCCCTGGGTGCTCGAGGTCTTCGGCGGCGGCGACGTCAGCAACAACCGCAAGCTCGAGAAGAACGCCACCGCGCTCCTCGCCTTCGGCGACGAGAGGCAGAAGCTCTTCGCCTGTCGACGCAGCGCGCTCGGCGGCCACCGCCCGAAGCGCGCGGGCGAAGCATCGCTCGCGGTCGTCCACGACGAGGGCACGGAAGAGAACGGCGTCGTGATGTTCAGAATCACCCGCGGCCCCGCTCGCGGCCGCCCGTCGAGCCGCGACGAAGCGTGAGCCGCGACGAGGCCTGACGCAGCGAGCTCACTCGGCAGGTTCGAACGTGACGCGCACGCCGGCGGGCAGCTCGAGCTCCCCCAGCATGGACGTGACCTCGCTCTCCCGGACCGCTCGGTCTGCCGACGCGGCGAGCAACACCGCAGGCTCGCCCGCGAGCCGATGAAGACGCATCGGCGACGACTCCTGTACGACGTCCGCGACCTCCGAGAGGGGAAACAGCACGCCGCTCGTCCCGCGCATCATCACGCCGCGCAGCGCCGAGGGGTCATCGTCGATCCCAGCCAGGCGCATCCGGACGTTCTCCCCGTCGAGGCTGCCCACGCTCGCTCCGCGCGCGAGCGCGACCGTGCGCGCCAGATCCTCCGACACCACGCCGTAGCGCCGCGCGCGCTCCGCATCGACGCGTACAGCGACCACACCGCGCGGCGTGCCCGAAGCCGGCGCCGCGAGCACCCCCGCGCCCTCGAGACGCGCGCGCAGCCTGTCGGTCGCCGCATCGCGCTCGGCCGCCGAGCCGCCGACCACCCAGATCCTGCCGAGCGGCACCGCTCGCACGGCCACCACGAGCCCGGGCTGCGCGAGCCGATCGCGAAGCCCCTCGTCGCCCTCGTCCAGCACGTCGAGCTCGCGCAGCTCCGGCCGCGCGACGACCACGACCGGGCGCCCCATCGCGCGCGAGAGGTCCCGAGACAGCGGGCCGGGCGCCATCGCGGACACGGCCACGAGCGGGATCGCGATCGGAGCGTCGATGAGCGTCGTTCGCAGGCCCTCTGCGGCAGGGAGCCGCTCGCGAATGTCGGCGAGCGCGCTCGCCGCGTCGCTCGCGGCGATCGAGACGCGCAGCGCCGTGACCGACTCGCCCCCGCTCGCGGCGACGCAGGGCCGGTCGAGCGCGCCCGAGCTGATCGCGGCGACATCGCTCAGTCGAATGGGTCGCCCTTCTCGCTCGGCGATCACGACGCTCGCGAGGTCGTCCGAGCCAGACGAGCGGACCGCGAGCTCGCGATCGCCGGCCTCGATCCTCCCCGCAGGCACCTCCACGTTCTCGATGCGCGCGGCGTCGAGGATCGTCAGCCCATACGCGGCGAGCCTCTCGGGATCGATCACGATCTCACGCGCGGTGCTGCGGCCGCAGACCTCCACCTCGACGACGCCATCGACGGCCTCGACCCGCCGTCGGAGCTCGTTGGCGATCCTCGCCAGCTCGCGCTCCGATCTCTCGCCATCGATCACGATCCACAGCGCTCGCGCCCGGCCGCGCCGCGAGAGCGTCGGCGCCTGTACGAACGCGTGGCCTCCGAGCGCGGCGTGCACGGCCTCGCTCGCCTCGGTCGGGTCACGCCCGTCGAGCGGCGCGTGCACGGTGCACTCGCCCTCGCGTGCCTCGCTCCAGCCGTGCAGGCCCGCCGCGACGAACGTCGACTCGAGTGGCGCGCAGAGCTCGGTCTCCGCTTCGACGATCGAGAGCGCCGGGTCTGTCGCGGTGAGGACGAGCTCACCTCCATCGTCCGGCGAGCGGCCTGCGCGCATCGCGATGGCGACGGCGCCGACGATCCCCATCAGCGCGACGGCGAGGGCCGCGCAGCCCAGACGCATGTTGGGGCGGTTGGCCACGAGCGCGATCTGCCACCGAACGGCGCAGATGGGAACCCGCGCTGCGGACCGAGGGCGACCACCAGCTCGCTCGCGATCGTGTCCGAGAGCAGACCGCGCGCCGTGCGACCCGAGCCTGAGGTGCGCGGGCGGCGAGGTGTGCGTCGGCCGCGCGTGGCCAGGCGGGAGGCAACCGGCGGTGTCCCCCATCTGCCGCCGCCGTTCCGCCGCCGTTGCGCCGCCACGTCGCCGCCGACCCGTCGAATCTGCCGCCTTTGTGCTCCGGATGGACCGGTATCCGCCGTGCTCTACCCATGCCGTGCCCACGTCGATCCACGAGATCCCTCTCGCGCTCCTCGACGAGCGGCCGTCGATGTTGCTGGAGCTCCTTCGGGCCATCGGCGGTCCGGACCTCGCCGCGGACGACCTCACGCCCGTGAGCGAGACGTTTGCGCAGATCGAGCCGGCGACTTACTCCGCCGATCGCGTCTACGAGGCTCGCTTCGCCGGCGAGCCCATCGCGACGCTGCACGGTGGGGTGCTGGCTCCCTTCGTCATCGGCCCGGGCGACATCCCGCGTGTCGCCCTCGGCGCGAGCGCGGAGCTCGCGGTGCTCTCGACGATGGCGCACGGCACAGGCTCCCTTGGAGGCGAGATCGCGGCGGTGGCGCTGACCGCGGTTCGGGACGCGACCCACCTCGACGAGGCTCGCGCGCGCCTGTACAACGATGTCGTCCTCTTCTCGATCGACGACGTGGCGCGGGCGGCGCTGGAGGCGAGCATGGATACCATGGGCTGGGAGTGGAAGAGCGACTTCGCGCGACACTGGGTCGGGGTCGGGGTCGAGCAAGGCCGCGAGCAAGGCCGCGAGCAAGGTCTCGAGCAAGGCCGCGAGCAAGGTCTCGAGCGTCGGCGCGAGGAGGGCGAGCGCCGCGCGATTCGGACGCTGTGCGAGGCGCTCGGGATCGGCTGGAACGACGAGCGCGAGGCCCGGCTCGCGCGAGCGAGCCTCGACGATCTCGAGGAGCTGCTGAAGCGGATCGTGAAGGCGCGCGCCTGGGTCGACTGAGGCGGGCGACTCACTCGACGGGGAGCCCCTGCATGCACCAAGGCGAGCGTGATCGTGCACCAGCTGCCTTGGGCGATCACGAGCGAGAACGAGTTGCGTCCGCGCCGGGCCTCGCGATCGCCTGGCGCGCGGCGCCCCCGCCACGGCGCGCTCCGCGGCGGCGAACGGCCATGGCGAGCGCGAGGACACCGAACGTCAGCGCCCCGTTCGCGCTGCCGCCGCCCGCCGCGCGGCACGCGCAGCCGCCCGACGCGGGCGGGGTGGAGCACGCACCGCAGTCGATCTCGCCACCGCAGTCGTCCGACACCACGCCGCACGCGGTCGGCCCCATGTCGTCACACGCGAGCGGGAGGCACTCCTCGATCTCGCCGGGGCCCGCGTCGTAGTCGCCGGGATCGCTCGTGCACGCGCCGCACTCGAGCGGCGCGCCGCATCCGTCGTCGAAGCTGCCGCAGGTCGCGCCGAGGTCGCCGCACGAGAGCGGCACGCACGCCGCGCGCGGCCACCAGATCATCGTCTCGCTCGCCGGGCACTCGCCCAGGCGCAGCGGCTCGCCGCCGGTGCCCTCCGGCGCGAGACAGAGCTCGTCGTCCGAGTACGCGTAGTGCCCGCGCAGACCCCACATCTGCCCGACCAGCCCGTTGCAGTCCGTCGCCTCGATCACGGCGCCGAGCGCCGCGGCGCCGCCCCCGCGAATGCGCATGCAGAGGCCGTTCGCCGCGAAGCCTCCGTTCGTCTCGATCCACTGCTGGCTCGGGCTGCCGTCGCACGCGTGCAGCTCGATCCGCATGCCCGCGCTGGCGCCCGCGGTCAGGCACCAGCCCTGCGCAAGGATCTCGTGCGTCGAGGGCAGGTAGCTGAAGAGCTGGTTGAGACCGCCGTTGCACACGCGGTGCACGAGGTGCTGGTCCTCGACGTAGTCGCTCGACGGGACGCTGACGCACGTCCCCGCCGAGCCGTTGACGATCTCCATGTCGCCGAAGCGCCAGCGCTGGAGCTCCTCGTCGGGCAAGCAGTCGTGCTGCTCGACACCCGAGCTCGCGACGGGCTCTGCGGGCTGCGCGCAGAGGCGAGACCCCTCGTTGCGCAGGGCCGACGTCGGCGCGAGCCCCCACCGGTGCGCGGGGTCCATCTCGTCGCAGGTCTGAAGCTCGATCGTCGTCCCATCGGGAGCGGCCACGGCGCACTCGCCGGTCAGGGTGCGCTGGAGCATCCCGGCGACGCCGGTCGAGACCGGGAAGGTGATCCCGCTCGGCGCCACGCCTGCGTCGGCGCCCGCGTCCGTCGTCGGCATGCCCGCGTCGGTCGCCGGCACGCCTGCGTCCATCGCCGGCATGCTCGCGTCCACCGGTGGCATCGCCGCGTCGACACGCGGCGGGCCCGAGTCCGACGGCAGCATCCCGGCATCGGGCTCCGGGACCACGCCCCCGGCGCAGGAGAGGTCGTAGAGCGACCGGATCCCGCAGCGGTCCGTCGGGCTCAGCACCTCGCCGACCGGGCGTGACGACCACCAGTCGATGTAGTGCGGGGCTCTCACGCGCTCGAGCACCCACGCGTTCGGCGTCGACCCCGAGCACCGCGAGAGCGCGAACATGCACGAGGGGTAGTGCATGATCGAGCTCGAGTCGTAGGGCGTGCCGAGGGTGTTGCCGCTCACCATCGCGAACTCGCGATCCTCGTCCGTGCGGTCCGCGTGGAAGATGACGTTGCCCGGCCGGTCCATCCTCTTCTGTTCGTGCCGGAACGTGAGGGCGTGCCCGATCTCGTGCACGAACGTCTGCCAGCGGCACGCGGGATCGGCGTCCACGCGGCTCCGGCCGCTCGCGCGGAGGTTCACGTAGCAGACGCCGCCGTTCTGCTTCGCTTCGAATTCGACCCAGCGCGCCTCTCCGCCGTGCGGCACGAAGCGCAGGAGCTGCCCGCCGCCGGGTCGAGTCGCGTAGGTCTCCCAGTGCGTCATCGCAGTCTGGATCCGGCCCTCGGTGCGATCGAAGAGGGCCCCGTCGAGGCGACCGGTGTTCGTGATCTCGTAGGGGATCGTCACGACGCCGCCCCCGCCCATCGCCCAGCGGAGGGACGCGGTCGACAGGAGCGCCTGCTCGTCCGCGCTCGGCCGCGGCAGCTCGAGGACGTCGTCGTCGAGCACGAGATCGCCGTCGTACACGCGGTGGCCGTTCCGCCACTCGTAGTCGAGCTCCTCGACGCCCCACGCGGTCTCGAACCAGCCGTGCCCGCGGTCGCCGTCGGGCCTCACCGGAGCGGGCGCCGTCGAGCGGTGTGCTGGTCGGGGTCCGTCGCAGGCGGCGAGGAGGGCGGTGGTCGCGAGCACCGCGAGCGCCGCGTGCGAGAGGATCGAGTGCGCCTTGGTCATGGGCCCACTCTCACACGGGGCCGCACGGCGATCCTTGCCCGCGCGCGCCAAAGTGTTGTCCGCGCCGATCACCCTCTGGCGCGCGCGGCGCGCTGGAACTCACTCGGGCTCGCGCCGCGCCAGCGTCGGAACGCGCGGGTGAACGCCGCCTGCGACTCGAACCCGACGGAGAGCGCGACCTCTCCGATCGAGAGCGTTCCGGCCTCGAGGCGGCGGACGCTGAGCTCCTCACGGTAGCGGTCGAGCACCTGCTTGTAGCTCGTGTCGTGCTGCCCGAGCGCGCGCTGGAGCGTTCGCGGGCTGACGCCGAGCCGCGCGGCCACCGCCGAGACGGAGAGCCGCGGCTGGGCGATCAGCTCCGGCAGGAGCGCGCGGGCGCGCACGAGGAGGTCCTGATCGGAGCGGACGTGCGCGAGCAGATCCATCGCGTGACGGCGCACGAGGCGGTGCAGCGACGGGTTGGAGGAGAGCAGTGGACGCGCGAGGAGAGAGCGTTCGAACACGAACTCGCCGACGGCGTGGCCGAACACGACCGGCCGGCCGAAGCATCGCTCGTACTCGGCCTGCGGCTCGACGGGCGCGTGCATCAGGCGCACGGCGCGCGGAACGACGGGCTCGCCGAGAGCCGAGCGGACGCGCTTGAGCGAGCCTGCGAAGAAGAAGTCCCACGCGTGCCAGAGCGGCTCGACGTACTCGTTCGGGACCCAGTGCCGGAAGTACGCGACCTCGGGCTCGACGATCAGCTCGACTCGCCAGATGTCGGAGAGCACGCGCTGGAACTGCTCGGTGGAGCGGAGCGCGTCCTCGAGGGTGGGGCTCGTGAAGAAGAGGTAGTCGAGGACGTCGTAGCTGCCGAGCTCGGCTTGCTCGCCCGCGTGGAGGCCGAAGAGCGGATCGCCGCTCAGCTCCGGCGCGAGGAGCCACGCCTTCGCGAGCAGCAGCGTGGGAACGGAGTCGTCCTCTTCGAGGCGGGCGGGCGGCAGCCCGAGGCGTGAGCAGAGCGATCGCGGATCGACGCCCATCGCGCCCCCGGCGCGCGCGAGGGCGCGGAGCAGGACCATCGCGCTCTCCCCCGGCGCACGCATCACGCGTCGATTGAACCGGGTCGTGGCGAGAAGGGCAAGGAACCGATCGCGCTGGACGAACAGGTTGTGGTTGTCGCGCCGCCGGTCGGCGAGGAGGCAGTCGGCCTGGGCGACGCACTCGACGCACTCGTGGGCGACGAGGTCGCAGACGAGGCTGACGGGTGCGCACTGCCGCGAGGACAGGCAGGCCACCGGCGTGGTGTGCGCGTCCGTGCAGCCCGCGCCGCACTCCAGAGGCCAGTGCGGTGAAGCCGACGAGGGTCGCGGAGTACTCGTTCGACACGAGCGCGCTGATCGACCGATCGGCCAGCGCGTTCGCCGACCCACCCTGCATCGCCCTTGCGAGCCCGCGGCCTGCTAGGCTCCGCCCATGGCCGAGGAGCGAGACGTCGAGGTGCTGAGCACGAGCGAGCCGTCGTTCAAGATCGACTACGAGCACGACGTGGTCCCGGTTCTCATCGACTCGGCACACGTCGCGCATAGTCCCGAGATGTTCGCGGTGATGTTGGCGGAGCGTTCCCCCTTCGTGCGTGCATCGGAGGGGGGCCTCGCGATTCCGCGTGCGTCGCTCCGGCTGACGCCTCAGGCGTTCGTGTCGCTGGTCGCGGCGATGGCCTCCAACTGGAACAAGTGGGCGGAAGCGAACACGATGGAGGGGTCTCCGCGCTTCTCGATCACGAACGCGGAGCCACTGGACTTGCAGCCGTCGGCGGAGAAGGATCCGTCGCCATGAAGCGCGCAGCGTCCCTGGCGCAGCAACTCGGAGTGGCCCCGAGGTACGTCGCAAACGTGACGTCCGACTCGGTGAACGTCAGCGCACTCGCGCGTCGTGAACGCTTCCGAGTCATCCCGTCGCCGAGCAGCTACGGCGCCGCCGATCGTGCAGACAGGTTCGAGCCGACGTTCCGCGCGCAGCTCGCGGAGCTCAGCGTCCACGCTCAGGTCCTCACGACGGCGGGCTCCGACGAGCTCATGGCCGAGCTCGAGCGGGGTTGCGACGAAGAACAGGCTCGAGCGCGCATCGAAGCGAGCCGTGTACATTTCGAGGAGATGACGAGGCCGAAGGGATATGCCCGCGGACGCATCGCGCGTTGAGGTCGACACCGCGGATCTCGAGCTGGTCGGCGTCCGCGATCTGGGCCCCGAGGCCGACGCGGACTTCGCTGAGTTCGACTCAGGCGATGCCGACCGAAACCAGTTCCTGATCGCGGATGGGCGGCGGCTGGACGGCGCGGGCGTCGTCAGGACCTTCGTGGGCTATCACAGGGTGCACGGACTGGTGGGGTACGTCGCGCTGCTCGCAGATGTGATAGCCCTGCAAACGGGCGAGCGCAAGAAGACCAAGCCGCTCGGCCATGGCGACCATCCGCGAGTGCCCGCGGTCAAGGTCGCGCACGTCGCTGTGTCTCTGGCTCATTCCAAGACGTTCCGAGGTACCGGAACTGCGTTGATGGGCTTCGCCGTCGCGGCCGCCGACGGCGTCGCGGGTCACGTTGGCTGCCGGCTGCTCACGTTGGATGCCGTGCCTTCCAAAGTCGACTTCTATCGCAAGCTTGGTTTCGTTCAGAACAAGAGCGAGACCGGCGGGGTGACGCCCACAACGACGAGCATGCGCGTCGATCTTCGCGCGCACCCCGCACCCTCGTGGTTTCCCCCAGCTCCGCCCGCACCCGTTCGCACGACTCGTGCTGCGCCAGGTTTTTCGAACGAGCAGTGACCCGCCCGCCAGCGTGGAGCTCGCTCGGTGCCCGCGCCGGCGTCAGGGTCCCGGCGCCCCGTCAACGGTATCGTTGTTGCGCCATGACCAGCGCCGTCGGATCCTTCCGGCATGGGAGAGCGGAGCCCGAGCGCGGACGTCGCAGCGGAACGTGTCAACGCGTTTGAGACGGGGTGCATGAGTAATCTATGTACCGAAGGCTGGCATGAGGTCGGTGCCGCATAGCGGCGCCGTGCGTGCCGGTGCGCGCGCTTCGTGCGCGTCGGCACGCTCAGCGCCTTCCGT
>JBBSAT010000015.1:0-50805 GCA_038252025.1 Polyangiales bacterium | reverse complement strand
GGCGTCGCGGCGCTCGCCACGCAGTCCTCGGCGAGCCTCGCCCGCTATCACGCGCTCGTGCTCGATCGCGCGGCGCTGCGCCCGGGGACCGAGCACGCGGCCGTCCTCGTCTTCGGGCCGCCGCCGGAGGGTCGCGGCACCGTGCGCCTCGGGCCCGCGCTCCGCGCTCCGCGGATCACGGGCGCTCTCGCGAGCCATCCCGCCATCGCAGGCCTCGGGTTCGAGAACGTCCACGTCACGTCGGCGCGCCCGATCCTCGAGCAGTCGGGTGACGACGTGCTTCTCCGGAGCGGCGATCGCGCGATCGCCGTCGCCCGCGAGCTCCCGCGCGCTCGACTGGTCTTCTTCGGCTTCGGCACGGCCGAGACCGACATGGTGCGCAGCGAGAGCTTTCCGCTGCTCATCCACCACTCGCTCGCCTGGGTGGCCGATCGCGCCGAGCCCACCCCGCTCGCGCGGCGCCTCGGCGGAACGCTGATGGCCGAGGCCGGCCAGGAGATCCGCGGACCCTCGGGCGACGTGATCGACTCTCCTGCCGGCGTGATCCCGACCGTCGCGCACGCGGGCATCTTCCACGTCGGCGAGCGCGCCATCCCGTACGGCGGCACCGAGTACGCGGGCCCCCTCGGCGCCGGTGCCATCGGCGGCACGTTCGCCAGCGAGAGCAGTCTCCCGCCCCTCGCCGCGATGGTGGCGATCGGGCTGCTCTTCTTGATGCTCCTCGAGTGGACGCTGCTCCACCGCGGAAAGCTCGAGTAGCCGATGCCGACGATCACCATCGGCTTCGTGCTCGCGCTCTACGGCCTCGTGGCCGTGCCGCTCGTCGTGCTCCTCGCGCTGAGGAGCCGCTTTCTGCTCTCGCCGCGTCGGCGCGTGACGGCGACCGTCGCGCGCGCGATCGCGGTCGCGCTGGTGGTGCTCGCGATCGCAGATCTCCGTGTCGGCTGGCCTACCGGCGACCTCGCCGTCGCGGCGGCCATCGACGGCTCGCTCGGGATCGCGCCCGAGGAGCGCCGCGCTCTCGAAGGTCAGCTCGGACAGCTCGCCGCTGCGCGCCCCGACGTCACGTTCTCGCTTCCGTCGGCGCGCGGGCCGAGCGCCCCGCCGATCCCGGCGTCGGTCGCCCTCGGCGCGATGACGGCGACGCTCCCACGCGATCACGTTCGTCGCGTGCTCCTCGCGACGGATGGTCGGGACGAGGACGGCGAGCTGGCCTCCGCGATCGCAGCCGCGCACGCGGACGGGATCGAGGTCGACATCCTCCCGCTCGGCGCGAGCCCCGCGATCGATCTCGTGTCGATCGCCGCGCTCGAGGCGCCTCGGCTCGTCCACGCCGAAGAGACCGTCGACATCGCACCCACGATCTTCGCGAGCCGTGCCACCTCGGTCTCTCTCGAGGCGTTCCTCGACGGGCACAGCGTCGCGACGAGCACGCACGAGGCGCTCGCGGGCGACTCCAGCGGACGATTGAGCGTTCGGTTTCCGACCGAGCCCGGCGTCCACGAGCTGGAGGTCGCGGTCAGCGCCCCGGGAGACGCCGTCAGCGTCAACGACCGCTGGCGAGCGCTCGTCGAAGTGCTTCCGAAGCCGCGCGTGCGCATCTATCACTCTGTGGATCGGCCCGAGCCCGTGCTCGCCGCGACGCTGCGCGAGGCCGGCATGGAGGTCGAGCTCGCCGCACCCTCCGCCGCGTTCGCGACCGTCGCGGAGTACGACCGGTTCGCGCTCGTCATCGCCGACGAGGTCGAGCTGAACGATTTCTCGGACGCCCAGCAGCAAGCGCTCCGCCACTGGGTCGAGGACGAGGGCGGCGGATGGGTTCGCGTCACCGGCGATCGACCGGTGCGCTCGACGCCGCGCGCGCTTCGCGAGATCGAGCCGATCGGGCCCCCGCCGGCGCAGCCCGAGCCACGCCCGCTCGAGCTGGTGATCGTGATCGATCGCTCGGGCTCGATGGGCGGCGGTCCGATGGCAGCGGCGCGCAACGCGGCGGTCGCGGCGATCCGTGCGCTTCGTCCGGACGCGCTCGCGGGCGTCGTGGCGTTCTCCGGGCAGGCCGATCGCACGATGGCGCCCGTGCCGATGACCCAGCGCCCGCAGATCGAGACCTTCGTTCGCAGCATCGAGGCGGACGGCGGGACGAACATCGCCGCCGCGGTCCAGGCCGCGAACCAGATCATGAGCCACGACGATCGGTACATTCACCACGTCATCCTCATCTCCGACGGCGAGAGCGAGCCGCAGAGCGCGACGGCGGCCGCGATCGCGCTGGCCGGACGCGGCGTCACGATCTCGACGATCACGATCGGCACCTACTCCGCGCTCCTCGCGGACATCGCGCGGATCGGCCGCGGCCGCTATCACGTGACGAGCGGCGGCGGCGGGCTCTCGAGCCTCGTGGTCTCCGAGGCGATGTACCGGCAGCCGCCCGCGCATCGCCAGACGACGTTCTCTGCGCGCGAGCACACGCACCTCACGATGCTCGACGGCGTCGAGATCGCGGGCGCGCCTCCGCTCACGGGCCATGCGCTCTCGACGCTGCGTCCGGGCGCGACGCTCGCGTTGACCGCGACGGAAGGGATGCCGCTCCTCGCGCACTGGCATCGCGGGCTCGGCCAGGTCGCCACGTTCACGAGCGCGTCGAGCGGTGGCTGGTCGGACGGGTGGCGGAGCGCGCCGATCTTCCGCCGCTTCTGGACGGCGCTGGCGCGCGGGATGCTGCGCCACCGGACCGTCGAGCCGCCGCGCGTGACGATCGAGCGAGATCCCGTCGACGTCGATCAGCGCATCGTCACCGTCGCATCGCCGTTTCCGTTCGAGGATCCGACGCCGATCGTGCGGATGTTCCGCCAGCGGACCGAGCCCGTGACCCTCGAGCTCGATGCGGTCGGGCCGGGCGTCTGGCAGACGGCGGTGCCGACGGGGTTCACGTTCCTCGTGGACGCGCGGCTTCCGCTCGACCCGGAGCCGACGAGCGCGGCTGGCGACGAGATGCCGTACGCGGAGCCGCTCGCGCGCTTCGGTCCGGACGCGTCGATGCTCGAGCGGCTCGCGCTGCTCGGCGGCGGCCGGGTGCTCGATGCGCCGATCGCGATCCTCGAGGCGCCTGGCGAGGCGTTCGTCCAGATGCCGATGCGGATGGGGTTCCTCTTCGCGGCGCTTCTCGTCTACCTGCTCTCTCTCTTGCTCGTTCGCCTGCCGGATCGCGCGGTCGCGAGCGCGGGCGTCGTCGAGCGTCCTTCCCGCATCCCGGTCCCTGCGCGCGCGCGTCCTTCGCACGCGCCGCCAGAGCCGATCGCTCCCAAGAAGCCTGATGATCAGGAGGCCGCGTGACGACCCGAAGACTCTCTCTGCTCGCCTTCGCGGCGCTGCTCGCCTGCGGCCCGAGCGAGCCGCGGTTCGGCGTCATCACCGTGTCGGCCACCGCGCCGCGCGCGTCGCTCACCGGGCACACGTCGGCGTCGGGCGCCCCTGCGATCGAGCTCTCGCCGGGCTGCCCGGGCTTCGTCGACCCCGGCGTGCCCGAGCACCTCGTCCGCCTCGAGGACGCGAGCGCCATCACCATCACGGCGCGCTCGCTCCGCGGGCCGCTCGCGATCGCGGTGATGGGCCCGAACGACGTGCGCTGTGACAGCGACGGGGGCTCGGGCCATGCACCGCACGCCACGATCGACCAGCCAGGCGAGTACACGGTGTACGTCGGTGCGCTCGAGGCGGCGGCGGATCTCCCGTACGAGCTCACGGTCGCCCCAGCGACGGCGGCGGCCGCATCGGCGACGATTGGAGGCCAGCGCGTGAGCGTGACGATCACCAGCGAGCCCAGCGGCGCGACCGTGCGCACGCCGGAGGGTGAGGCGTTCGGGACGACGCCAGCGATGTTCGTGCTGAGCGTGCCCGCGAGCGAGATGGGCGGCGAGCGTCACTTCGTGCTCGAGATGGCAGGTCGCGCGTCGACGGACGTGGTCGGGCGTCTGCTCGGCGACACGCTCGTGCTCCACGCCTCGATGCCGAGCGCGGCGGCGCCCGTGGCCGCGCTCGCGCCCGTGGCCGTCGTGCCGGGCTCGGCGTCCGCGAGCGGCACGATCGAAGCGACGGCGTCGAGCGCGCAGCGCATCGAAGACTATCGCGTCGCCACGCAGTCTCTGGACGTCGCCAGCGCGTGCACCATCCAGAGCATGTCGGTCGACGTCGACATCCATCACTCGTACATCGCGGACCTGCGCCTCGTGCTGCGCTCGCCGTCGGGCACCGAGGTCATCCTGCACGACCACAGCGGCGGAAGCCGGGCGAACCTCGTGACCACCTACGCGTGGGACGACCGGCGAGGCGCGCTCCACGCTCTCCTCGGGCAGAGCGCGCAGGGTCAGTGGCGCCTCGACGTGCACGACGACGCCGGCGCGGACACCGGGACGTTCCGTTCGTTCACCGTGCACCTCGTCTGTGGAGATCCGGGCGCCGCGCCGACGGCCGTCCAGCCGCCTCAGCCGCCGCGCACACCGACGCCGCGTACGCCGACGCCTCGAACGCCGCGTACGCCGACGCCTCGCACACCTCCGCCGACGGTGCTCGATCCGTGGTCGTCGCGTCCGCCGCCTCCGCAGACGCCGCCTCCGCAGACGCCGCTTCGCAACGGCGGCGCGGGCGCCGTGCTCACGCCGGTCTACTGACCTTCAGCGCGCGGCGAGCAGCCAGGCGATCGCGAGCGCGATGACGACCAGCGCGAGCGCCCGGAGGCCGAGCCGCGCGAGGCGAACACCGGCGCGTCGACGCGCGCGCTCCGACGTGAGGCTGAGCATCGCGCGGCCGGGATCCATTGGCCCGCTGCCCGCCGTCATGGCGCCGAACACTGCGCCGATCGGAGCCGGTGAGCGCGTGATGATCGGAAGCGCAGTCTCGCGCTCGTTCACCACGTACGTGCTTCCGTCGTCGAGCTTGCCTGTCGCGATCGGCTCGACCCGCGTCAGCCTCGCGAGCCCGGCCGCGCGCTCGGCGCGCTCGACCCGTGTGGGCACGCTCGGCGCATCGGTCTCGGCGGAGAGCACCGTGATCGCCACCGTGCGGCCGGTCTCGCTCTCCTTCGCCGCGTAGACGACGGCTCCGCCCTGCGACGAGAGCACGGCTTCGACGACATGTCCCTCGAGCGGATCACCTGGGCGGAGGAGCGTCACGGCGAGGACTTCTACCAGATCGCGCCGTTCCCTTCGTCGGGCGCGGCGTCCGTGCGACGGGAAGATGGCCAGATCGCGGCGTGCGCCTCGTCGTCCTCGGGCGAGGGCGCGGCCGAGTAGAAGTAAGCTGCGATGGACGCGCGAAACCTTCCTTCGGGGCATGCGAGCGGCGTCGGATGGCCGTGCCAGTAGGTATCTCCGTGCGCCATCACGACGAGGCGATCGCGAACGGGGAGATAGCTCGCTTCACAGCGCGTGCGCCCTTCGTCCCAGAGCTCGAGCGCGCCGCCCCACGAAGGCTCCCAGTCCACCGGAAGGTAGTAGAGAGCCGTCACCCTTCGCGCGAGATGGCGTGCGCGGTCGCGGTTGAAGTCCGCGTGCAGCGCGAGATGGCCGCCCGGTAGGGTGAGCGAGATCCCGGCGCCCCGGAAGTGCGGGTCACCGATCAAACCCTCGATCCCCGTGAGGTAGGAGACGAAGTCGAGGAAGGCCATCCCGGAGAGCTCGGCGAGCAAGTGCCGCAGCGCCGGATCGACGCCCTCGAAGCCGGAGCGCTGCAGCTGACCGAGCCGAGCGGACTGCTCGCGATAGTCCCGCCGGATGAAGCCAGGATGATCGGGCCCGGGAAAGCGCCGCGCGAGCGCGAGCGAGAGCTCCCCGCCGAGGAAGTCGTCGACGACCGCGTGCGGGTACGGCCGCGCCGCGGCGTAGGCCTCGCGCTTCTCGAGCGCGAGCGCGCGCAGGCGCTTGCGATCGAGGAAGAAGGAGGGCCCCACGGCCCCCGCCGCGCGGTCGACCGTCATCCCAGCCCGCGCGCCTTCACGGCGTGAACGTCGTGCACGTGCCGGGCGTCGGGGTCGCGAGGTCCGTCCAGGTTCCGTCGGCCGCGCGCGCGATCGAGTGACCGGCCGCCACGTCCGCGACGTCCGCGCTCGCGGGGATCGCGCCGGTCGCGTCGCGAAGCATTCCGCCGTTCGCCGTGCCGTAGAGGACCGCGTCGACGGGGACCGTCGCGTCGGTCACCGCCGAGGCGAGCCCATAGAGCAGCGCCACGCCCGAGGCCGATCCAGCCGTCCCGTTGTGCAGGTCGGGCGTGAAGTCGAGGTCTGCGCCGCACGGCATGCCGCCGCAGTCGGGCCCGCCGATGAGCACGCAGCCGCCGGCAGGGACCATGATCGGCGGGAGCTGCGCGATCGAGTAGCGATAGCTCGTCGGTCCGCTCCCGAGCGTGTAGCAAGCGAGCGGCACCGTGCTCGTGCCCGCGTTCCGCAGCTCGACCCACTCGTGCGTATCGTCGGCGCCCGTCGCGTCGTAGACCACCTCGCTGAGGATCAGCCGCCGCCCGGCGACCGCACCGCCACAGGGCGCGCTCGCGCAACAGTCGAGGTCGGAGCAGTCGATGGCGCCGTCTCCGTCGTCGTCGACGCCGTTGCCGCAGCTCGCGTCGTCGTGCTCGCTCGGTCCGACGACGACGTCCGCTGCCATGCGTGGCTCGAGCTGGTACTCGAAGAGATACGTCACGACGCCGGCGACGCGCGCGAGGTGATCACCGAGCGTGACCGTCGCGCGGTACACGTCGTCGTCGACGTACACGCCGCCGGCGACCTGGAAGCGTCCATACATGCCGGCGGGCATCGTCACGTCGACGTCCGCGATCTCCACGAGGACGCCCTCCCAGGCTTCGGCCGTCGCGGCCGTGGCGAGATCGGAAGGAGGAGCGACCGCGGTAGGCGTCAAGGGCGCGCCCGGCATCCGGCAGCTCACGATGCCGCCCGTGATCTCGGTGAGCGTGCCGGTGTCACCGGGCTCCGCGTACTCCTCGTAGCGTCCCGCGACGTAGACGCGGTCGCCGAGCGCGAGCGCCGCGCCGCACGGCTCGATCGTCGGAACGAAGACGTGGATGCCCGAGTAGCGCGGGTCCGTCGCGCTCGGATCCTGCACGACGACGGTCCCGGTGTAGCCGGGGCCCGCCATCTCGGCGAAGGTGTCGATCGACGTGACCACGAGCGGTCCGACGAGCGCGACGAACGTGTCCGCCGCCGGGTGCGTGGCGTGGGTCGTGTCCTGCACGTCCTCCACCGTCACCGTGTCGCCCCGGCAGAAGAGCGTGCCCGCGCAGTCGGCGTCCGCGCAGTCGATCGCGCTGTCGCCGTCCGAGTCCTCGCCGTCGCCGCAGCCCCACGCGCCCGACTCGTTCTCGACCGCGCGCGGCGCGCCGAGCACGATGTCCGTCGCAGCGCGCGGCAGCATCTCCCAGCGACCGAACTGGTAGTGGAACATGCCTCGTAGCGTGGTGAAGCGATCGCGGCGTGAGCCCGGGTGCGCGTACAGATCGTCGTCGATCGGCGGACCGATGCGGAGCGCCTCGGTGCCGAAGCGATCGGGATCGGCCGTCGCTTCCACGTCCGAGATCTCGACGAGCACGCCTTCCCAAGCTTCGGCCGTCGCGTCGGCGGTGAGCGTCGCCGGATCGGCGATCCTGCTGGCGCTCGGGCCGGTGCCGGTCCCGGCGGCGGTGCAGCTCACCGTGCCGCCGATGAGCTGGGTGACGGTGCGACCGCTGCCGTCGCTCGGAACGGCGAACTCCTGGATGGTGCCCTCGACATCGACCGTGTCGCCGATCGCGAGCGAGGTTCGCCCAGCGCACGTCGTGTGAGCAGGCATGTAGACGTGAACGCCGGAGAAGGGCCCGCCGGCGGGGTCTGCGATCCAGACGTCGGACACGTTGCCCATCCCGGCGCCGTTCTCCTCGAACGCATCGACGGCGGCGATCTGTGCGCCCACGACGCGGACGCGGGCGCCGAGCAGGACGTGTCCGACGGCGTCGGGATCCTGGATCTGGAAGACCGTGACGACAGGTGCCGTGCCCGCGTCGGCGGTCCCGGTGTCGCCCGCGCCGCTCGCGTCCGGCGTAGGCGCATCCGGCGCGCTCGCGTCCGAGCCACCGTCGGTGCGGATGGGGACAGGACCGCTCCCGGCGCAGGCTGCGGTGGTGAAGCTGAGGCCGGAGAGCGCGACGAGAAAGAAGTGATGACGCATCGGGCGCATCCTACACGGGACGCTTCGATCGGGCCGCTCAGCCGGGCGACGTATGATGCGAGGCTCCTCGCTGCCCGTGCATGACCCGACCTCCTGAACGCGCTCTCGTTCGTGCCGCCTGGATCGCCGCGCTCGCCGTGGTGTACGCCAGCGTCGGTCGCCTCGGCCTCATCGCCGAGCCGGTCGCGGGCTTCGCGACTGTCCTCTGGCCTCCGAGCGGCATCGCCCTCGCGGTGCTGGCCCGAAAGCGCTGGCTCTGGCCGGGGATCGTCCTCGGGGCGCTCGCGGTGAACCTCTGGGTGGGGGCGCCGGTCTTCGTCGCGCTCGGGATCGCAGGAGGCAACACGCTCGCTGCGGTGCTCGGCTCCGAGGGACTGCGTCGCGCGGGCTTCGACTCGCGGGTCAGCCGCGTCCGCGACGTGCTCGCTCTGATCCTGTTCGGCGCGATCCTCTCCACCCTCGTGAGCGCTTCGATCGGCGTCGGGTCGCTCCGGATGGGCGGGCTCGTCACGCCGTCCGAGACGATGAACGTGGCTCGGGCGTGGTGGCTCGGCGATGCGATGGGCGATCTCGTCGTCGCGCCGCTCCTCCTCGTCTGGACGGCGCCCGCGCCTTCGCTCCGAGACGTTCCGCCGAGGCTCGAAGCGCTCGTCTTGGCGCTCTTCGTGGCCGCCGCCGGCGCTCTGGTGTTCGGGGGCGTTCTCGAGCCCGCGTCGGAGGGGCGCTCGATGTACCTGCTCTTCCCGCCGCTCGTCTGGGCGACGATGCGCTTCGGTCAGCGCGGCGTGACGGCGTCCGTCGCGAGCGTGTCGACGATCGCAGTGCTCGGTACCGTCGCAGGCCACGGCCCGTTCTCGCGCGCGGAGCTGCCCGGGCTGCTGGAGCTGCAGTCGTTCATGGCGGTGCTGGCTGCGTTGTTGCTCGTGCTCGGCGCGGCGATCAGCGAGCGCGACGAAGCGCACGCCGTCGCGCTCGACGCCAGGGGCGCGCGCGCAGACTTCCTCGCCATGGCGAGCCACGAGCTGCGCACGCCGCTGGCCACGCTCGTGTTGCTCGTCGGAACGCTGAGGATGCGCTTCGCCGCCGATCCCTCGCGCGCCGAGCTCAATCAGGAGCTCTCGCTCGCAGCGCAGCAGACGGAGCGCCTCGGGCACATCATCAGCAACCTGCTGGATGCCTCACGGATCGAACGCGGCGCGTTCGAGATCGAGCGAAAGCCCGTGGATCTCGCGGAGCTCGTCCGAGTCGTCACCGGCCGGCTCGGAGAGGCCGCCGCGCGTGCGGGGTGCACGCTCGCCGTGGCGAGCTCGGGGCCCATCGAGGGGCACTGGGATCGGCGGCGCCTCGAGCAGAGCGTGACGAACCTCCTCGAGAACGCGTTCCGCTACGCACCAGGGACACCGATCGAGATCGAGCTCAGCGCCGACGAAGCCACCGCGACGCTCGTCGTCCGCGATCGGGGACCAGGCATCCCTCAGCCTGACGCCGAGGAGGTCTTTTCGCGCTCTCGTCCCGCCGTGGCGAAGCGAGGTCGGGGCGGTCTCGGTCTCGGTCTCTACATCGTCCGGAGCGTCGTTCGCGCGCATGGAGGATCGATCGAGGTCGAGGCCGCCGAGGGAGGCGGCGCGCGCTTCGTGGTCCGCTTGCCGCGATCACAGGGTCTTGGCCCGGCCGTGAGCACGAGATAGTGTCCGGGTCGTGTCGATGAGCGCGCGTGGGGTAGTGCTACTGGTCGAGGACGACGACGCTCTTCGCGAGGCCTTCGTCGGTGCGCTTGGAGAGGGCGGCTTCCGCGTCGCGTCCGTGCCTGACGGCCGTGCGGCCATCCGCTGGCTCGGCGAGCACATTCGTCCCGCGCTCATCCTTCTCGATCTCTGGCTGCCCGGCATGGACGGCTGGGAGCTGCGCGAGGAGATCGCGCGACACGCGCACCTGCGCGACATTCCCATCATCGTCGTGACCGCGGTGCCGAACCAGACGGCCGAGCTGCTCGACGTCCGCGCGGTGCTCGAGAAGCCGGTGACCGTGCCCCAGCTGCTCGAGACCGTGACGCGCTTCATCTGACGCCGATCGAGACACGGCTCGACGCGGGGAGCAGCGAGGGCCGCTCCCCGTCCAGGCCTCTCTCGATCAGCTCGGGCTGGTCTCCACCGGGGCGTCTGCCACGACGACCTTCGGTGCCTTGGGCGCCTTGGGCGCCTTGGCGACCTTCGCCGGCTTCGCGCTCAGCGTCGCTGCGATGAACGAATAGACGTCGAGGAGATCACGCGGCTGCTGGCCCGCCTTCACGAGCCCTGCTCTCACGGCCTCGCCCACCGCGAGGTAGCGGAGGTAGCCCTCGTGCGTCGGCACGCCGCCCGGCGGCTCCTCGATCCCGAGGATCTTCGCCTGACGCTGCTCGATCTTCGGCTTCGCGAAGAAGTGCTCACCCGGCCTCACGAGCGCGGAGAAGATCGTCGCGAGCGTCCAGAACGGCGTCGGGAGCGATGCGACGAACGCGTCGAAGCGCGGCGCGTAGTCGCCTTCGCCGTGGAGGACGCCGAGGAGCGCGAGCGCGAACTTCTCCTGATGCTCGATCTCCATCGCAGCGAGCGGTGCGACCTCGAACTGCGGGTGCGCCATGTTCGACGTCGCCTTCGCGACGCTGACCGCCGAGGCGAGGATCTCCGGGAAGCGCTGCCCCTCGATCGCCTTCATGAGCTTCACGCGCGAGAGGAGGTCCTGAGCGAGGACGGTGGCGGCCTCGTGGCCCTTGGCCTTCGGTCCGGAAGCGGGCGCCCGCTCCTGCAGGATGAAGTCGGGATCGAGGAAGCCCTTCGGGAACATGCCCGCGAAGATGCTGAGCTGGTGCTCGAACGACGTCGCCTCGACGAGCGCGATCTTCGGCTTGCGCGCTGCGGCGCGCTTGCCCGACGCAGGGTTCGAGCGCTTGAGCCGCGCATAGAGCGTCGCGCGCTCCGCGTCCGGAAGATCGACCATGACGATCGGCAGCGCCGTCTTGAAGAATTTGGCCGTCCTGCCGCTCTCGAAGACCGTGCAGATCAGGTCGGGGAGGTCCTGGGCGACGATGCCCATGCCCCAGTCGGGACGCTTCGGATGCCGGAAGACGGGGTTGTTGCTGCTGCTCATCAGTTGTGCTCCGGCGTGACGTGAGAGAAACCGTACATCGTCTGATTCGACATAGGCGCCCACCGTACACGACTCCGTCGACCCGCGCCGTGCGCCAATGCCGATCGGCGTCCCGGCGTGTCGGGCTGCTGCCACCCAGACGTCCTGGTTCCGAGTCGATACCTCGCCGAATGGCGTCCCCGTCCGCGGATCGGCCGCGTGCTACGTAGTGCTCGCCGTGAACCGTGTCGTCCTCGGGATCGGGCTCGCCTTCGTCGCGCTCTCGTGCTGCGGCCTCGGCATCGCGTTCCAGCTCATGCATCGCCGCGCGGCTCCGACGTCCGGGCTCGCGCTGACGTATGCGTGCGTCGAGCCGCTTGCGACGGCCGATGCGCCGCGGATCCAGGCGCGGCTCGACGAGGCCCGCGCGTGGGCCGAGGTCGAGGTCATCGATCCGAGCCACGTGCGGGTGCTGCTCGGCGAGGACGCAGGCGAGCCCGGCGTCGCGCTCGTGGGCGGCGCGATGATGTCGCGCGTGCTCGAGCTCATGCCGGTGGACGAATCGGCGATGCGCACCCTCGTCGCGAGCTCGCTTCCGACTGGCGTGCGCTCGGAGGGTGGGTACGGCGACCTCGTCGTGCTCGCGGCGCCGGACGCGGTGAGCCTCTCGCAGGTCGAAGCGCTCGTGCCGCCTGGGGATCGGCTCGTCCTCGCGTGCGATGATCCCGCGCCTGGCTGTCGCGGCTACGTCACCCGGCCGAGCGAGCTCGGCAACGCCGAGGTCGCGCGCGCGGACGCAAGCTTCGACGATCTCGGCGGCGGCGGGGCGAGCGTCGGTCTCACGCTCACGGCGCCTGGCGCGGCGCGCTTCGAGGCGCTCACCCGGCGCATCGTCGGCACCCGCATCGCGATCGTCCTCGACGGTCGCGCGCTCTCGGTGCCCGTGGTCCAGCAGCCGATCGCGGGCGGCCGGGTGATGATCACGCTCGGCGGAGACGCGGCGCTCGGCGAGGCGCAGGCCATCGCGGCGGCCCTCGGCGGAGGCGCGTTGAGCTGCTCTCGGTGGACGCTCGAGAGCCAGGACGTCTTCGGCCGCTGACATCCACGATCGCGGCCGGCGCGTGGAGCGGCGATTGCACGCCGATCGCTACGGAGACGGCCATGACGCAGACGATCACGGACGAGCCGAGCGCCACCGAGGCAGCCGAAACGCGGCGAGAGCGACGGCGCCTCGCCGTTCATCTCGTCGAGACGTTCACCGTCCTCTTCGGACCGCCGCTCCTCATGGTGCTCGTGATGATCTACGCGATCTATCGCGGGTACGAGACGTCGCCGACCGCGGAGCACGGATGGTCGCCGCAGAGCGCGGCGCCCATCAGCGCGCCCTGAAGGCGTGACCAGAAACTGGTCTCGCCTTCTCGCGCAGCCCTACGAGGGGGTGGCTCCATCCCGATTCACTCGGGATGGAGGGGGCCGCGTATCGCGCGTATCGGCCCCGATGAGAAGGCGAAGTGCCGGACCGATATTTTCGGTCGGGCACTGAGCGCTCGGTCCATCAGCTCGGGCGGAGCGCTCAGGCCTCGATCACGCCAGGTCGAGGAAGAGCGACTCCGGGCTCTCGAGGACCTCGATGATGTCGTACGCGAACGCCGCGCCGATGTGGCCGTCGACGATGCGGACAGCGCTCTTCTGACGCCGCGCTCACCTGGGTGCTTCTTCTGTGGGTCGCAGAATCGCTTGTTCCCGCGGAGAGATGACGCTCACACAGCAGGACGAGGAGCGGACTGTCGGTCACGGCGTCACGGGGAGCCCACGTCCAAGACCCCAACGTTCCGCGTGAGCTGGTGCGCGCGCCCCACGTCATCGAGCAACGCTTCGCCACACGCGCGATGCGTGTCGATGGCAGAACCGAAGTCCTCGATCCCCGCGTCGTCCTCGCAGACGTGCTCCAGCGCGCCGGCGTCCCCCGAGATTGCGGTGATCGACCAGGCCAGCGCGTAGCTCGCGTCACGCTCGGTCCATTCCGGCTGCCAGCCGGTGAGCGCGCTCGGATCCGGAACCTCGTAGACGTGAGCCGGTCCCGCGCCCAGCCAGCCTGGCGTGACGTACGCGAAGAATGGGAAGCCGGTCGGGCTCCCACCGTCGCCGTACCAGAGGCGATAGAGGTCGGCGGTCTGTTCGCCAAAGCTGGTGGTCGGTCGATCGAACGGGTCTGCAGTGAGGATCGTCGTCTCGGCGTCTCCGGTCCACGCGTCCGGGATCGTCAACGTCACGGCCTCCGTCGAGCGCACCGTGCTCCACGCCGAGGCGCCGCCCTGCTCCGCCCACACGATGTGGAGATCGTCGGCGGCCCGTGCGGCGGCGGGGATCGCGAGGAACGACGTGGCATCGCCCACCACGGCGAGCTCGTCGTTTCCGCCGTCGGTCACGAAGCGCGAGAACACGTTCCGCGTACCGCCACCGTTCACGATCGTCACCGGCACATTCTCGAGCTCGAAGCCGGTAGCGGCGAAGTCGAAGTCGAGCGTCGTCGGGCCCGAGACCGAGACGCCTCGGGTGATGATCATCGACTTGGCGGTGTCCGACGTGCCGAGCGCGACGAAGTCTTGCTCTCCGCGCTCTGCCTCGACCGTGTATGCGTCGGAGCCGCTCGCGGGGGCGACCCCATCCGCCGAGACGTACGCGACTGCGCCCGGCACGCCCGTGAACGAGCCGCTGACGGTGGCGTGCTGGGGGTTCGGACGACAGGGCTGTCGGACAGCGGTGCCTTCGTCGGTCGTCGCGTGGAGGAACACGACCCGACCGCCGTGGGCCGCGCAGACCCAGGCCAACGAATAGCGGCCCGGGGGGACCTCGGCTTCGTGGACGCCGCCGACGCCAGTCACCGGAAGCCAGGGCTCGTCGGGCCCGCCCGCCTGCACGGCGACGAACGCGAAGTCGTTCGTCGCGTCATACGCCACGTTGGTCAGGGAGACCGTGACCGGCGGCAGTGCGGCGTCCGCCGGATCCCGTCCGGTATCGAGGTCAGTGCCCGCGTCCGACGAGCCGTCGCGGAGGGCGGCGTCCGACGTCGCGGCATCGGTCACGCTCGGTCCGGGGCCACACGCGGTGGCGGAGAGCACGGCCCAGACGATCCATGAAGACGGCGCGTTCCTGGTCATGAGCGCGAGAATAACAGCTGGCCCTCGCCGCCGCCCCTCAGTCGAGGTCGTTCGGGCTCGGCGCGACCATTGTTGGTCACGCCCTGAGCGCTCGGTCCATCATCTCGGGCGGAGCGCTCAGGCCCTCGATCACGCCATGTCGAGGAAGAGCGCCTCGGGGCTCTCGAGGACCTCGATGATGTCGTACGCGAACGCCGCGCCGACGTGGCCGTCGACGATGCGGTGATCGAAGCTCAGCGAGAGCAGCATCACCTCGCCGATCACGATCTGGTCGTGCTTCACGACGGGCTTCTTCTTGATCTGGTGCACGCCGAGGATGCCGACCTCGGGGAAGTTCAGCACCGGCGTCGCGAAGAGCCCGCCCTGCGCGCCGAGCGACGTGATCGTGAACGTGGAGCCGCCGAGATCGCTCGACGAGATCGTGCCGTTCCTCGCCGCGGTCCCGAGCCGATCGATCTCTCTCGCGATCTCGAGGATCGACTTCTGGTCTGCGTCCTTCACGACCGGGACCATCAGGCCCTGATCCGTCGAGGCCGCGATGCCGATGTGGAAGTACTTCCGCGTGACGAGCTCGTTGGTGCTCTCGTCGAGCGCGCTGTTGAGCACGGGGTGCTTCTTCAGCGCCGCGACGACCGCGCGCACGATGAACGGAAGGAAGGTGAGCTTGACGCCCGCCTTCTCCGACGCGCCCTTCATCCGGTGCCTGAGCTCCTTGAGCCTGCCGACGTCGCACTCCTCGACGAACGTGAAGTGCGCCGCGGTGTTGACCGAGGTCTGCATCCGCTCGGCGATCTTGCGGCGCACGCCGACGAACGGCTTTCGATCCTCGAGCCCGCCCTCACGCGGCTTGGTGCCGGCGGGCACCGAGAGAGAGACGGGCGCGCGTCCCGCGACGCCTGGCATGTGCCCCGCCGCACGCGCGGGCTCGGCGACGGAAGAGGCGTGCGCCTTCGTCGGTGCTCCGCCCACGAAGCCGCGGACGTCGTCGAGCGTCACCCGGCTGCCGTCGCCGCTCGGGCGCACGCGCTTGAGGTCGACCTCGAGATCGCGCGCGAGCTTGCGCACCACGGGCGTCGCGAGCGGGCGCTCCGAGAAGTAGTCGCTCTCTCGCGCGGCGCTCTGTGCCCCGGGCGCCTTCGCGCTCGACGCCTTCGCATCGGCGGCCTTGCCACCGAAGAACGATCCGCCCGGCAGCGTGTCGCGGATGTCGCCCACGGCCGTCGCGGCCGGGCCATCGCCGCTGCTCTTCGCTGCGACCGGGCTCGGGCCAGGCTTGGTGCTCGTCCGCGCCGCGGCAGGCGCAGGCTTGCTCGCTGCGGCGATCGGCGTCGCGCCGTCCGTCTCGATCACGACGAGGAGCGACCCCACCGGCACGATCTGTCCGACGGTCGCGAGCGTCTCGAGGATCGCGCCCTTCTTCGGGGCGCCGATCGTGACCGTCGCCTTGTCGGTCATCACTTCGACCATCGGCTGGTCTTCTTTGACCACGTCGCCGGTCTTGACGTGCCAGGCGACGACCTCGCCCTCCGCGACGCCTTCACCGATGTCGGGAAGCTTGAATTCGAAGCGCGCCATCTCAGTACCTCGCAACTTCCAGGAGCTTCGGCACGATGCGGTGCGCGAGCGGCAGGTAGTCGTTCTCGAGCGTGTAGGGGAAAGGCGTGTCCCAGCCCGTGATGCGGGTCGGTGGCGCCTGGAAGTGGAGGAAGGACTTCTCCGTCACGAGCTGCAGGATCTCGGCGCCGAAGCCGCACGCCTTCGGCGCCTCGTGCACGACGACGATGCGACCGGTCTTCTCCACGCTCTCGGTGATCACCTCGAGGTCGAGCGGCCAGAGCGTGCGCGGGTCGATCACCTCGCACTCGATGCCCGATTCGGCCAGCGTCTCGGCCGCCGAGATCGCCTCGTAGAGCATCGCGCCCCAGGCAACGACCGTCACCGCGTCGCCCTCGCGCACGACCCGGCCCTTGCCGAGCGGAACGTCGAAGGGCTCGTCCGGAACCTCCATCTTCACGGCGCGATACACGCGCTTCGGCTCGAAGAAGAGAACCGGATCGTCGTCGCGGATCGCGCTCGTGAGCAGGCCCTTGGCGTCGTACGGGTTCGAGGGGCAGACCACCTTGAGCCCAGCGACGTGGATGAAGAGCGCCTCGGGCGACTGCGAGTGGTACGCGCCGCCCCGGATGCCGCCGCCGACGGGCGTGCGGATCACCATCGGACAGCTGTACTCGCCGCCGGAGCGATAGCGGAACTTCGCTGCCTCGCTGACGATCTGATCGAAGGCCGGAAAGATGAAGTCCGAGAACTGGATCTCGGGGACGGGCCGGAGCCCGTAGGCGGCCATGCCGATCGCCGCGCCGATGATCCCGCCCTCGTTGAGCGGCGTGTCGATCACGCGGTCGTCTCCGAACTGATCCCAGAGGCCCTGCGTCACGCGGAAGACGCCGCCGACCTTGCCGACGTCCTCGCCGAGGATGACGACGCGATCGTCCTTCTCCATCTCCTGACGGAGGGCCTCGTTGATGGCCTGGACCATGTTTTTCTGGGTCATAGAGCCTTCTGGGTCATGAACCTTCTCCGGGAGTCTCGCCGTGGAGCGAGCGCAGCTCCTCTCGCTGGCGGACCAGGTGCGCAGGCAGCTCGGCGTGGACGTGCTCGAAGATCGAGTCGAGCGCCGGGACGCCGCCCGAGAGCGCTGCGTTCGCCGCCGCCTCGATCTCGGCGAGCACGTCGCGTCGGTGCCGAAGATCGTCGTTCTCGGTGAACGCGCCGTCGTCGATGAGGCGCTGACGCAGCATCGCGAGCGGCTCATGCCCCGGATCGGCCGAGATACGCGCCTCGATCAGCGTCGGGCCCTCCCCGCCGCGCGCGCGCTCGCACGCGATCCGGACGGCCTCGAGGACGTGGAGCGGGTCGCCCGAGACGTCGAGCGAGGGCACGCCGTACGCGATGCCCTTGTCGGCGACCTCGACGTCCGGCGCCGGCGCTTCCGAGCCGTCCGTGCGGACGACGAAGACGATCGGCGCCTTCGTCACGCCTGCGAAGTTCACCGCGCTGTGGAAGTCACCCGCGTCGGCCGCGGTCTCGGGCAGGAGCGCGAGCACGACGGCCTGCTCCTTCCGGAGCTTCACGCCCCAGGCGAGCCCCATCGCCTGCGTCAGGTGCTGCGAGAGGAGCGACGTCGGTGGGGCGATCTTCTTCTCGCGCGAGCAGTAGCAGCCGGGGGAGGCGTGCCCGCTCAGCGCATCGTTTGCGTTGCCGACCACGTGGTCGAGATACGCCTCGAGGCTCACGCCGCGGGTGAGCGCGGCCGCGTGATCGCGCGCGGTGGGGAACACCCAGTCGCCCTCGCCGAGCGCGAGCGTCGCCGCGACGATCACCGTCTCGGCGTGCTGTCCATCGGGGTGGAAGCCGATGTGGCCCGCCCGTGACAGCACCGAGAGCCGCTCGTCGAGGAGCCGTGCCCGGAGCGCGTGACGGTAGATGGAGAGCAGCTCACTCATGCGCGGCGCTCGTATATCACAGCGGCCCGACGCGCACGCCGGCGCTCGTCACGGACGCGCGCTCGCCCGGATCCGATCGCAGTCGAGGACCTCGCGCGTCGTCGGGCTCACCCACTGTGCGGTGCAGAGCCCGAGGAAGAGCCCGAGATCCTTGAAGTCCACGCCGGGACCGCCCGGCTCGAAGGCGTAGTCGCCGTCGGGCGTCGCCGCGTCGCGCACGTGCCACGCGGGGCCGCTCGTGTCGTAGCCGGCCGCCGCGATCGCGAGCTGGGCGTGGAGAAAGCGCACCTCGCGCGACGTGAGCGGCACGCCGAGCATCGCGGACTCGAGCACCAGCTGCACCACGTCGGTGGGGTGCGCGTTCTCCGGGATCGTGCCGGCGTCGTACTGGTCGAGGATCCCTTCCATCCGGAGCGCGAGGCCCTCGGCGAGATCGCGGGCGAGGACCGCGTCGCCCGTGACGAGCGCGAGGCCGACGGCCGCCTCGTGATGCGTGCGGAGGATCTGGAGCGCGGAGTTGTTCAAGCCCGCGAACGGATCGGTGATCGGGCCGAGGCCGTGGTTGGGGCATGTGTACCCGAGCGCATCGAAGCGACCGAGGAGCGGGATCGCGTAGCCCGCGCCGCACTCGAGCCCCCCGCGCAGTACGTACGTCGCGAGATCACCGGTCGGCACGGTCACGACGGCCGACTCGTCCAGCGTCGCGATCCGGTAGCCGTCGCTCTCCACGCGCTGCGCCCACTCCTGGTAGAGGCGCCGCATCTCGACGACGTCGGCTTCGGCGTCCGCATCCTCGAGCGAGCCCGCGCAGGTGTCGACCAGCGCCATCGCGCGCATCAGGTGACCCATGTCGTCCTTGCTGCGCGTGTTCTTCACGTAGAGGTCGCCCCACGAAGGATTGTCGGGCAGGTGCACGTAGTACGACGGCGGGCCGGGCGTGCCCGGGCGCGCTGCGTCGTAGACGATCGAGATGTCCCGCGCGGTGTCCTCCACCGACGCCGGGTATGCGGCGCGCGCGAGCAGACCGCGCTCGGTGTCGGCGCTCGAGCGACGCATCGCGAGGTGCCAGCTCGAGAGGCCGCGGGTCAGCCGACGGAAGAGCGTGCGATCGGCGTCGTCGTGCCAGAGACGCCACGCGTAGCAGGCGCCCTCCAGCAGCTGCGGCGTGCGAAGGCCGTTGTTGTCGCCGCCTTCTGCGACGTGCACGTACGAGATGTGCCCGCTCCGCCGCTGCACGCCGACGCCGCTCCACCAGGTCGCGTACCACGCGTGCCCCGCGTCCGACTCGGGCCAGCCGTGCGCGCGATCCGCGACGAGGTCGAGCCAGTCGGTGCGCGCGAGGAGATCGAGGACCTGGTCGGTCGCCGCCGTCACATCGGCTCTAGGCACGGGCGCGCCCTGGTCGGGTCGATCCCACGCGAACGGCGCGCGGTCGTGCGCGGGGAACACGCCCGTCGCGCTCGGCGGCGGGGGCGGTCCCGCGTCTCGGCCAGCGTCGGACCGGACGCCGGCGTCCGTGCCTTCCGCGTCAGGCGCCGACGCATCGGGAGCCTCGACGGCGGCGCCGCATCCCGCGAGCGCCAGGATCGCGACGAGAACGGACCGAGAGACCCCGGAGTGGCGCATCGCCGGAGCAGACCACGACGCCGACCGGCTCGTCGAGGCCGCGCAAGCGCGTGTTCGAGTAGCAGCAATCCGAGCCGTCGCGATATGCTCCGCGTCTGATGCAGGAAGTCGAACGGTTGACCGGTCCCGAAGCCCTCGCTCTCGCAGGGCTTCTGCGTGTTCTGATCCGCGAGGATGGCAAGTTCAGCGAGCAGGAACGCGTCGCGCTCTCGCTCGTGGCGACCTCGTTCGCGCAGGTCGACGAGGTGGACCGCGCGGCGGACTCGTATCGCGGCTCGGCCGAGGGCCTCGCGCCGCTCGGCGAAGAGCGCCTCTACGCGCTCATCGAGCGCGCGGGCGAAGAGCTCGGCGACGACGCCGCCATTCGCGCCGCCGCGCTGACCGTCACGAGGCCCGAGGCGCGCGCGACGATCCACGCGCTGCTCTTCGAGGTCGCGGCCTCCGACGTGATCAGCAACGGAGAGAGCACGCTCCTCGACTGGCTCGCGGAGAAGTGGGAGCTCGAGATTCCGCACGACCTCCCCGGCGAAGTGACCGACCCGGGCTGAGCTCCTGTGGGCGAGGATTTGTTCTCCGATCCGATGTCGTGAGAGCCTGCGTCGATGACCCACCCACTTCGCTTCACACAGTTCGTCCTCCTGCTCTCCCTCGGCGGGCTCGGCCTCGCAGCGCCCGGCTGTGGCGACACCACGAGCGCCGCGGTCGACGCCGCGGCCATGGATGCCAGTGTCAACGACACCGGAACGCACGAGGATTCCAGCACTGTCGATGACGCCGGAATCGTAGAAGATACCGGCACTTCCGTCGACGGTGGGACCGTAAATGATACGGGCGCGAACGGCGACGCCGGGCCTGTCTGCGAAGGCTCGACCGAGGGCTCCTGCGCTGCCGGGCTCACGTGCGATTGCTGCCCTGCCGGCGGCCCGCTCCAGCACTGCACCTGCTCGACGCCCTGCGCGAGCGCCTCCGACTGCACGGATCCCTCGCGCCCCGTCTGCCAGCAGGAATCGCCGACGAGCCCAGGCTTCTGCGCGGCGGACACGTTCACCTGCTGTTGGCTCTGCCTCTGACCCCTGCTGGCTCTGCCTCTGACCCCTGCTGGCTCTGCCTCTGACCCCGCGTGAGCTGCTGACCCCGCGTGAGCTGCGCGTGAGCTGCGCCGCCTCTGACCCCGCCTGCCTGCTGCTGGGCCGTCGGCGCAGCTGAACGCCCCGCTCAGGTCGAGCGGAGCTCGCCGAGCGCACACGTCGGCACGTGGATCCAGCCCTCACGTGCCGCGACCTCGACGAGGGCCGGCGGCGGCTGGGTCGTGCGACCCGTTGCGACCGCGCGCGCGACGAGCGAGGCCACGAGCGCGTCGAGCGCATCAGCGCGGTCACGAAGCAGCGCTTCGTGCGGCGGGCCCGGTCGGAGCGCGAGCGCCTGCGTGAGCGCCTTCAGGATCGTCGCGCGGACGCCCTCCTGCTCCGGGCGCTTGTAGCCCTGGTGCGGCAGGTCCCAGGTCTTCAGCGCGGCGGCCGGATAGACCTCGACGCGCGGCGGGCTCGCCGGCTCGAGCGCGCGGGTCAAGAGGCGCCAGCGCATCGCGGGCGCAGCGATACGATCCATCGTGACCGACATCGGCGTCATCGAGAGCGGGGGCTCGCGGCAAGCGAGATCGGTCATGCGAAGTCGGAGGCGCTCGGAGCCCCGCTCCTGCCACGAGCCGACCTCGCACTCGCCGCCCATCAACGCGACGAACTCGTCGGGCCAGCCGAACGGCACGTCGACGCCCACGATCGAGATCCCGGGCCGGACGATCTGCGCGCGGAGATCGTCGTCCGAAGCGTGGGCCGCGTTCTCACGAAGCTCCGTGATCGCGACGCTTCCTCCCTGCCACTCGAGCTCACAGAGGAAGGTGCCCTTCGCCTGCGCGGCGAGATCGATGCCCAGCGTTCTCATCGGCGCACCTTAGGCCTTCCGATCCCCGAGGCACGCAAAGTGCTCGCCCTGCGCCGAGGAGCACCATGAACTCGCATCGCTTTACCTTCGCGCTGGGTCTCGTCGCGGCCCAGCTCTTCGTCGTCGGTTGCTTTCCGATCGGAAACAGCGACAGCGCGTGCAGCGCCGGTGCGCCGTGTGTCTGTCGCGGCATCGGCAACTGTGATCGAAGCTGCCCGGCCGGTGGCTGCGAGTTCCAGTGCATGGGCACCACGAACTGCAACTTCACGTGCGAGGGCGGAAACTGCTCTCTGCTCTGCCAGAACACGGGCAATTGCTTCGTCGAGTGTCCAGCCGGCGGCTGCGACGTGACGTGCGACAACACCGGGAACTGCGGCTGTCGTTCGGGCTGCGGCCCCGACGGCGGCCCCGTCGATGCGGCGCACGTGGACGCGGGCCCCGCCTCCGACGCGAGCGGAGACGACGCCGGTAGCGTGGACGACGCGAGCACGGACGACGCGAGCGCGGACGACGATGCGGGTGACGACGCGAGCGCCGCCGACGCCGGACCGGCCGACGACGCCAGCGTGGACGACGCCGCAACGCCGGACGACGCAGACGTCGACGCGGCTCCGTGAGCGGATCAGCCGAGCCGAGAGGGTGCGCGGGCCGAGCGGATCTGTGAACTCGGTGGCCGGCCCGATCGCGAACCCCGGTTCACCAAGTGCACGCCGCGCAACGACACCGCCTACAAGAGAGCACCGCGCCCTAGGCACGCGCGGAGACTGTCGCACCAGGCGCGACGGGTAGCTCCACCACGAACGTCGCACCCTTTCCGACGCCTCGGCTCTCGGCGGACACGCGCCCTCCGTGGAGCTCCACGAGCTGGCGAACCAGCGCGAGGCCGAGCCCCAGCCCGTCGTTTCGCTTCCCGGCCGCCACGTCTCCCTGTCGGAAGGGTTCGAAGATCTCCGGCAGCAGCGCCTCCGGGATCCCCTGCCCATCGTCCTCGACCGAGATCTTCAGCATGCCGTCGACTCGCTTCGCCTCCACTTCGATGCGGCCGTTCTCCGGCGTGGACTTCACCGCGTTGGTGAGCAGGTTCGCGAAGATCTGGTGAAGCCGGTCGATGTCGCCGATCACGCGCGGCACCCCGGGCGCGACGTTCAGCACGAGCTCCACGTGCCGTTCGATCGCGGAGGGCCGGAGCGCGTCGATCGCGGAGCGCACCGCCTCGAGCGCATCGATCGTGTGGAGCTCGAGGCGGAGCTTTCGGCTTCGAAGGCGCGCGAAGTCGATGAGATCGTCGATCAGGCGCGCCTGGAGAACCGCGTTCCGTTCGATCGTCTCGAGCGCGCGATCGATCGTCGTGTCCTGCTGCGGTCGCGCCCGTCCGAGCTGGGCCCAGCCGAGGATCGCGTTCAGAGGCGATCGGAGCTCGTGGGAGACCAGCGAGATGAAGTCGTCCTTCGCGCGCGCGAGGTCCTCGGCGCGCCGCGCCTGCCCCGCCATTCGGTCGTGCTCGCGCTGCTCGATCGTGTCGGCGCTACGAGCGATCGCGTGGTCGATGAGCGCGTGGGCGAGCCGCCCAGCGGGCCCGACCAGCGGCTTCCCGTTCTTCCCGCAGAGCTCGAGCATCGCGACGCGGAAGTGTCCGAGCTCGCAGAGGACCTCCGTGATCGTGTACCCCTGCCGGAGGCGATGTTCTGCGTGGCGGACCGCAGCGGCGGCTGCGCCATCGTCGCGAGCTGCCACGGTCGAGTCGATCTCGGGATCGATCCGCTCGAGGGCGGTCGCGACGTTCTCGAGGAGCGCGGGCACGAAGTCCACGAGGCCTTCGCGGTCCAGATCGCGCGCGCGCGGGACGCCACGAACGTCCTCCTGCGCGAGCTCGATCCACCGATCGATGAGCTCGTCACGATGGGACCGCAGCATCTCCGCGATCTGGCGTGCGTCCTCTCGCGTTCCGTTCGCCATCGTGCCCATGGTCCTCTGGACAGCACGACACGGGCCATCAGTCGTCACGTCGCTCGGCGAGCGTCCTTCGCACCCTCACGACGTGGGCGGCTCACGCGCTTCCTGCGCCCGAACGAAGGACGTCTCCAACATCGGCGGGCTCGGTCCATCGATCCGTCCGTTCGTCGTAGACACCTCCTCGCGCCGCGGCGCACTCGAAGCACAGCACGTCGTCCTCGCCGACGGGAAACGCGCGCTCTCGCGACGCCGACACCTCGGCCCCGCACGAGATACAGAACAGGAGCTCTTCTGCTTCCGAACGATGCATGGCGACCTCCTCGGCCCGACGCCGATGCGAGTCAGCTAGCCACCGCGCTTTGCGGCAAATCCCCCGAAGACGGCTTGCCAGGTGGCCCTCCGCGCGTATGCGAGGTCGATGAGGCTCGGCGTGTACGCAGCCCGAGCGCTCGCGAGAGCGCTCGCCCCCGAGGACGTGCGTGAGCGCCTGTCTCGTGCTCGGATCGCCGACGCCGGGCACGGCTATGATCGGCTCGGCCTGAGCCGCGAGGGCGCGCTCGCCGCGATCGCCGGCACGAGCTTCCTCTATGAGCGCTGGTTTCGAGTGCGCTCTTCGGGCATCGAGCACGTGCCACGCGAGGGCCCTGCGATCCTCGCGCCCAACCACTCCGGCACGCTGCCGCTGGACGGCGTGATGCTCTGGGCAGACGTCGTGCGGCACGGCGATCCGCCGCGCGTTCCCCGCATCGCAGTCGATCTCTTCGTGCCGCGACTTCCGCTCGTGTTCACTGCCTTTGCGCGCAGCGGCGCCATCGGCGGCGACCGCACCACCGTCTCCCGCGTCCTGGCCGACGGAGAGCTCGTCGGGATCTTTCCCGAAGGCGTTCCCGGCATCGCGAAGCCGCGATCCGAGCGCTACAAGCTCCGCCCGTTCCGGCCGGGCCATGCCGAGCTCGCGATCCGCCACGGCGCGCCCATCGTGCCGGTGGCGATCGTCGGCGCCGAGGAGCAGTGGCCGGAGCTCGCGCGCATCGAGTCGTTTCACGCGTTCGGAGCGCCCTACCTGCCGATCCCGGCGACGCCGTTCCCACTCCCCGTCAGATATCACATTCGATATGGGCCCGCGATGGATCCCCGCCCGCGGTTTTCGGCGGACGCGGCCGATGAGCCAGCCATTGCCCGTGGGCTCGCCGAGGAGGTGCGGCAGGCGGTGCAGGGCCTCGTCGATGCCACGCTCCGAGAGCGAGACGGTGTCTTCGGATGACCGGGGTGCTCGTCACGGGCGCGACGACGCCCTTCGGCCTCGCGCTCACGCACGCGCTCGCCGCCGCTCCCGACGTCACGCAGGTGCTCGCGGTCGCGCGCGAGACGCAGTGGCCTGGCGCCTCCGAGCGCAAGCTGACGTACATCTCTCTCGATCTCACCCGCGAGCGTGACGTCCGCGATCTGCTCTTCGGCCAGGCGCGCGAGCTCGGCATCGAGGTCGTCGTGCACAGCGCACATCACCGCAGTCTCCGTGTGCACGGTCCGCGCGCCCACGCGCTGCACGTCGATGCGACCCGTCAGATCCTCGAGCTGGTGGAGCGGCACCCGTCGATCCGACGCTTCGTGTATGCGAGCTCGTCCGAGGTCTACCGGCGTGGCGCGGGCCTGCCGTCGGTGATCGGCGAAGGGCATCCCATCGAGCTCTCGCCGGAGATGCCGCAGAAGCTTCGCGATCGCGTCGAGGCGGACCTGACGGTCTGCGCGCGCAGCGGGCTCTCTCGCTGCTCGTTGATGGTGCTGCGCTTCGCCGAGCTCCTCGCCGCGGACTCCGGCAGCCAGCTCGCGGACTACCTCGGTTCTCTCGTCTGCGTCCGCGCGCTCGGGTTCGATCCGATGATCGAGGTCGTGTCGATCGAGGACGCCGTGCGCGCGACCCTGGCTGCCGTGGCTTCGAGCGCGCAGGGCGTGGTGAACATCCCCGGCGCGGACGTGCTGCCTCTCTCGTCCGCCATCGAGGCTGCGGGCCGTACCGCGATCGCGGTGCCCGAACCGGCGGTCGAGCTGCTCTACGCCGCGCGTGCGCTCAGGCGCGGCTACGAGTTCACGTGGCGCATGAACCGCTGGCGCTTCCGCTGGGGCGGCGTGCTCGATGGGACGCGCGCGCACGAGGTGCTCGGCTACGTGCCCAGAGCTCGCGTCGACTTCCGCGCCGTCGCGCAGGCGGCCCATCCGGGAACGAGCACCTGAGCCTCGCGCCCCTCACCAGGTGCCGAGGCTCGTCCAGATCCCGGTGAAGGCCGCGCCCGGTACCGAGCAGCCGCACCAGGCGCTCACCGCGAGCGGCGCCGAGTCGCAGCCCGCCGTCGTCACTCCGGCCAGGACCACACCGAGCAGGTACCGCATACCCCGATGCTATCCTCTTCGGCGCTATGCTGGCCCCGATGAAGCTCCCTGCGCTCGCGCGCTGCCTCGTCCCCGTGGTGCTGCTGGCGAGCTGTGGAGGGCCGGTCACCTCGCAAGATGGCGGGACGAGCGCGGCGGACGTCGGCCTCGACGCGCCCGAGCACGACGCCGCCTTCGGCGACACGAACACCTCCGATACCAGAGCGTGCGCGTCCTCGCCGACCTTCGACGACGTGTCGACCGCGGTGTTCGTCCCTTCGTGTGCGCTCGTCGGTTGTCATTCGCCCGGCGCACCGGACCCGGGCGGCGATCTGCGCTTCGATGTCCCGGACGCGCGCTCGCGGCTCGTCGGTAGGAGCTCGATCTACGGCGCGGGGCTCTTCCTCGTGATCCCCGGCGACGTCACGGGGAGCTTTCTCTGGCAGAAGCTGACGAACACGCTGCCCGCCGGCGGACTGGCCGGCGCGCCGATGCCGCTCGCCGACCCGGGCCACTGGGTGGAGATTCCTCCTGATCAGCTCGAGCTGGTGCGCTGCTGGATCGCTGGCGGCGCGAGCTAGGCCGACGCGAGCATCTGCGCTTCTTCGACCATGAACGAGAACGGCAGCGGCCGCGCCGTGTCCTGCCCGACGAGGAGGAGCAGGAGGTCCGTCGAGGTCACGAGGCCCACCAGCCGGTCTCGCTCGTTCACGACGGGCAGCGCGTCGATCTTTCGCTCGGTCATCACGCGCACGATCTCGGAGACCACGGTGGTCGGCTCGCAGACCACGGGCGCGGGCGTCATCGCGAGGATCACCTCCAGCTTGGGCACGAGCACGCGCTGATCCTCGGTCAGTGTGGCGCGAAGGAGCACATCACGATCGGAGAGGATCCCGAGCAACGCGCCGCCCTGGACGACGGGCAGGTGCCTTATCCGATGCTCCTGCATCACGCCCCAGGCGACGTCGAGCGTTAGCTGCGGGGGAACGACGATCACTCGACGGGTCATGGTGGCAGACGCGCGCATGGGACCTCCATGAGGCGGTCTACGCACCTCGGCGCGCGCTACCACCGCGGCGTGATGCCTCATTTAGGCGTACGCAGGGAGAGACGGCGAGGAGCGCCGACCGCGCCCGCGGGAGATGGCACGACGTGCTCGCCCGGAGCACGGTCAGGGCACTGCAGCCTCTGGTCGTGCTGCAGCGAAGGAGCGTGGATGATCCCCCGTAGCAGTGCGCGCAGCGAGCCGACGAACGGGCATCTCGCGGTCTGGGCGCCGCGCGCGGCGAAAGTGGAGGTCCTCCTCGGCGGCGAGCGCATCGCGATGGACCGGCAAGCGAGCGGCTGGCACCGCGTCGGCGATCTGCGTATCGCGCCGGGCGTCCTCTACGCCTTCTCCCTCGACGGTGGGCCCGCGACGCCCGACCCGCGCTCCTTGTCGCAGCCAGACGGGCCACACGGTCCTTCGCAGCGAGTCGACGCTGGGACCTTCCGCTGGACGGACACCGGGTTCGAGCCTCCGCGCCTCGGGCTCGTGTACGAGCTGCACGTGGGCACCTTCAGCGCCGAAGGGACGCTCGATGGCGCGATCCCGCACCTCGATCACCTCGTCAGGCTCGGCGCCTCCCACGTCGAGCTCATGCCCATCGTCGAGTTTCCAGGCACGCGCGGCTGGGGCTACGACGGCGTCGATCTCTACGCGGTCCATCACGCATACGGGGGCCCCGAGGCGCTGGTGCGCTTCGTCGACGCCTCCCACGCGCGCGGTCTCGGCGTGATCCTCGACGTCGTCTACAACCACCTCGGCCCGGACGGAAACTACCTCGCTCGCTTCGGTCCGTACTTCACCGACCGCTATCACACCCGCTGGGGTGAGGCCGTCAACCTCGACGGGCGCGGCAGCGACGAGGTCCGCCGCTTCCTCGTCGACAACGCGCTCTCCTGGCTGCGCGACTTCCACGTCGACGGGCTACGGATCGACGCGATCCATGCGCTCTTCGACGAGTCTGCAGTTCACTTCCTGGAGCAGCTCGCGGGCGAAGTGAGGTCGTTCGAGCACCGGACCGGGCGACGCGTGACGCTGATCGCCGAGAGCGACCTCAACGACCCGCGCGTGCTGCTACCGGCCGAGCGGGGCGGTCATGGGCTCGACGCGCAGTGGAGCGATGATCTCCACCACGCGCTCCATGCATGGTTGAGCGGAGAGCGCGCCGGCTACTACACGGACTTCGGCGCTCCCGAACAAGTCGCCGACGCGCTCGAGAACGCATTCGTGTTCCGCGGACAGCACAGCGCCTTTCGAGGAAGGCGACATGGGCGTGCGCCCACGGGCATCGCGGCCGACCGCTTCGTGTCGTATCTTCAGAGCCACGACCAGATCGGCAATCGCGCCGAGGGTGATCGATTCGCGCACTTCGCCGACCCCGCTGGCCAGCGGGTCGCCGCGACGATCCTCCTCACGAGCCCATTCGTGCCCATGCTGTTTCAGGGCGAGGAGTGGGACGCGTCGAGCCCTTTTCTCTACTTCACCGATCACGAAGACCCCGCGCTCGGAACGGCAGTGAGCGAAGGGCGAAGGCGAGAGTTCACGCAGTTCGGATGGGCGCCCGAGTCGATCCCCGATCCTCAGGCCGAGAGCACGTTCGCCCGTTCGCGCCTACGGTGGGACGAGCTCGAGCGAGAGCCCCACCGTCGTATGCTCGCCTTGTACGAGGGGCTGCTCGCGCTCCGCCGCGCGAGGCCCGACCTGCGCGACCCGCGGCTCGAGACGGTCCACGCGCGGGTCGACGCCGCGTCGGGCGCGCTGATCGTCGAGCGCGCCGAGACCGTGATCGTCGCGCACGCCAGCGCGAAGGAGGTGCGCGTTCTGGTGGACGCGTCGCAGCTTCTGCTCGCCTCGGAGGCAGGCGCGCAACTGACGAACGGCGCTCTCGTCCTTCCGCCCCGCGCCGCCGCCGTGCTCCATCGCGGAGCCAAGCAGTGAGCCTCTCGCCGACCGAGGAGCGGATCCTCGTATGGTCGGGACGACCGTATCCGCTCGGTGCGGTCTTCGACGGCTCCGGCACGAACGTCGCTGTCTTCTCCGAGGTCGCGCGGCGCGTCGAGCTCTGCCTCTTCGACGACGCGGGGCACGAGACGCGCGTCGATCTCCCCGAGGTCACTGGGTTCGTCTGGCACGGGTACTTCCCGATGGTCCGTCGGGGCCAGCGCTACGGGTTCAGGGTGCATGGCGACTACGACCCGTCGAAGGGCCAGCTCTGCAATCCAGCCAAGCTCCTCGTCGATCCCTATGCGCGCGCCATCGACGGGGAGCTTCGCTGGGGTGAGCCTCTCTTCGGGTACCGCTTCGCCGACCCGGACGGCCCGCCCAACACCGACGACAGCGCGCCGCTCGTGCCCAGGTGCGTCGTGAGCAGTCCGTTCTTCGACTGGCGAGGCGATGTGAGCCCGCGAACGCCCTGGCACAAGACGGTCATCTACGAGGCCCACGTGAAGGGCATGACCGCCCTTCATCCCCTGGTACCGCCCGCGCTGCGTGGGACCTATCTCGGCCTCGCGCACCCCGCCGTCATCCATCACCTCGTACGGCTCGGGGTGAGCGCGGTCGAGCTCATGCCCGTTCACCAGTTCACCGACGATCACGCGCTGACCGAGCGAGGGCTGCGCAACTACTGGGGCTACAACACGCTCGGCTACTTCGCGCCGCACGAGGCCTATGCGAGCCGACCTGGCGAGCAAGTCGCAGAGTTCAAGGAGATGATACGTCTCCTCCACGAGGCGGGCCTCGAGGTGATCCTCGACGTGGTCTACAACCACACGGCGGAGGGCAATCACCGAGGCCCCACCCTCTCGTTCCGAGGGCTCGACAACGCGGCCTACTACCGTCTGATGCCGGACGATCCCCGCCACTACATGGACTACACGGGATGCGGCAACAGCCTCAACATGAGGCATCCCCACGTCCTCCAGCTCATCATGGATTCTCTCCGCTACTGGGTGGAGGAGATGCACGTCGACGGGTTTCGCTTCGATCTGGCCTCGGCGCTGGCGCGCGAGCTCCACGCGGTCGATCGACTCTCGGCCTTCTTCGACATCATCCAGCAAGATCCGACCCTTCGGAGCGTGAAGCTGATCGCCGAGCCGTGGGACGTCGGCGAGGGCGGCTATCAGGTGGGGAACTTCCCGCCGCAGTGGTCGGAGTGGAACGGGCGATACCGAGACACCATCCGTGACTTCTGGCGCGGTCAGGACGCCACTCTGGGCGAGTTCGCGCTCCGGTTCACGGGCAGCTCCGATCTCTACGACTCGACGTCTCGTCGTCCCAACGCTTCCATCAACTTCGTGACCGCGCACGACGGCTTCACCCTGAGGGATCTCGTCTCCTACGATCAGAAGCACAACGAGGCCAACGGGGAGGAGAGTCGCGATGGCGAGTCCTACAACCGATCTTGGAACTGCGGAGTCGAGGGCGAGACGAACGATGCCCAAGTGCTCGACCTCCGCGCCCGTCAGCGCCGCAACCTCCTCACGACGCTGCTGTTCTCGCAGGGCGTCCCGATGCTCCTCCACGGCGACGAGCTCGGTCGGACCCAGCACGGGAACAACAACGCCTATTGCCAGGACTCGCCGCTCGCATGGGTCGACTGGGGCTCTGTCGATCAGCCTCTGCTCGACTATACGCGGCACCTCGTGGCGCTGCGTCAGAAGCATCCGCTCTTTCGTCGGCGCCGCTTCTTCGAGGGGCACAGCGTCCGAGGCGACGGCCTCTCGGACATCGGCTGGTTTCGGCCGGACGGGCATCTCATGAGCGAGACCGACTGGACGGCGTCCTTCGCGAAGTCACTGGGCGTCTTCCTGAACGGCGACGGGCTCGGGCCCGGACCGCGCGGCGAGCGCACCGTCGATGATCACTTCTACCTCGCGTTCAACGCGTACCACGAGCTGATGTCGTTCCGTCTTCCGGAGGCGATCGGCGGACCGTGGGAGCCGCTCCTCGACACCGCGAGCTCCGAGACCGACGCTACGGCTCGCCCCGTGGCGGGCGGTGGACGCATCCGCGTCGCGGCGCGTGCGCTCCGCGTGCTCGTGCGCAGGCGCGCATGACGACGGAGGAGTGCTCGCCGACGACCACGCGATCGCCGCGGCTACGCCGAGTGTATCGAGCATTCGCGCTTGCGCCGGCCCGGTGCAGGGGGCATGACGAATGGCATTGGCGCCGTGAGGCCGATGTAGGGCGCGGGTTCTGCTCGTCGGTGGGATCGTCTTTCGTCCGACATCTCGTTTCTCGCGGCACGGAGCCTCGATGACGACATCTGTCGGTAAAGCGCCCGCAGTGGCACCCACGTCTTCCTCGGAGAGCGACTCGTTCCCCGAGGACGGTCGTCGTCGCGTCGTCGTCTCGAGCGTCGGGCCGCGGATCGCGAACGGACGCTTCGCGGTCAAGCGCACGGAGGGCGACGTCCTCCGCGTGCGCGCCGATCTCGTGGCGGATGGACACGACGTGGTGGCCGGCGTCGTGCGCGCTCGCGTCGTCGGCGCCTCCGACTGGGTCGAGCGGAAGCTCGCATCGCTCGGTAACGATCGCTTCGAGGCGGAGCTGACCCTCGACCGAGTCGGTCGCTGGGAGCTCGAGGTCGAGGGCTGGATCGACGCCTTCGCGTCCTGGCATCACGAGCTCGAGCGCAGGGAGGAGCTCGGCGAGGTCCTCGACATCGACCTCGCGATCGGTGCACGGCTGCTCGCCGACGCCGCCACGCGCGCCGAAGCGAGCGATCGCGCTCGGCTCGATGCGGCGGCCAAGGCGCTCCTCGATCGCGCCGAGCCCATCGAGCTCCGAACGACGCTCGCGCTCGCGCTCGATCTGCTCGCGCTCGCCTCGGCTCACGCCGATCGCTCGCACGCCACGCGCAGCGAGCCGTGGCCCGTGGTCGTCGATCCGGTCCACGCACGGTTCGCCGCTTGGTACGAGCTCTTCCCGCGCGCGACGGGCGAAGAGGGCGCACACGGCACCTTCCGCACCGCGGAGACCTGGCTGCCGTACGTGCTCGAGATGGGCTTCGACGTGCTCTATCTCCCGCCCATCCACCCGATCGGGCTCGCCTTTCGCAAGGGCCCGGAGAACACGCTCGGCGCTGGCCCCGAGCAGCCCGGAAGCCCGTGGGCCATCGGCGCGCCGGAGGGCGGTCACACTGCGGTACATCCCGCGCTCGGAACGCTCGACGACTTCGACCGTCTGCTGAAGAGCGCGCGCGATCTCGGCCTGAAGGTCGCGCTCGACATCGCCTTCCAGGCCTCGCCGGATCACCCCTGGGTCCGACAGCATCCCGAGTGGTTCAAGCACCGTCCCGACGGCACGATCCAGTACGCCGAGAACCCGCCGAAGAAGTACCAGGACGTCTATCCGTTCGACTTCGAGACCGAGAGCTGGCGCGAGCTGTGGGCTGCGCTCCGAGACGTCTTCCGCTTCTGGATCGCGCGCGGCGTCACCATCTTCCGGGTCGACAACCCACACACCAAGCCAGTGCCCTTCTGGCAGTGGTGCATCGAGTCCATCAAGGCCGATCACCCCGAGGTCACGTTCCTCGCAGAGGCCTTCACCCGACCTCGGCTGAAGTATGCGCTCGCCAACGTTGGATTCAGCCAGGGATACACTTACTTCACCTGGCGGAGCACCAAGGCGGGCTTGATGGAGTATCTCACCGAGCTCACGCGCCCGGACATCGCCGATACGTTCCGCCCCAGCTTCTGGCCGAACACACCGGACATCCTTCCGGACGATCTCCAGTACGGCGGCCGTCCTGCGTTCCTCGCGCGCCTCATCCTCGCGGGCACGCTCTCGAGCCACTACGGGATCTACGGCCCGGTCTACGAGCTCGAGGAGCACCTCGCCCGGCCGGGAAGCGGTGAGTACGCGAAGAGCGAGAAGTACGAGATCCGTCAGTGGGACCGGAACCGGCCCTCGCCGACCCGGCGCGCGATCACGTCTCTCAACGCCATCCGCCGTGCTCACCCGGCGCTCCAGCGGAACGAGACGCTGCGATTTCACCCGACCGACAACGAGTTCATCCTCTGTTACAGCAAGATCTGGGGTGAGGACGTGGTGGTGGTCGCGGTGAGCCTCGACTTCCAGCACCGCCAGTCCGGCTGGGTGACGCTCGATCTCGCATCGCTCGGGATCGATCCCGAGGAGACGTTTCAGGTCCACGATCTGCTCGGCGGTGGGCGGCACGCCTGGAGAGGCTCGCGCAGCTACGTGGACATCGATCCCCAGGCGCTCCCCGCGCAGATCTTCGCCGTGCGGCGCAAGGTTCGCAGCGAGCGTGACTTCGACTACTACCTTTGAGGAGAGAAGATCGGATGCGACACGACGAGACGTCGAGCCTTCACGACGACCCCCTCTGGTTCAAGAACGCGATCATCTACGAGATCCCGATCCGCGCGTTCTACGACTCGAACGGCGACGGAACGGGGGACATCGCGGGGCTGATCGAGAAGCTCGACTACGTCGAGGACCTCGGCGTGACGGCGATCTGGCTCCTGCCGTTCTATCCGTCGCCCCAGCGCGACGGTGGCTACGACATCGCCGACTATCGCGCCGTCCATCCTCGCCTCGGCACGCTCCCCGAGTTCAAGCACTTCATGAAGGAGGCTCATCGCCGGGGGATCCGCGTCATCACCGAGCTCGTCATCAACCACACGTCGGACCAGCACCCCTGGTTCCAGCGCGCGCGTCGTGCCCCGAAGGGCAGCAAGCACCGCGAGTTCTACGTCTGGAGCGACGACCCGAAGAAGTACGGGGACGCGCGCATCATCTTCCAGGACTTCGAGAACTCCAACTGGGCCTGGGATCCGATCGCCCAGGCCTATTACTGGCATCGCTTCTACTCGCATCAGCCCGACCTGAACTTCGACAATCCCGAGGTGCGGAAGGCCGTGCTCGAGTGGGTCGATCACTGGATGTCGATGGGCGTCGACGGGCTCAGGCTCGACGCGATTCCCTATCTCTTCGAGCGCGACGGGACGAACTGCGAGAACCTCGACGAGACGCACGCGTTCCTGAAGGAGCTTCGCGCGCACATCGACGCGCGCTACACGAACCGCATGCTCCTCGCCGAAGCGAACCAGTGGCCCGAGGATGCCGCCGCGTACTTCGGCAACGGCGACGAGTGCCACATGAACTTCCACTTTCCGCTGATGCCGCGGATGTTCATGTCTCTCCAGCTCGAGAGCAGCTTTCCGATCGTCGACATCCTCGCACAGACGCCGAAGATCCCCGACTCGTGCCAGTGGGCGCTCTTTCTACGAAACCACGACGAGCTGACCCTCGAGATGGTCACGGACGAGGACCGCGACTTCATGTATCGCGTCTACGCCGACGATCCGCAGATGCGCGTGAACCTCGGGATTCGCCGCCGGCTCGCGCCCCTCCTGAAGACGCGCGCGAAGGTCGAGCTGATGTACGCCCTCCTGTTCTCGATGCCGGGGACTCCGGTCCTCTACTACGGGGACGAGATCGGGATGGGCGACAACGTCTACCTCGGGGATCGCGACGCCGTGCGGACACCGATGCAGTGGAGCCCGGATCGGAACGCTGGATTCTCCACCGTCAATCCACAGAAGCTCTTCCTGCCCGTCGTGATCGATCCCGAGTACCACTACGAGACGGTCAACGTCGAAGCGCAGCAGAACAACAGCGACTCGCTCCTCTGGTGGACGAAGCGGCTCATCGCTCTCCGCAAGAGGCACCCGGCGTTCGGCTCGGGCGAGATCGAGATGTTGCACCCGGACAACGGGAAGATCCTCGCGTTCTTCCGCGTGCTCGGCGAAGACCGCATCCTCGTCGTCGCCAACCTCGCGCGTACGCCCCAGTGTGTGCAGCTCGACCTCCGAGCCCACGTCGGATGCAGGCCGATCGAGCTCGTGGGACACACGGCGTTTCCCACCATCGGAGAGAGTCCCTATCTCCTCACGATGGCGCCCTATTCGTTCTTCGCGTTCACCGTCGCGCCGCCCGTCGATCACGCTCGGGCGTCCGGCGTCCCGACGCCGATTCCGACGCTCGAGCGCTCCGAGAGCCTCCTGTCCGCGAGCGGCCGCGACCGGCTCGTCCCGGCGCTCGCCGCCTGGATCCCGCGCCAGCGCTGGTTTCGCGGAAAAGCTCGAACGGTCATCTCGCTACGAATCGCGGACATGATCCCGATGGGCGAAGCCGCGATCGCGTTGCTCGAGGTCAGCTACTCCGAGGGACACTCGGACCTCTACGTGCTGCCGCTCGCGATCGTCTCCTCGGAGCGCGGCGTCGCCATCACGCGGGCCTCTCCTGGGGCGCTCATCGCGCACACGCGCTCACGCGCCGGCGAGGAAGGCCAGCTCGTCGACGCGCTCGCGACGGAGGAGCTCCCGGCGAGCCTGCTCAGCGCCGTGCTCGAGCGCACGACGCTGCGTGGCGAGTCCGGCGTCATCCGCGCGCGGGCGACCAAGGCGCTGCCCGACCTCATCGATCGCTCGCTCATCGCGCAGTCGGCGCGCGGTCGTCGTCACGTGGAGCTCCCTCCGCGCCTGAGCGGGGCGGAGCAGACGAACACGAGCATCGTCTACGGCGACAAGATGATCCTGAAGCTCCTTCGGGCGGTCGAGCCGGGCGAGCATCCCGAGGAGGAGGTCGGACGCTTCCTCACAGAGACGGCGCACTTCGGCCACGTGCCACGCTTGCTCGGCACGTTGAGCTACGAGGCGAGCCACGGTGAGCCGCGCGCTCTCGCGATCCTGCAGGAGCTCGTCCCGAACCACGGCGACGCGTGGGACTACACGCTCGATGCCCTCCGGCTCTATTACGACAAGGTCTGGCAGGTCGCGGACCAGGGGCCGCCGCCGACGGAGAAGATCTCGCTCGTCGAGCGCGCCAAGCGCGAGCTACCGCCCGTCGTACGCGACACCATCGGCCCGTTTCTGACCGTGGCTCGCCAGCTCGGTGAGAGGACCGCGGAGCTCCATCTCGCGCTCGCATCGGGCCATGGCGATCCCGACTTCACGCCCGAGCCGTTCACACTCCTCCATCAGCGCTCGCTCTATCAGTCGGCGCGCGCGGAGGTGGGCCACACGCTCGCGCTCCTCACGAAGCAGCGCGACACGCTCGGCGTCGAGGCGCGCGTGCTCGCCGAGCGCCTTCTCGGCCTGCGCGCGGAGCTCGACGCCCGTCTCGCCCTCTTCCACCGCGAAAAGCTCGAGCTGGTCCGGACGCGCGTGCACGGAGATCTCCACCTCGGGCAGGTGCTCTATTCGCGCGGTGACTTCGTCTTCATCGACTTCGAAGGAGAGCCCGCCCGCACGCTCAGCGAGCGGCGCCGCAAGCGGTCTCCACTGCGCGACGTGGCTGCCATGCTGCGCTCGTTCCACTACGCGGCCGAGGCCGCGCTTCGCGCAGACCACGTGCGCGAGCGCGATCAAGGCGCGCTGAGGCCCTGGGCGGACGCGTGGACCGACGCGGTCTCGGCGGTCTGGCTCGCCGGGTGGCGGCGCAAGACCGAAGGGGCGCCTTTTGCGCCGAAGGACGACTGGGTGCTCGCTCGTTCGCTCGACTTCTATCTGCTCGAGAAGGCGATCTACGAGGTTCGCTACGAGCTCAACAACAGGCCCGACTGGGTCGAGATCCCGCTCCGAGCGGTGGTCGAGATGCTCGAGATGGAGGCGCCATGAGCTCGGCTTCGGGGGTTGTGCCGGCGGTTCTCGGGGAGATCGATCTCCACCTCTTCAACGAAGGTCGGCACCACCGACTCTACGAGAAGCTCGGCGCGCACGTCGTCACGGAGGGCGATGCGACGGGCGTGCGCTTCGCCGTCTGGGCGCCGAACGCCGAGCACGTCTGGGTGATCGGAGACTTCAACGGCTGGCACGAGTCCACGCCGCTCTCTCCCGCGGGCTCGTCCGGGATCTGGACGGCGTTCGTCGCCGGCCTCGGCCAGGGCGCGATCTACAAGTATCGAATCCACTCGCGCCGCGACGGGTATCGCGTCGACAAGGCGGATCCGTTCGGCTTCATGCAGGAGACGCCTCCTCGTACCGGCTCGGTCGTGTGGAGCCTCGATCCGTTCGAGTGGCGCGACGGCGACTGGATGAAAGGACGCGGGGGCAAGCAGACGCTGCGATCTCCGATCAGCATCTACGAGGTCCACCTCGGCTCGTGGGCGCGCGTTCCGGAGGAGGGCAATCGCTCGCTGTCGTATCGCGAGATCGCCCCGAGGCTCGCCGATCACGTCGCACGGCTGGGCTTCACTCACGTCGAGATCATGCCGGTCTTCGAGCATCCCTTCTATGGGTCCTGGGGATACCAGGTGACGGGATACTTCGCGCCGACGAGCCGACATGGGACGCCCGCCGACTTCATGTACCTCGTCGATCACCTCCACCAGCGAGGCATCGGCGTGATCCTCGACTGGGTCCCTGCGCACTTCCCGACCGATCAGCACGGGCTCGGGTACTTCGACGGCACGCACCTCTTCGAGCACGCGGACCCGCGGACGGGCATTCATCCGGACTGGAAGAGCGCGATCTTCAACTATGGTCGCCTCGAGGTGAAGTCGTTCCTCCTCTCGAGCGCACGCTTCTGGCTCGAGCGCTATCACGCCGACGGAATCCGCGTCGATGGCGTCGCGTCGATGCTCTATCTCGACTACTCACGCGAGCCGGGGGAGTGGATTCCCAACGTGCACGGAGGGCGCGAGAACCTCGAGGCCATCCAGCTGCTTCGCGAGCTCAACGTGATGGTCTATTCGGACTTTCCGGACGTGCAGACGTATGCAGAGGAGTCCACCTCCTGGCCGATGGTGAGCCGTCCGACAGAGGTCGGGGGGCTGGGCTTCGGCTTCAAGTGGGACATGGGGTGGATGCACGACACGCTCGCGTACTTCGCGAACGATCCTGTTCATCGCAAGTACCACCACGACAAGCTCACGTTCCGACATCTCTACGCGTTCCAGGAGAACTTCGTGCTTCCCCTGAGCCACGACGAAGTGGTGCACGGCAAGGGCGCTCTCCTCTCGAAGATGCCCGGCGATGAGTGGCAACAGCGCGCGAACCTCCGCCTCTTGCTCGCTTACCTGTTTGCGCAGCCGGGAAAGAAGCTGCTCTTCATGGGGGTGGAGCTGGGCCAGCGGAGCGAGTGGAACCACGACACGAGCCTCGATTGGCACGTGGCGGACGAGAACGCGGGCATCGCGCGCTGCCTCACGCACCTCAACGGCGTCTATCGCGGGGAGCCGGCTCTGCACGTGCTCGACGCGCGGCCGGGCGGGTTCTCCTGGATCGATGCGCGCGACGTCGACCACAGCGTGCTCGCCTTCGAGCGGCGCTCCGAGGAGCATCGCGGACGCGTGGTGTGCGCGTTCAACTTCACACCCGTCCCGCGCGCCAACTACCGGCTCGGCGTCGACATCGAAGGCGCGTGGACGGAGGTCGTCAACACGGACGCCGTCGAGTACGGCGGCAGCGGTCAAGGGAACATGGGGCGCGTGGACACCACGATCGCGCCTGCGCACGACCGACCGCACTCGCTCGTCGTGACGCTCCCGCCGCTCGCGGCGGTGTTCTTCAAGCCTGCGGCGACCTGATCGCCCGGAGCATCGTCCGCGCGAGCACGTTCCACGAGAGGAACGTGCCGCGCCGCGGCCAGAGGCCCTTTCCCGCGTCGTCGTAACACTCGTGGAGCGCGCCGGTGGCCTCGAGGTCCTTCGCGAGGACGCGCGCCGTGGTGAGAGCGAGCGCGCGTGCCTCGGCGATCCGGCCGTATCGCTCGAGCGCGCGAAAGGCGTAGTAGCTCGAGAGCACCCAGACGGGGCCGGACCAGTTCGACACGGGAGACTGTCGCTGGCGGCGCGGGTCGTAGATCATCACGCGCGCGGCCTGATGGAAGAGCGGGTCGTCGGCCGCGACGGTGCGGACGCCGGACGCGCCCCAGTACTGCGCGGGATCGAGCATCCGCGCGATCATCCTGTGCGCGCGCTCGGCGGTCGGGATTCCCGCGTAGAGCGGCAGCCACTCGACCCAGCTCCTCGCGGGCCGGAACACGCCGTCCGGATCCCACTGGCCGACGATCTCGTCCATCTGCGTGCGCGCCCCGTGGCTGTGCCGGAGCGCGACGTACGTGTGCTCGGCCTCGTGCCAGAGCGCCAGCTCGATGCGCTCTCGGAGGCGAGCCGCCTTCTCGGAGAGCTCGCGGCCGACCGCCGACTGCCCGAGCCGGTCGGCGAGCGATGAAGCCGCCTCGTACTCGAGCACGAGGAACGTGTTCGTGTCCGGCCCCTCGATCGCGTAGTCGGGAAAGCCTGCGCTCAGCACGTCCGAGTCGAAGCCGCTGGCGCGACACGACGGCGTCAGCAGGAGGCCGTGCATCCCGGTCGTCTCGTTCTCGAGGTGGCTGAGAAACGCGAGGAGCCGCGGCAGGACGCGATGTTCATCCGCGCGCTCGAGCCCGCGCTCGACGCCATCGATCGCGCGCACGGCGAGCTGCGCCATGACCGGCTTGGCGGGCTCGGGATCACGGGCTCGGAGCGGTAGCTCGATCCTGTGAATGCGTCCGTTCGGCAGCGCCGTGTCGAGGAAGCAGAGCAGGCTTCCGAAGCAGGCCTCGGCGAGCTCCGGGTCCTGGCAGAGCTCGATCGCGCTCTCGCTCACGTCGTGATGGAAGAGGGCGCTCGAGTAGTCTCCGCGGAGAAAGCGCGAGCCCTCACCCCACTCTCCGTCCGGATCGAGGGGCGGCATCGGAGCGAGCCACGGATGACGAAAGCGTCCGACCGGCGCGCGCACGCAGCGGCGCGTCTCCCTCAGGAGGTACTGCTCGAGGTTGGCGACCGCGTCGTTCACGAAGGCATCATAGAGGGCTGCGTCGAGCGCTGCATCGAGCGCTCACGGCGACGGGTCGATTCCTCGCGCCGGCTCGTCGAGGGCTCGGGGGGCGTTCTCGTGGAGAGCGGCTCGACGCGCCGCGACGACGGCGAGAGCGCCGCTTCCGCACGCCGTCGCGAGCTGGAGGAAGATCCACGTCGTGGGCGAGCCGAGGATGGACGGCCCTTCGCTCCGTGCGAGCCAGCTCCCGAAGCCCACCAGCGCCGCGAACACCGCGAGAGCGCCGGTCATCGTGGCGAGCAGGCCCCATCCGAGGCGGGCCCGCGCGTGCGGCGCGCTCGCGCTCGACATCGGTCCCCAGAAGCCCGGCGGGCGAGCCCGGTCGAAGAACACTTGGAGGCGCGCGCGATCCTCCTGTGGCCCGACGAGCGCGACGAGGATCGCCGCTGCCGTGGCCCCCGACGCGACGAGCAGCAGGCGCTGCGGTTCGTCCTCGAGCGTCATCAGCGCGACGGCTGCGAGCACCAGGGACGAGACGATCGCGGCGATCTCGGCGCTCGCGGTCATGCGCCACCAGATCCAGCGGAGCACGAGCACCACGCCCAGCCCCGCGCCGAGCAGGAGGCTCGCGTGCCACGCCGTCTGGATGGACTCGAGCCTCGGCACGATGGCGATCGCGGCGAGCAGGAGGAAGACGTTCGAGAGGCGTGCGACGACCACGAGCTCCCGCGCGGTCGCAGCGCGCCCGAGGAGGCGAGGCGCGAGGAAGCGCCCCCAGAGATCGTTCGTCACGTAGGACGCGCCCCAGTTCAGGTGTGTGTCGAGCGTCGACGCGAGCGCGCCCATCATCCCCGCGAGCATCAATCCGAGGAGCCCCGGCGGCAGCAGGGTCGCGATGCCGAGCACGTAGGTGCCCTCGCGCTCGGCCACGAGCGCCGCGCCAGCGAGCTGCCCGCTCGGCGGAAAGAGCACCAGGAGGCCGAGCACGATCGGGATCCAGAGGAGGCTGCGGACCAGCACCTGGAGAACGGTGAAGACCACGCCGGCGACCCGCGCGTCGTGATCGCTTCGGCACGCAATCACGCGCTGCGCGAGATATCCGCTCCCATCGGCGTTCATCTGCGCGAGCCACTGCACGGCGACGACCGCCATGAGCGAGAGCGACATCGAGCCCGACTCGAACGGAGTCATCGCCGTGAGCGCTCCGTCGGTGGTGCCGAGCCGCTCGGCCGCCTCCTCGAGGCGCGCATGCAGCCCATCGAGACCGCCGCACCGATCCACCACGACGATCGCGTAGCCGAGCGTCGCGATCATCGCGAGCGCGAACTGCAGGATGTCCGTCCTGACGACCGCGCGAAGGCCGCCGGTCGTGGAGTAGAGCGTCGTGACCGCGAGCACGATGCCGAGGGAAAGCGTGTTCGAGGTCGCCAGATCCCACTCGGCTGCGCCGAAGCAGGAGCCGCGGACGCACTCGGCGGCGCAGCTCGCGTCACAGGGGCCGCTTCCCGTCGCGAGCGAGAGCCCGAGCCCGGAGACCACCGCGCGCGCCGCCTCGAACGCTCCGGTCGGTAGCCACTCTTGCCATCGCCCGAAGGGCTCGGCGATTCGAGCGGTCGCGAGCAACACCATCGCGAGGACGACGCAGTTGAAGATCAGCCCGAAGTGGATCGCTTTGACGAACCGGAGCACCGCCGCCGGGCGGCCGCCGTAGCGAAGCTCAGAGAGCTCCGCGTCGGTGAGCACCCCGGCGCGTCGCCAGCTCGTCCCGAGCACCAGCGCGAGGAACAGGAACGCGACGGCGTAGATCCAGAGCCGCCAGAGCGCGAGCAGGCCACCCGTCGCCACGAGCCCCGTCACCACGAGGGGTGTGTCGGCCGCGAACTGCGAGGCTGCCATGCTGATGCCCGCAGCCCAGCCGGGCAGCGTGCGTCCGGCGAGGAAGTACTCCTCGAGCCCCCGGCTCGCCTGCTTCATCGAGGAGAGGCCCGACCACGCCGACCAGGCGACGTACGCACCGAGCACGGCGACGTCGATCCCGTGGAGCATCGGCCTCAGCGATCCGGCGGGGCCGTCGGACGTCCTTCCGAGAGGCCTCCCATCGGGCCGTCGGGATCGCCGGCCAGCGGCTCGATCGAGCCGCGATCGCCAGAGGACAGCGGACCGAGCTCCTGCTTGTCGATGGCGGCGACCTGCGCGCGCAGGACGTCGCTCATCGCGAGGATGCCGACGAGGTGGGCCGTCCCGCGATCGAGCACGGGGAGCTGTCGCACGCCGAGGCGCTGCATTCGTGCGACGGCGCGCAGCAGCGGCTCGTCGACGACGGCGTACTCTTTCCTGCGCGCGATCTCGCTCGCCGGCTTGTCGGCGCCTTCTTCCGCGATCGTCCGCTGGATCCGCGCCTCGCTGAGCAGGCCGACGAAGTGATCCTTGTCGTCGAGGACCGGGTAGGTCGAGTGCCCGTGCTCGCGTGCGATCGCCGCTGCCTCGGTCATGGTCGTCGCCGCGCGCATCGTCACGAGCGTTCTCGTCATCGCCGCTTGGACGTCGAGACCGAGGAGCGGGCCGCGCGACGTCGTGCCGTGCGGGAGGTGGACGCCGTCCTGCGCGAGGAGCGCCTCGTAGATGGGGATCGGGCGGAAGTGCCGTGCGATCACGTACGCGGCGACGTTCGCGATCATCAGCGGGAGCACGAGGTCGTAGCCGCCCGTCATCTCGAAGACGATCAGCACGGAGGTCATCGGTGCGCGCACGACTCCGGCGAAGACTGCGCCCATCCCGACGAGCGCGAACGACGACAGCTCGGTGCCGGCCTCGTGCCCGAAGATCCAGACGTCGGCGTTGCCCACCAGACCGCCGAGCATCGCGCCGACGAACAAGGTCGGCGCGAAGATGCCGCCGGCGCCGCCGCTCGAGTACGACGTGACCGTCGCGAGGAGCTTCAGCACGCAGAGGAGCGCGAGGACGTGGACGGCGAGGTTTCCGCTCAGCGCGCGGCCCAGCGTCTCGTAGCCGCCGCCCGCGATGCCCTGCTCGCCCGCGACGCCGATCCCGACCGCGGCGAACGCGCCCGTCGCGAGGCCGCCGATCCCGGGGCGGAGCCACTCGGGCACGCTCTTGGCGCGGAGGAAGCGCTCGCGCGTCCCGAGCAGGAGATCGGTGAACGTGATGGAGACGAAGGCGGCGAGCACGCCGAGCATCGCATAGAGCGGCAGCGACGAAGCGTGGTGCAGGCCTGCCCCGATGGGGGCACCGAGGATCGGATTGCCGCCGAGGATCGAGTGCTCGACCACGGCCGCGAGCGCAGCCGCGATGACCACGCCGGAGAGCACGGTTCCATCGAGCGTGCCGACGACCTCTTCGATCGTGAACGTGACGGCGGCGATCGGAGCGTTGAAGGCGGCGGCGACGCCGGCGGCTGCTCCCACCGGGATGAGACGCCGCAGGTTGGCGGGCGAGAGCGCGAGCCAACGCCCGATGCTCGTCGCGACACCGGCGCAGATCTGGACCGTCGGGCCCTCACGGCCGAGCGATGCGCCCGAGCCGAGCTGGAGGACGCAGACGCCGAACTTCCCGACCGCGTCGCGGAGCCTCGTGCCGCTCGTGTCGAGCGCGTACGCCGTCTTGACCTGCGGGATGCCGCTGCCGCGCGCGCTCGGCACGACGTACTGGAGGAGCACGCCCGCGATCGCACCTCCGACCGCTGGGACGAGCACCACCCAGGGGATCCAGACCCAGCCGTCGACGGGGCTGTAGCGGTCGAAGAGCAGCTGCTGTGCGCCATGGATCGCGAGGTGGAACGCGACCGCGACGAGCCCGCACACCGCGCCGAGCACGAGCGTCAGCCCGAACACGCGCTGCGCTTCGCTCGGCGAGACCCGTAGGGTGATGCGCACGACGAACGCGCGCGCGGCGTCGAGCGAGGCCTGGATTCGTTTCGGGACGTTCACGTCGGAAGGCTCCACTCCATCAATCGGTCGCCCGCGCCTCTCGCTCGATCTCTTCCGCCAGGATCTCGAGGACGCGGCGGCAGGCCTCGATGTCCGCTTCCCGCGCCCGCCCGAGGGCACGACGAACGGCCGCTTCCACGGTCGGACGCTGCTGCTTGTCGATGGCGCGGCCTCGCTCGGTCAGCGACAGGCGCGCGCGGCGCGCATCGTTCGCGTCGACGCTGCGGGCGACCGCCTTCGCGGCCTCGAGCCGTCGCAGGATACCGGTGAGGGTGCTGGGATGGATGCGCATCGCGGTGGCGAGCTCACCAGCGGCGAGCCCAGGCGCCGCGCGGATCAGTCGGACGGCGAGCCTTTGCGCAGCTGTCACACCGATCGACGCTTCCATCCGCTTGCTCAGCGACTGGAGCGCGTGCGTGAGCTCGAAGAGGATCTGCATGAACTCCAGCGTCTTGCCGACGCGGATCTCGTTCCCGTCTCGATGCACCATCGACATCCTTCCGACTGCCGCATCCTAGCCCTGGCCCGGGCGCATCAGCCCGCGAGGAACGCGCGCATGCGATCTAGCCCGTCGAGCACCGGCCGACACGCTCGTTCTGCGAGCGCCCGGTCGTCGGTCTCCTCGGCGGCCGCGACGAGCGCCCCGGACCCGTCGAAGTCGACGAGCGCGAGCCGTAGGTAGAGCTCGTCCGGACGGAGCCCGAACTCGCTTCCGGGGAGCGTCGCCACGCCAGCGTGCTCGAGGAAGGCCGACGCGAGCGCTCGGTCGTCCTCGATCCCGCGCGCGCGAAGCGCCTCTCGGATCGGGCCGAAGCCAGGGAACGCATAGAAAGCAGCCTCCGGCTCCGGGACCCATGCGCCCATCGCGCGCAGCCGTCGAGCCGATTCGGTGCAGATCGCGCGCACGACACGGCGCGACCGAGCGAGGTAGTCCTCGAGCTCCGCGTCGACGCAGAAAGCCTCGACTGCAGCGTACTGAATCGGCGCGCTCGTCGCCGAGTACGTCTCGCTCGCGACGACGGCCATCGCGTCGAGGAGCCAACGCAGGCGCTCCGGGAAAGAAAAGCACCCCAGGCGCCAGCCCCCGGCGCCGCACCACTTCGAGAGACCCGTCGAGACGATCGTCCCCTCCTCGTAGAGCGAGGCGATCGAGCACGGGCGCTCGTGGTGGTGGAGCTCGGCGTAGATCTCGTCCGAGAGCACGATGAGCTCGTGTCGCCGCGCCACGTCTGCGATGGCCGCGAGCCGATCGCGCGAGTGCACACGCCCGGTCGGGTTCGACGGAGAGTTCAGGACGAGCACGCGCGGCCCGTGTCCGGCGGCGGTGAGCTCGCGGTCGAGCGCGTCCGGATCGATGCAGAAGCCGTCTTCTGCGCGCGTCGCCAGCGTCCTGACGGCGCGCCCGACGATGAGCGCTTGCGGCCCGTACGAGACCCAGGCCGGCGCGGGGACGACGAGCTCGCCGGCGAACGCGACCTGGAGCAGGAACATCAGCTCCTTGCTGCCGGGAGCGACGAGCACGTCGGCGGCTCCGCGCGCGATCCCGTAGCGCGACTCGAGGTGCGACGCGATGGTGGTGCGGAGCGCCGGCAGGCCGCGCACGGGGAGGTAGTCCTTCTGTCCGGCGTTCGCGCGCAGCGCGGCGACGATGCGCGGCGGCACCGGGAAGGGCGACTGACCCAGACCGAGCCGCGCGACGGGGCGCCCCGCGCGCGCGAGCTCTGCGCAAGCCTCGTTGAGCGCGAGCGTGACGGAGGGCTTGGCGCCGACGAGGCGTGGCTCGAGGCCTTCTCTCGCCGTGAGCGCCGTCACGAGGAGACCGCCGCGAAGAGCGGCAGTCGTCGGCGCGTCAGCGCGAGGGAGTCGCGCGCTTCGTCCGGGCCCGAGGCGATCCGCCGCATGCCCGCTTCGAAAAAGAACTCCTTCTCGCCGAACGCGGGCCGCAGCTGGTCGAACCAGGTCGCGGCCGGATCGAAGCGGGCGAAGAACGGACGTCCCACCCAGCTCGGGTCACGCGCCTGGAGAAAGCGAAGCGCGAGCACTCGCTCGCCGCGGATGGTCGCCGGGCCGTCGATGACCACCTTGCCCGGCGTCGCGCTCATCGAGGGCCCACGGGCGGTACGCGCGAGGCCGGAGACGCGCGACGTGGCGTCGCGGAAGATCTCCCAGGCGCGGATCAACGGGACCTCGAACCAGTCCCGTGCGCCCGTGTCGCGCTCGACGAACACGTAGTACGGAATGGCGCCGAGCTGCACCTCGAGCCTCCACAGCTCGGCCCAGGCGAGCGCGTCGTCGTTCACGCGGCGGATGATCGGCGACTGGCAGCGCACGACGGCTCCGCTCGAGACGATCCGGCGCACGGCACGCTGCGCGATCGGGGTCTCGAGCTCTCGCGGGTGGGTGTAGTGCCCCATGAGCGCGAGCGATCGTCCGGCGGCGATCACTTCTTCGAAGAGCACGAGCAGGTCGTCCGCGTCCGCATCGCCCGTAAAGCGCTGCGGCCAGTACGCGGGTGCCTTGGTCCCGAGGCGGATCGAAGCGATGTGCGCGAGGCGCGGAGAGAGAAGGGGCTCGACGTAGCGCCGGAGCAGCGACGTCTTCATGAGCAGCGGATCGCCGCCCGTGATCAGGACGTCGGTGACCTCCGTGTGCTCCTCGAGGTAGGAGACGACGTCGGCCATCTCGCGCGTCGCAAACTGAAGATCGTCGAGCCCGACGAACTGAGGCCAGCGGAAGCAGTACGAGCAGTACGCGTGGCAGGTCTGCCCGGCGCTCGGAAACACCAGGACGGTCTCGCGGTACTTGTGCTGGAGCCCGCGCACGGGCCGCCCATCCACGCGCGGCACGTTGAGCTCCACCTGCCCTGCGGGATGCGGGTTGAGGGTCAGCTGGATTCGCTGGGCGACCGCCTTGATCTCCGCGCGCGTCGCACCGCGCGCGATCAACGCTTCCATCTCCAAGAGGTCCGGCTCCCTCAGCATCCCCCGCTGCGGAAACGTGAGCTGGAAGATCGGGTCGTCGGGCGCTCGGCTCCAGTCGATCAGCTCTTCGATGACGTAGTCGTTCACGCGGAACGGCAGGACGTGCGCCACCGCCTCCATGCCTCGCATCTCGTGCTCCGAGAACCGGGCGAGCTGGGGGAGGGTGCGCAGGTGCTTGCGCTCGATCGCCCGATAACGCCGGGTCGTGCCGGACATCTCCTTCATGGGGAGGTATTACTTTGAGCACAAACTAATGTCAACCATCGAGGGGGCCGACGCCGGTCGTTCCTCCGTCCACGCTCGGGGGCGAAGTGAGGCATCATCGCCCCCATGACCAGCGTGGACACCTCGAAGAACTGCGTCGTGACCGGTGCGAGCGGTGGGATCGGCAAGGAGATCGCCCGCGGGCTCGCCGCCGCCGGCCATGCGGTGACGCTCGTCGGTCGTGATCGCGGAAGGACGCAGGCCGCGGCCGATGACGTGCGCACGACCACCGGACGCGAGGTCCACGTCGTGCTCGCGGATCTCTCGCTCATGAGCGAGGTCCGCCGTGCGGCGGCCGAGCTCGCCGAGGCCCTGCCGAAGCTGGACGTGCTGATCCACAACGCCGCCGTGGTCCCGACCACTCGCAAGGTGACGAGCGAAGGCATCGAGGAGGCGTTCGCGACGAACGTGCTCGCGCCCTTCCTCCTGACGCAGCTGCTCACGCCCAGCCTCGAGCGGGCTGCGCCGTCCAGAGTGATCGCGTTCTACGGAGGCGGACAGCCGAACTTCGACATCGACGACCTCCAGAGCGAGCGCGGCAAGTACGACGGCTGGAACGCGTACGTGCAGACCAAGAACGCATGCGTGGCCCTCACGCGCGCGTGGTCGGCGCGGCTCGCGCCGAAGAAGATCTTCGCGAACGCAGTGCTGCCCGGGCTCGTCAACACGGCGGGCATGCGCGCGCTGCCGGGCCGGATGCAGTTCTTCTCCATCCTCTTCCGGCCCTTCATGCGGACGCCGGCGCAGGGCGCGCGCACGCCGATCTGGGCTGCGACCTCGCCCGACCTCGACGGCGTCTCGGGCAAGGTCTTCGGCAGCATCGTCGGCGACTGGAAGCAAGAGGCGACGCGCTTTCCTCCGGCGGTGAAAGACGATGCGATCGCGACGCGTCTCTACGAGACCTGCGAGGCGCTCGTCGCCCGCAGCGCCGGCGCGCCGTAGCCGGCATCGGGAGCGCGGCGCGACGATCGCGGGTAGCATCGCGCGCATGAAGACGCTGTCTGGCAAGGTGGTCGCGATCACGGGCGCGGCCTCGGGGATGGGGCGCTCGCTCGCGCTCGAGTGTGTGCGGCGCGGCAGCGACCTCGCGCTCGTGGACGTCGACGTGGCGGGGCTCGCCGAGACGGAGGCGCGCGCTCGCGCGGCGCGAGCCGGCGCTCGAGTGGACGCGATGAGGCTCGACGTCGCGGACCGGACGGCCCTCTACGCCTGGGCGGCGCGCGTGAAAGACCAGCTCGGCGGCGCCGACGTGATCGTCAACAACGCCGGCGTCTCGCTCTCTGCGAGCGTCGAGAAGATGCGCGACGAGGACTTCGAGTGGCTGTTCGACATCAACTTCTGGGGGGTGGTGAACGGCTGTCGCGCGTTCCTTCCGCAGCTCAGGACCAAGTCGGATGCGCACGTCGTGAACCTCTCGAGCGTGTTCGGCCTGATCGGCGTGCCCACCCAGTCCGCGTACTGCGCCGCCAAGTTCGCGGTGCGCGGCTTCACCGAGTCGCTCCGGCAGGAGCTCGCGGGGACACCGATCCACGTCTCCTGCGTGCACCCAGGCGGCATCAAGACGGACATCGTCAAGCGAGGCCGACACTACGAGGATGCGCTCGGCGGCCCGGTGGAGACGCACGAGGTCGCGGCCGACTTCGAGCGCACGGCGCGCACGACGGCAGATGAGGCCGCGCGGGTGATCGTCCGCGGGATCTTGCGGGACGAGCCGCGCATCCTCATCGGCGCCGACGCGGTCGCGATCGACGCGATGGCCCGTCTCGCGCCGCGTCGCTACGACTCGATCGTCCGCCGAGCGGTGCGCGCCGGAGCCAGGCGCGCGCGCTGAGCCGCCCCGTCTCCGCGCTCGCGTTCCACACCTCGTGGGGTGTGGCATGCCAACCAGATCGTCCTCACGCCGGAGCGAGGAGCGCCACCGAGCAGTGCGCCGCCTCTCGGCTCACACACGCTCGGTGCGCTCGCTGGCACGAACGCTCTCGACACCAGCCCGCCGCAATCGGACGCCGATCGCGATCAGTACCTCTCGGACTACGGCGAGGAGATGAACGACTACTGCCGTCCGCCGTCGGCGAGCGCGAGGCGTCCGCGCTGCGCCGGCTCGACGAAGCGCAAGCCCGCCACCAGCTCGGCGAGGTGATCGGGGCCGAGCAGGCTCCACACCTCGTAGACGCAGTCCTGACCGTTCACGGTGAACATCACCGACGCGACGCTCTCGCCATCGCCATCGCTCACCTCGAGCTCGGCGTGGCTTCCGTCGTTGTAGCTCGGGCTGAGCGCGTCGTTCTCGCCGAGGAGCGCGTCGTGGCTCACGCTCGTCCCGGCGATGCCGAAGACGCTGCGGCCGCAGGTGTCGCACTCGTTGCCCTGGCGATCGATGCCGGGAAGGCCCGGGCGATCGAACTCGACGAGCCAGCCTCCTTCGAGCTCGCTCGTGCGTGCGCGCGCTCCCATCGCTCGGCCGAGGGACCGCGTCGCGAGCGGCGCGCAGCTGTCGCGATTTTCCGCGCGCTCCCACGCCGCCAAGATCTGTCGCGGCGCATCGGCCGCCGCCATCGGAGGAGCCGACCAGGGCGGCGGTGGAAGCGTCGTGAGATCCACGACGGCCGAGACGAGCGCACTGGCCTCGTTCGTCTCGCTCGACGCGACCTCGTTGGACGCGGGCTCGCTCGACGCGCTCCCGGTCGTCGGCTCGGTGCTCACACCCTCGTTCATCGATGTCGTGATCGTCGACCTCGCGGCCTGTACGCCGCATCCCGCGAGACACAAAACGATCGACACTGCCCCACACGCGAGCTTCGCCTTCATGGATCCTCCAGGAGGAACGCAGCCGTGCGTCGAGCTCGCCCGCCCGAACGCCGTGCGCTCCAGAGATCCCGGCAATACGCGAGTCCGAGCGCGGAGCCAACAAACCGGCGAGCCGAAGGCCCCTCGATCAGAAGCAGCGCTTCGCGAGGCCCAGAGCGCCTTGTCTCCACGGCGCGCGGTGGTCGAGCCTCGCAGGCCGGCGGCGCAGCTCGCTCTGGTTCGCGACGTACCAGTCGAAGGTGCGCACGAGGGAGTCGGCGTTCGAACGCGCCGGCGTGACGTCGAGCGCTCGCGAGAGCGCGTCGACCGAGACGATGGAGGTCTTGGTGAGCTGACCGTAGACCCACGGATGAAGCGGCGAGAGCCCAGCTCGATGGAGCGCGTCGAGCGCACGGAGGAGCGGCGCGGCGGGAAGCCCGACGACGCGGCGGCCATGGCCGGCGCGATCGAGCACGGCCTGCAGATCCTCGCGCATCGTCCCCACCTCCACCGCGCCGATGTTGAACGTCGCGCTCGCGCGAGGCGCGTCGACCTCGAGGCAGCGCGCGATGGCGTCCGAGAGGTCGTCGACGTCGAGCAGCTGGCAGCGGTTGTCTCCTTCGCCCAGCACCGGTACGGCGCGCCCTTCCACGGCCCACTCGAAGAGCAAAGAGAAGACACCGAGGCGCTCGGGCCCGACGAAGGGACGCGGCCGCAGCACCGACACGCACCGGCCACGATCGCGGGCCTTCTCGATGAGCCGCTCGGCCTCGATCTTCGCCCGCGCGTACGCGCCTTCTCCGCGGAGCGGGTGCGCCTCGTCGATCGCGTCGCCGTCGTGCAGTCCGTAGACGGTCGTGGTGGAGACGAAGACGACACGCTCGGCCTCGCCGTGCGCGAGGACCACGCGCGTGCCCTCGACCGTCGTGCCGTGGATCTCCGCTGGAGGGCTGAGGGGCAGCGCCGCGGCCGCGTGCACGATGAACCGCGCGCCCCGCGCCGCGCGAGCGACCGCGCTGGCGTCCCGCACGTCGCCGCGCACCACCGTCACCTCGGGCCGCGCGCGGGGGAACGGCGCGAGGTCGAGGACGCGGACGTCGCGCGCCCCCCGCGCGAGCAGG